>JBKPMS010000192.1:0-19394 GCA_046732275.1 Actinomycetota bacterium | reverse complement strand
GGATCACGCTACGACCCGACCTCTCTAAGCGATATAACACGCTTGGGTCATCAGGCCGCCGACCCATGACACGCCCGGGTCATCCTTCGCAGACACGGCGGCCGGGAGGCGATCCGAACGCCGGCTTCGTCATGCAACCTCGGCCCCGCGACGAACGGAACGCGCGCTGGTGGCGTTGCGTGATGGCTGACTCCCCCTCCATTTCGTAGCGCGAGTATTCACCGTTCTTCACCTTGAGCGAACCGCGATAGCCGGGGCGGTAGGGACTGGCCGTCCGCTTCGCCACGACGCCTTCTAGTTCATGGCGCAGACCGCCTCGAACAGGGCGAGGCGATCATCGAACGCCTCGGGCGTTTGCCAGTACGTCGCGTAGGGCTCGCGACGTCGCGTAGGGCATAGATGCCGCCTTGACGCGGCATTGCGCTCGCTTCAATCACAGGCGTCGTGCTGCCGATTAGGGCCCGGTTAGCGGGGGCGGCAAGGATCGCGGCGTCAGCGACTTTCTCGGGGAGGAAGAAATGACCTTTCGATCATCCCGACCACCAGAAACGGCTGTGAGGCGCGTACGCCGCCCAGTCGAGCGTCTGGCGGCTCGGTTTGCTGCCCCTGATGCTCCGAAGGAGGGAGGCTCCATGAATCTCGACGTTCCATCTCGGAGGCGGCGAGCGTTTCGGCGACCGCGGACAACGCGCCTGCTCGTGGCGGTCTGCGTGCTCGCGACCCTGTCCTTTGGGAACGCGGGACTCGCATCCGCGTCCCTGCCGGACAACGACCTGTTCGCCAACGCCCAGGTCGTCTCGTCATTGCCGTTCACGGATAGCGGTGATCTCAACGGGACCTCGACCGAGCCCGGCGAACCTCAGGTCTGCAACTTCCAGAACCAGTCGGTCTGGTACTCGTTCACGCCCGCAGTCGCGACCGCCGTCAAGATCGATCTGAGCGGGAGCGACTTTGGCGTGGTGGCAAATGTCTACCAGTCGTTCGGGCCAGGGATCGGCAACCTGGGTTTCTCCGGCTGCATCGGCTTCGGTGGATCCACGCAGCTGACCGCTTCTGCCAACACCACCTATTACATCCAGGCCGGCAGCGTCTCTGTCGGAAGCGCGCACCTGCAACTCAATTTGCACAACGTGCCTCCGCCCATAAACGACGATTTCGCGAAGGCAACCGACATCGAATCGCTTCCGTTCTCCGACTTCAGCGACAGGTCTGCCGCCGGGATGGAGAGCGGGGAGCCCGCCTTTCCTTCGTGCGGGCCGATCAGCCACACGATCTGGTACGCGTTCACGCCGACCGAGGACATGATCGTTCACGCTCACGGCAGCTCGTCGAGTACCAATTCGTTCATCGCGTTCTACACAGGGAGCTCGCTCACGCAGCTGACTGAGGTCGGCTGCGCGTCGGAGCACAGTGTCCTCCGAACGACAGCCGGCAAGACCTACTTCATTCAGGTCGGGAGCTACGACGGGCAGTCAGGAGCCCCGCAGAGCTTCGGCCTTGAGGTCGCGCCTCCACCCTCGGTCGCGGCGTTCGTCAATCCGCATGATCCCTCGATCTTCGACACCGCCCAGTTCAGCGCGTCCGTCTTCGATCCCACCGCGTACGGAACCGTTCAGTCGCAGAACTGGGATTTCGGTGACGGCGCGTCGGCCGAAGGATGCTGCCCCACCCACCGGTATGCGGCGGACGGCCAGTACACGGCCAAGATCACGGCAACGCTCAGCGACGGCCGCAGCGGAAGCAGCACCGTCCTGGTGAACGTCAAGACACACGACGTCGCCATAACGAAGATGACCGTGCCTCAGACGGCCTCGCCGGGGCAGACCAAGTCGATCACGGTCTCTCTCACGAACCGGCGGTACCCAGAGACCGTTCAGGTGCAGCTGGCAAAGAGCACGCCGGGCGGGTTCGTCAACGTCGGAGCGCTCACGCTGTCCGTTCCGGCGCAGAAGGCGACCGACTTCAGGTTCAGCTACGTCTTCACGGACGAAGATGCAGCGATAGGCAAGGTGACCTTGCAGGCGACGGCCACGATCGCCGGCGGGCGTGATTCTCTGCCGGCCGACAACTCGTTCACGGCACTCGCGACGAGGGTGAAGTAGCGCATCGGCAAGAAGACACAGAGGGGGCCGGCTGCGTCGGCCCCTCTCGCGCTCGATGTCGGGACCCGCGACGTCGTGCAACGATTGGGAAGCGTGACCGAACGGGACCGTGCGCGCGCCCGCCTCCGTCTTCGAGCCCTCCTCGATGATGCCGCCGATGTTCTTGCGGCGCACCCGCACGAGGTTGTGCTCCAGGTCAACGTCCATCCACCGCAGCGCCAGCAACTCGCTCCGTCGCAACCCGAGCGATGCGGCGAGGATGATCCCCGCGCGGCCGTCCGGGGTCGCCTTCTCCAGAATCCGGTTTACCTCAGCGAGCGTCGGGATGTGCGGTTTCCGGGTCGGCGCTTCCTTCGGAATCTTCATGCCGGCGGCAGGGTTCGCCCCATCTTCTCATCCAAGACAATGTCGAGCGCGAGCCGCAACGGCGTCAGCGTTCGCTTGACTCCTTTCTTGAACAAGGCGAACGCCGCAGATTGACAAGCCGCGAGTGACCGACCTCCGGAACGATGTTCGTCTCGATGCTCTGCCGGTACAGGTTGACCACGCGCTGCGACGCATCAGTGTTGCATCGGCGGCTATGCCGCTCCGTGGATATCGCTGTGCGCCATTCGCTAGCCCTCCAAGAGCGAATAGAAAAACCCGCCGTTACCAGCGGGTTTTTGATCGGGGCGCCGAGATTTGAACTCGGGACCTCTAGTCCCCCAGACTAGCGCGCTAACCAGGCTGCGCCACGCCCCGCGACCCACGCATGGTATCGGCTAAGAGCTCGCGCTCTTAGCCAACAGCCGGCCGCGGCGTCGCGAGCGACGCCTCAGGTGCCGTAGCGCCTGTACAGCTTGTCGATCAGGTCCGGCATCCGCTCGAGCCGGTCGGTGATCACACGCAGGCGGTACTCGCGGAAGTGCTCGGCCTCGACGCCGAGTGCACGTGCGAGCGATTTGATCACGTCATCCGACGGGACCGGACGATTGCCGTGCACGAGGTGATTGAGATAGCCGGCGGAAAGCTTCGTTTTCTCCGCGAGCGAGCGGTACGTCAGGCCCGACTCCCCCATCAGCCGCTCGACGGTCGGGCCGAACGGCTCGTCGCTGAAGCGCCGCTTCCGCGCCATCAGCGAAGCACCATGCGCACTTTCGAGACGAGCTCATCCAGGCTCACAGCCGTGTCTTCCCCCTTCGCGCGGTCCCGAAGGTCCACCGTACCGTCTTCCGCAGCCTTTCGCCCCACGGTGATGCGCACGGGACAGCCGATGAGGTCGGCGTCCGCGAATTTCTCTCCTGCCCGCGCGTCGCGCTCGTCCAGGAGCACCGAGAACCCGTCGGCGTCGAGTGCCCGCGCAGGCTCTTCGGCGCGTTCCTCCTGACCCGGCAGGACGACCATGTGGACGTCGTACGGCGCCACGGACGCCGGCCACGCGATGCCGCGCTCGTCGTGGTGCTGCTCGACGATCGCTGCGATCGTGCGCGCCGGCCCGATGCCGTAGCTGCCCATCACGAGGGGTTTCTTCTCGCCGTCCTCGTCAAGGAACGTCGCGCCGAACGGCACGGAGTAGAAGGTGCCGAGCTTGAAGATGTGGCCGAGTTCGATCGCGGGCTCCTCGACGAGCTTGCCGCCGCACTGCGGACACGCGTCGCCGGCATTCGCCTGGCGGATGTCGGCGAAGCGCGGGCTGTAATCGCGCCCCGCCTGCACGCCGCGCAGGTGCCAGCCGTCGCGGTTGGCCCCTGCCACGAACTGTCCCTCGCGCAACGCGTCGTCGGCGACGACGTCGATCGTGACGCCGACAGGCCCGAGCGAGCCGCCGCCGGCGCCGTACACCGCCAGAATCTCTTCCTCCGTCGCCGGGCGGTAGGTCTCGCCGAGTGCCGTGACGAGCTTCTCCTCGCTCAGACGGTCGTCGCCGCGGATGAGCGCGAGCACCGGCCGTTCGCCGACCATCACCGGCATGGCCTTCGACGTCGCTGCGGGATCGATGCCGAGAAACTCGGCGAGGGCGTCAATCGTCGCGACGCCGGGCGTCTCGACCTCCTCCGGGCGCTCCAGCGTGTCGGGAAATTCAGGCGAACGCGGGATGCCGCGTGCGGCGTCGTAGTCGGCGAAGTAGTCGCCGTTCTCGCAGCGAACGAGGATGTTCTCGCCCGACGTCGCGGGCGCCATGAACCCGGACGACTCTCGACCCCCCATGACCCCCGACTCTGCCTCGACGTAGTACGCCTCGAGCCCGCAGCGCTCCCAGATGCGCTCGTACGCCCGCTTATGTGCATCGAAGCTGCGGTCGAGTCCGGCCTCGTCGCGATCGAACGAGTACGAGTCCTTCATGATGAACTCGCGCACGCGCAGCAGTCCGCCGCGCGGCCGCGGCTCGTCCCGCTCCTTGGTCGAGAAGTGGTACCAGACCTGGGGCAGCTGTTTGTAGGACTGAAGCTCGCGCGCGTGGAACGTCATCGTCTCCTCGTGCGAAAACGGCAGCACGTAGTCGCGACCGGTCCGGTCCTTGAGCTCGAACACGATCGGGATCCCGATGCGACCGCTCGTCTCCCACAGCTCCGCCGGCGTCAGCACCGGCTCGAGCATCTCCTGCCCACCGATTGCGTTGATCTCCTCCCGGAGGATCTGGACAACCTTCTGGTGTACGCGCCAGCCAAGGGGCAGGAACGTCCACAAACCGGCGCCGACCTGGCGGATGAACCCGCCGCGGACGAGGAGCTTGTGGCTGACCGCCTCGGCATCGGCCGGCGGGTTGCGCAAGGTCGGCAGAAAAAGCTGTGAGGCCCGGGCAATCACTGTTGTCCGGGCAGACTATTCGCCGAGCGGGATCAGCGAGGCCTCAGCCATCGCCAGGGCAGCCGGCTTCGCCATCTTCAGGCGCTTCGGACGCTTCATGCCGTCCGCGATCCATTTGTCGATCTCGTGGAACAGCTCGTCGATGAGGATGTCGGACGACACCTTCTTGAGCACGCGACCGTGCGCGTAGATGAAGCCGGTGTCGCGTCCGCCGGCGATTCCGAAGTCGGCGTCGCCTGCCTCGCCCGGTCCATTCACAGCGCAGCCGAGCACCGCGACCTCGAAGTGCTGGGGATACACGTGAAGCCGTTCTTCCACCTTCTCCGCGAGGGTCTGCACCCCGACGTTGTCACGGCCGCAGGACGGGCAGGCGATCATGATCGGCCCACGCTCGCGGAGCCCGAGCGACTTCAGGATCTCGAAGGCGACGCGCACCTCCTCGACCGGGTCGGCCGTCAGCGAGACCCGCATCGTGTCGCCGATCCCGTCGACGAGCAGCGCGCCCATCCCGACCGCGCTCTTGATCGAGCCGGATGCGGGGGTGCCGGCTTCGGTGACGCCCAGATGGAGTGGATACGGCACCTTGGCCGAGAGCATCCGGTACGCGCGGATCATCGTCGGTACGTGACTCGACTTGACGGAGATCTTGAAGTCGCGGAAGCCCAGGCTCTCGAGCAGGCGCACCTCTTCCAGCGCCGCCTCGACGAGCGCCTCGGCCTGATCGCGCTGCGCGACGTCGGCAAGGTGCTTCGGCAGCGAGCCGGAGTTCGCGCCGATCCGCATCGGGATGCCTGCGCTCTGCGCAGCCCGCACCACCTGGGCGACCTTGTCGGATCCACCGATGTTCCCAGGGTTGATGCGCACAGCGGCCACGCCTGCGTCGATCGATTTCAGTGCGAGGCTCGCGTTGAAATGGATGTCCGCGATCACCGGAATCGGCGAGAGCCGGACAATCTTCCGGAGCGCCTCCGCGTCCTCCGTCTTCGGAACTGCGCAGCGCACGATTTCGCATCCGGCAGACGCGAGCGCCGCGATCTGCGCCGTCGTCGCTTCGACGTCGTGCGTCTTCGTGAGCGTCATCGACTGCACCACGACGGGTGCGCCCCCGCCGATCTTCACCCCACCGACGTCGATCTGCCGCTCTGAAGCCAACCCGCGAGCAGTGTATCGGCGGCCCCGGGCGCCGCCCTGTGTTAGCCGCCGCCGAGTCGGTTGATGTCGTTCGAGAGCCCGATCAGCATCAACACGAGGAACAACGCGATGCCGAGCGCCGACACGCGCTCATACACCTCGCGCCCAACAGCGCGGCGGCGGGCTCCCTCGATCAGCGAGAACAGGATGTGGCCGCCGTCGAGTGGCAGGAGTGGCAAGAGGTTGAGAATCGCGACGGACAGGCTGACCAGGCCGAGGATCTGCAGGTAGAGCGAGAACGTGAGCTCCACTGCGCGGCTCGAGTAGTCGACGATGCCGACGGGGCTCGACACGTCCTTCCTCCCCGAGCCGGTCACGAGCCGCGGGAGAAACGTGACGATTCCCTTCGCTGCGACCCCGGTGTCGTGGAGGCTGTGCGTGAACGCACCGACGGGGCCGTACCTGACGGTCTGCCAGCCGGGCTCGAAGCCGAGAGCGTAGTGGTCGTCGAGCTTGATCGTCTTGACCGGGCCGAGCGTCTGCGCCATGCCTCGGCGCACGACGGTGACGGTGATCGGCTTTCCCTCTGAGCCGCGGATGAGATTCGACACGGCCGCAAAGTCCTGGGTCGGCTTGCCGTTGACGGCGACGATCTCGTCCCCCGGATGAAGGCCGACCCGAGCCGCGGGTGTATTCGACTTGACGTTCTTGACGGTCCGGCTCGTATCGCCCGGCGCGCCGATCAGGTACGCCGCCCAGATGAGGAGAATCGCGAGGAGGATGTTCGTGCCGGGGCCGGCGAAGATGACGGCCACGCGCTTCCACGTGCCCTGGCGCCAGTACGCGTCGTCGCTCAGCGAGTCGGCGAGCTCTCCCACTCCACGCTGGGCAGCCTTCGCAGCGGCAGGGCTGACGTTCGCCGTCTCCACTGCCTGTGACAGATCGGGCAGCGCAGCACGCGCGCCATCGAGGTTGCCCGCTTCGAGGGCCCGCTTGACGCGTGCGACCTTCGGGAACAGGCGCGGGTCTTCGTTGAGAGCCGGCCCGAGCTGGACGTCCAGGTCGGACGCAGCCGGGCGATGCATCCCTGGAATCTTCACGTAGCCGCCGAGCGGAATCGCCCCGATGCCGTACTCGATGCCGTTGCGGGTCACCTTCGCGAGGGCCGGCGGGAAGCCCAGGTAGAAGCGGCGAGGGTTCATCCCGACGGCCCGTGCTACGAAGAAATGGCCGGCCTCATGCAAGAGGATCAGGAAGGCGAGGCCGAGGATGGCGACGAGGATGTTCACGGGCGTCCCACCGGTCGCTGGATCGACTGCGCGGCGTGACGGCGCGCCTCGGCGTCTGCGGCGACGAGCTCCTCGAGATCACCCGCAGGAGACAGGTCGGCTTCGGAGAGGACGTCCGCCACGACGTCCGCGATACCGAGGAAGGAAAGATGGCCTTCGAGGAAAGCGCCGACCGCGACCTCGTTCGCGGCGTTGAACGCGCACGGCGCGGTCCCGCCGAGCTCGCCTGCCCGTCGTGCGAGCTGCAGTAGCGGGAAGGTCTCGTGATCCGGCTGCTCGAACTCGAGCGTCAGCCCCGAGCCGAAGTCGAGCGCCGGGATCGGCGTCTCTGCACGTTCCGGATACGTCAGTGCGAACGAGATCGGCACGCGCATGTCGGGATAGCCCAAATGCGCGAGCGCAGCGCCGTCACGGAAGCGAACGAGCGCGTGTACGACCGACGTTGGCTGGACCACGACCTCGATCCGCTCGTACGGCAGTCCGAACAGGAAGTGCGCCTCGATCAGCTCCAGGCCCTTGTTGGCGAGGGTCGCCGAGTCGATCGTGATCTTCGGGCCCATCGCCCAGGTGGGGTGAGCCAGCGCCTCGGCCGGCGTCACGTCCTCGAGGTCGCCGGCCGTTCGCCCGCGAAACGGCCCGCCGGAGGCCGTCAGCACGAGCGAGTGAACCTGGTGAGCGCCGCGGCGCTCCAGGCACTGAAAGGCTGCGGAGTGCTCGCTGTCGACCGGGAGGAGCAGCCCACCGCCCCGCTCCTCGGCCTCAAGGGCGAGTGCGCCGGCGGCAACGAGGCTCTCCTTGTTCGCGAGCGCGAGGTCGACTCCGTGTTCGAGCGCCCACAGCGTCGCCGGAAGCCCCGCGAAGCCCACAACCGCGTTCAGGACGAGATCGGGCTCGGCCTCCTCCAGCAGGTGCGTGAGATCTCCTCCGACTTGAGTCAGCGGTGCGAGGCCCTCCACGACGCTGGAGCCCGAAGCTGCGGCGCAGAGCTCGAGCTCAGGATGCCTGCCGATGATCTCCAGCGCCTGGCGTCCGATGGAGCCGGTGGCGCCGAGTAGAGCGATTCGTTTCACATGCAGAAGTGTAGGTTCGCCCGACGCGTCTCAGGCGGGACGGCTAGTTGCCGTATTCCTCTCGATGCCCGCGAACGGTGGCTTTGCCACCGCTCGCCGAAACCGCGCTCCGTCGCGCTGGAGTCCCGCGCGAAGTCATCATGTCCCGTGAAGCGGGACGGATTCGCGCGGCTAGAACGCGCGGAGCAGGTAGTACGCCGCGACCGAGGCGAACAGCAGAGAATCGATGCGATCGAGCACGCCGCCGTGCGCCGCCAGCAGGCGGCCCGTGTCCTTGATCTGCATGTCGCGCTTCAGGGCCGACTCGAAGAGGTCCCCGAGCGGTGCGACGACAGCGATCACGGCGCCGAGGGCGATCGATTCGCCGATCGACAGGTAGTCCTGCTTGTACAGCGCCACGAACGCGACGAAGATCGTCGCAGCGGCGCCGAAGAGGAAGCCCTCCCACGTCTTACCGGGCGACAGCGTCGGGGCGAGCCGGTGCCGCCCGATCAGGCGACCCGCGAAGAAGGCCCCGATGTCGCCTGCCCACACGGCTAAGAGCACGGTGAACGTCGCGAGGCGCCCGTTGTCGGGAATCTCGCGGAGGAGCAACAGGTGAGCGAGACAGAGCCCAATCCAGGCGGCCCCAAGGACGGTCGATGCGATCGCGATCGTCGCCGACTGGCGCGTGTCGCCGAGCCAGTGGAGCAGGAAGGCGAGCAGGATCGTGCTGAGAAAGCCGGCGGCGGTCCATTCGAGGCCGGCGAGGTGCGCGCCAAGGAGTGACAGGAGCGCGCCGGCGTAGGCCGCGAGGATCACCGGCCGCAGGGAGCGGACCATGAGCGCGTACTCGTGCAGGGCGAGCACCGCCGCGACCGCGCCGAGGACGAAGAGCCACCACCCCCCGAGGTACACGATCCCGAGCACGGCCGGCAGGCCGACGAGCGCGACGAGGACCCGCGAAACCAACGGGTTACGTGTCACCGACCGCCGAAGCGGCGCCTGCGGTTGGCGTAGTCGTCGAGAGCGGCGCGGAGCTCCTCCTCGCCGAAGTCGGGCCAGAGCGTGTCCACGAACACCAGCTCTGCATAGGCAAGCTGCCACAGGAGGAAGTTTGAGACCCTCAGCTCGCCTGAAGTCCTGATCAGCAGGTCGGGATCCGGCATCTCCGGGGCGTTGAGATACGAGGCGAACGTTGCCTCGTCGACCTGACGGGCCGCGGCGACGGCCCTGTTCGCAGCGTCCAGGATCTCGGCGCGGCCGCCGTAGTCGAACGCGATCCACAGATTCAGCGTCGTGTTCTCCTCGGTCTCGCGTTCGAGCGCGGCCATGCGCTCCTGCAGCGCAAGTGGGGCGCGGTCACGGCGACCGATAAAGCGTGTGCGAACCCCTTGACGGACGAGGTCGGGGAGCTCCCGCTCGATGGTCTCGGTGAAGATCTCCATCAGCAGCTCGACCTCGTCCGGCGGTCGATTCCAGTTTTCGGTGGAGAACGCGTAGACCGCGAGCGACTCGACGTGGAGGTCGATCGCAGCCTCGACGGTCCGGCGCAGCGCCTTCGTCCCCGCGCGATGGCCCGCTGCGATCGGCAGCCCGCGGCGGCGTGCCCAGCGGGCGTTGCCGTCCATGATGATCGCCACGGCGTGAGCTGCTTCGGGCAGCTCCGGCTCGGCGGCGGCCCGTACGTGCCGCAGCGTCTTGATCTTGGTGAGGAGGCTCATGCTCTTTCTTTGTCCACCGAGCGAAGCGACGGTCTTTCTCCCAACCCGGCGGAAAGTGCGGAGCACTTTCCGCGGCCTAGACCTCCATGATCTCCGCTTCTTTGTGCTTCAGAAGCTCGTCGATCGACTTCGTGTGCTCGTCCGTCAGCTTCTGAACTCGCTCCTCGGCGCGGTGCTCGTCGTCTTTGCCGACGTCGCCTTTCGTCAGCTCCTTGAGGTGCTGGACGGCATCGCGGCGCACGTTTCGCACTGCGACCCTCCCCTCCTCGGCAATCTTGCGCACGACCTTCACGAGCTCCTTGCGGCGCTCCTCGGTGGGCTGCGGCATCGGTAGCCGGATCAGCTTGCCGTCGTTGGACGGCGTCAGCCCGAGGTCGGATTCCTGGATCGCCTTCTCGATCGACTTGATCGAGGAGGGATCGAACGGCTGGATCGTGAGCATCCGCGGCTCGGGAACGTTGATCGTCGCAAGCTGCTTCAGCGGCGTAGGCTGCCCGTAGTAGTCGATCTGGACGCGGTCGAGCAGGGCCGCGGATGCTCGGCCCGTCCGGACCGTGTTGAACTCGGTGCGCGTGTGCTCCACGCTCGAGCCCATTCGCTTCTGGGCGTCCTGGATCAGCTCGTCGACGGTTGCCATCAGCGCTCCTCCTTCGCAGGGGTCGAGATGATCGTGCCGATGCGCTCGCCTTCGAGGACACGGCGGATATTCCCCTGTGCGAGCTGGAAGACGTAGATGGGCAGATTGTTGTCCATACAGAGCGACAGCGCCGTCGTGTCCATCACCCTCAGCCCGCGTTCGATCGCCTCGCGATGGGTGAGCTCGGGCAGGAACTCGGCGTCCGGCTCGAGCCGAGGGTCCTCGTCGTACACGCCCTGCGTGCCGTGCTTCGCCATCAGGATCGCGTCCGCGTTGATCTCGAGCGCACGCAACGCGGCCGCCGTGTCGGTCGTGAAGAACGGATTGCCGGTGCCGGCGGCGAAGATGACGATGCGCCCCTTCTCGAGATGCCGGATCGCGCGGCGCCGGATGTACGGCTCGGCGACCTCCTTCAGCTCGAGCGCCGACAAGACCCGGGTATGCGCACCGCGGTCCTCGAGTGCGTCCTGGAGGGCCAGGGAGTTGAGGACCGTGGCGAGCATGCCCGAGTAGTCCGCAGTTGCGCGGTCCATTCCCTCCGCCGCGGCTGCCATGCCGCGGTAGATGTTCCCAGCGCCGACCACGAGCGCCGTCTCGACACCGGACGAGCCGACTTCGATGATCTCCTCGGCGAGGGAGTCGATCGTGTCCCGGTCGAGCCCGTACTCACGATCGCCCATCAACGACTCACCGGAGAGCTTGAGCAGGATCCGGCGAAACATCGACCGCGACTCCGACGGAGCCGCGAGCGTCTGTTCGGGCTGGAGGGTCAACCGGCCAGCTCGAAGCGCTCGAACTCGAGCACCTCAGCGCCCTCTTCCGCGAGCGCGTCGCCGACCTTCTTCGAGGAGTCGTGGATCCACTCCTGGTCCACGAGAACGTTCGCTCCGAAGAAGCGCTTGTTCAGCATCCCCTCGACGATCTTCTCGCGTGCCTGCTCGGGCTTCGACTGCACCTCGTCGGAGCTTTCGTAGATCTCTCGCTCCTGCGTGACGACCTCCTCCGGCACGTCGTCGCGGCCGATCCAATCGGGTTTCATCGCGGCGATGTGCATTGCGACCTTCCTGCCGAGCTCCTCCGAGCCGCCGCGCAGCTGTAGAAGCACGCCGATCTTGTTCCGCGGTGGATGCGCGTACGCAGCGATCGTTCCGTGGTCGACGGCCTCGAACCTCGCGGTTCCCGTCACCACGATGTTCTCGCCGAGCTTGCCGGCGAGCTGCGCCCGCTCCTCTTCCAGCGCCCCCTCGGCGCCGGGCCCGCTCGCCTCGACGGCCTCGAGGACCTTCTTGGCGAACGCGAGGAACTCGTCGTTGTTGGAGACAGGCTCCGTCTCGCAGCCGATCGCCACCATCGTTCCCCGCCTGGCGTCTTCGGCGAGCCGGTAGCCGACCTTTCCTTCGGGCGTCGCGCGATCCGACCGCTTCGCGGCGCCGGCCATTCCTTTCTCGCGCAGCAGGCGCACGGCCGACTCGATGTCCCCGTTCGTCTCCTGGAGGGCACGCTTGCAGTCCATCATCGGCGCGCCGGTCTGGTCGCGAAGCTCTTTGACGAGCGCCGCCGAGATCTCAGCCATTCGTCGGTACCTCCTCCGCGACCTGCTCCTCTCCTGCCGGCACCTGCTCCTCTCCCGCCGAGACCTGCTCGTAGTCGCCTTCCGGAATCGATGGCTGCTCAGCAGCTGCGGCCGGTGCTTCGCGCTCGGCGCGTCGTGCGAAGTCGGCCTCGGTCGCCTTCTGCCGTCCGGCCTCGATGCCGTCGGTGATGACGCGGACGATCAGCTCGCACGAGCGGATCGCGTCGTCGTTCCCAGGAATGACGTAGTCGGCCTCGTCGGGATCGGCGTTCGTGTCGACGAGCGCGATGACGGGCAGGCCGAGCCGCCGCGCCTCGCGCACCGCCAGCTGTTCTTTCCGGAGGTCGATGATGAAGACAGCGTCCGGCTGCCGCTTCATGTCGGCGACGCCGCCGAGATTTTCCTCGAGCTTCTCCAGCTCGCCGAGCATCGAGATGCGCTCCTTCGCCGGGAGGAGGTCGAGCTGCCCTTCCTCCCTCAGGCGGCGCAGCTCGTGGAGACGGTCGATCCGGTCTGAGATCGTGCGCCAGTTCGTCAGGAGGCCGCCGAGCCAGCGGTGGTTGACGTAGGGCATTCCGACGCGCTTGGCCTGCTCCTCGATCGCCGCCTGGCTCTGCTTCTTCGTGCCGACGAACAGGATCGCGCCGCCTCGCTCGCCGACGTTCCGGGCAAAGGCGTACGCGTCCTCGAGCAGCTGCAGCGTCTGCTGCAGGTCGATGATGTAGATGCCGCCGCGGTCATTGAAGATGAAGCGGCGCATTTTCGGGTTCCAGCGGCGTGTTTGGTGGCCGAAGTGAACTCCGGCCTCCAGCAGCTCGCGCATGGAGACGACGGACATCGGGATCGATTCCCCTTTCTGGTTGTGTGGCGTTACTTCCGGCGGGCCCGGCTGGAACCGGCATCCGTCGAACGCCGGCACCGCCACCCAGGTTGTCCGCCGGGTCGTGGTTAGCGGGGCATTGTAGCTGCGGGCTTACGCTCCCCTACGTGCAGCGGCGAGCGCTGCGGCGAGATCGTCCGGGAGCTTCGATTCGACATCGACCCGCTCCTCCGTGAAGGGATGGGTGAACGCCAGTCGGGAGGCGTGCAGGAACTGCCGCTTCAGGCCGAGCTCCTGTGGACGCCCGTACACCGGATCCCCGGCGACCGGCAGGTCGATCGCCGCCAGATGGACGCGGATCTGATGGGTCCGGCCCGTCTCGAGCCGAACGTCGAGGAGCGCGTGCCGCGGCAGCAGCTCGGCGACGTCGAAGTGCGTGACCGCCGGCCGCGGCGTCTCGGTGTCGAGCGAGTGCTTGAACGGATCGCGCCGGTCGCGGCCGATCGCCGCCTCGATGCGACCGCTCCGCGATCGCGGGCGGCCGACGACGAGCGCCGCGTAGTGGCGCTCGAGGTCGCGGTTCCGGACGAGCCGCTGCAGCCTCCGGTGCGCGTCGTCCGAGCGCGCGACGACCATCAGCCCGGAGGTGTCGCGGTCCAGCCGGTGGACGATGCCGGGGCGCCCGGCGTCACCGCCCGCGACGTCGTATGCGAGCAGCCCGTGCACCAGCGTGCCCGTCCCGTGCCCCGGCGCCGGATGGACGACCACGCCGGCAGGTTTGTCCACGACCAGCAGCTGATCGTCCTCGTAGGCGATCCGCAGGTCCATCGACTCCTGTTCGAGCTCCAGCGCACGGGGCGCATCGGGCTCGAACGCGACCTCCTCTCCGCCCGTAAGCCGGTGGCTCTTGCCGAGCGCCCGGCCGTCGACGAGCACGCGGTCGGACCGGAGCAGGCGCTCGGCGGCACCGCGCGATCCGATCTCGTCGAGCGAAGCGAGAAAGCGATCGAGCCGCTCCCCCGCCGCCGTTTCGGGAACGCGGAGCTTCACATCCGCGCGGACGCCGACGTCAGCCCGCTCTGGGCTGAACGCGCTGGTGATCGGTGACTACGAGTGCGATCAACAGTGCGCCGACGCCGACGACGATGAACGTATCGGCGAGGTTGAACGCCGGCCAGTAGCGAAAATCGAGGAAGTCCGTCACGTGACCGAGCCGGACACGGTCGATGAGGTTCGAGACGCTGCCGCCGATGACGAGGCCGAGGGCAACCGGAAGCACCGGGTGTCGCGACCCGGACCGCGCGAAGAAGTAGAGCATCCACCCGACCGCGACCGCCGTCAGCAGGATGACGATCGGCGTCGCGCTCGAGAACAGGCCGAATGCAATCCCCGAGTTCGTCACGTGGTGGATCGAAAACGATCCGAAGACCTGCACCTCGTCGTTGAGCTCGAGGCGGCTCGTGACGATTGCCTTCGTCAGCTGGTCGGCGCCGATCGCGGCCAGCGCCACCGCGCCGAGGCTCAGCCACTGAGGGAATCCGGCGCCGAGCGACCTCTCGGCAACCGAGATCGGCGTGAGCCCGTCGGTCGAAGAGCCGACGCGGACGTCCGCCTGCGGCTGCGACACCCGCTCGCTCAACGCCTTTCCCGTTCGCGCTTGCAGCCGATGCAGAGCGTCGCCCACGGGCGCGCTTCGAGACGCTCCGGGGGAATCTGGTGTTCGCAGTTCGTGCACGTGCCGTACGTTCCGTCTTCGATCCGCTTCAGCGCCGCATCGATCTCCGTCAGCACGTGCTCGGAGTTCTCCTCGAGCGTGTAGTCGAGCTCGCGATCGTACGTGTCCGTGGCGGTGTCGGCGAGATGGTTGTCGAAGGCGGCATCCTCCCCGGTCTCGTCGCGGATGGAGCCCGGATGCTCGTCGTGGAGGTTCTCGATCGCCGCGGCGACGCGCCGCCGCTCTTCGAGCAGGATCTGCCGGAACTGGCCGGTGTCGATCACACTCACCGGCGCGTGTCCTCTGCGGCGGCCGTGAGGCGGTGCTCGATGTCGGCGAGGCCCAGGCCCGCGAGATTGACGACCTTGTCGCGGCCGCCGTGGCCCGACACGAGTGTCACGTCGTCTCGCGCGACTTCGAGGGTGTCGGCGAGCAAACGCACGAGTGCGTCGTTCGCGCGCCCGCCCTCGGGCGGCGCCGCGACCCGAACCTTCCAGCCGTCGCCGTATCGCCCAACGACGCCGGGTCGTGCGGAGCCCGGCGCGACTCGCAGCCGGACACGCGTGGAAACCGCCTGCATGCAGGGAGTCTAGCTTCGAGCTCAGGCAGCTTCGACGGCGGGCACCTCCGGCGCCAGATCCTCGTCGACGAGCGTCAGCACCGACTGCAGAAGCGCGCGCATGCGCCGGATCTCGCCGAGCAGGCGTTCGTGCTCGCTCCGCGCGCTCCTCGTGATCGTGCGCGCTTCCAGCTGTGCCTCCTCGACGATCAGGTCTGCTTCCTTTCGGGCTTGCTCCTTCAGGCCGACGGCCGCGTGCTCGGCGGAGACGAGCGTCGTGCGCAGCAGTCCTTCGAGCTCGCGGAAGCGGGTGAGGTCGGCCTCGAGCTGCTCGATCTTGTCCGCGAGATCGGCCCGCTCGCGCCAGACGTCCTCGAAGCTGGCCACGATCTCACCGAGCAGGTCGTCGATCGCGTGTCGGTTGTAACCGCCGAGGAAGCTCTTGGCCGGCTTGACGTGTCGGATCTCGACGGGAGTCAGAGTCATTGTGTTTCCCCTTTCAGTGCAAGCGATCGAGGATGTTCGTGATCACCGCGAGCAGGATGTAGAGCGCGGCGACACCGACGATCGGCGACAGGTCGAGCGGGCCGAAGGTCGGCAGGATGCGGCGCCAGATCCGTAGGTACGGATCGCACACGTCGTAGAGGAAGCGCTGGATCCGATTGAGCCACGGTGAGTACGGCAGGCGCACCCACATCGTGATGATGTAGGCCAGGATCAGCAGCGTGTAGACGTAGATGAAGACGCGCACGAAGCTCTCGACGCTGGTGACAGCGTCGTAGAGCAAGCCAAGCATGGCGCCGCCGGCCACTTCGCTCCCTTTCGGCCTGAGCCGGACTACTCCTGTTACGCCTGGTTGAAGAAGCCGCCGCGCTCGAGCAGGCGCGCGCGCTCTTCGGCGGAGACCTCGACGTTTCGCGGTGTCAGGAGGAACACCTTGTCGGCAACGCGCTGCATGCCGCCGTCGAGTGCGTACGTGAGCCCACTCGCGAAATCGATCAGACGCTTCGACAGGTCCTGGTCGGAGCTCTGCAGATTCAAGATGACCGGGATCGCCTCCTTGAACTTGTCGGCAATCTGCTGCGCATCGTTGAAGCTGCGAGGGATGACGAGATGGACGCGGACCGAAGCAGGCGACGGCAGCGCGGCAACGCGCGGCTGCACCGCCGTCCGATCGGGCGCAGATGTCCGCTGGGGCTCCGGCTCGGTCCAGTCGTCGAAGTCGCGGTCGCGGCGCCGCGGAGCGAGCCGGCGCACGTTCGGGCGCTCTGCGTAGCTGCGCTGGATGTCCTCGTCTGTGACGTAATCCTCGTCCCAATCTTCCTCTTCGGCGATGCCGAAGTAGACGAGCGTCTTGTTCCAGACGTCCGCAAAGCCCATTTGGCCTCGAATGTTACGCGCCGCGTCGGAGGGGCTCCGGATCTCCGTACAGCACCGAGCCGACACGCACGAGGGTCGCGCCTTCTTCCGCTGCGAGACGGTAATCCTGGCTCGTCCCCATCGAGAGCTCCGCCAGACCATGTTCCGCCGCAAGCTCGCGCAGACGACGGAAGTAGGGCCTCGACGCTTCGGGATCGTCCGTCTCCGGCGGCATCGTCATGAGGCCGCGCACGTCGGCGTACGCGTGCAGAAACGCTGCCAGCTCGGCCGGCGTCACACCCGACTTCGTCGCTTCGCCGGAAAGGTTCACCTCGACAAGCGCTGGGACGGTCAGCCGCCGGGCCGCCGACTCCGAGTCGAGGGAATGCACGAGCTCGCAGATGCGGTTGACGACCTTCGCCTTGTTCGACTGCAGGTGGCCGATGAAGTGCCAACGAAAGGCGTCGCCGTACTCGGCATGTTTTCGCTCCAGGTCCTGGGCTCGGTTCTCGCCGACGATCTCGACGCCCGCCTCCACGAGGCCGCTCATGTCCGCAACTGAGACGTATTTCGTGGCGGCGACGACGGCCACGGCGTCGCCGACCTCCTGCCGAATGCGCGCATAGTTCGCGCGCACGGCCTCAGGCGACAAGACCTATGACTCCTTGACGGCCGGTGCGCCCCTCGTCACGGCGGTGCGAGAAGAACCGCTCCGGGTTACACGCGGTGCAGAGATCGAGCCGCTCCACCGAATCGACGCGCGTTTCGCGCAACGCGCACTCGGCGGCCGTCCAGAGGTCGAGGTTTCGGCCCCTGACGACTCTTGCACCGAAGCGGCCTCGGTAGGCGTCGAGGATGTCCTTCCCGACCTCGTAACAGCAGGGGCCGATGCCGGGCCCGACGGCAGCGGCGAGCGGACTCCCCAGCGCCGCGACGCCGGACTCCACGATTCCCGCGAGCAGTCCGAGGCGCCCGGCGTGAAGCAGGGCGACCGCCGGGCGTCCGTTTCGCCGCACAAGTGCGATCGGCAAGCAGTCGGCCGTCAGCTTGAGCATGGGCTGGCCGGGCTCGTCGGACCAGAGCCCGTCGCCGGCTTTTCCGCGCATTCCGGGCTCGGAGCGGTTGACCGTAGCGGCGTGTACCTGGCGGTTCATCGCGAGGCGCTGCAACTCGGCGCCTATCGACTCGCAGAGCCGCCGGCGATTCTCTTCGACGTGCTGTGCATCGTCCTCTGTCAGGAGGCCAAGGTTCAACGACGCAAACGCTCCTTCGCTCACGCCCCCTTGCCTGGTCGAGAAGGCAACCGTGTACGGGCCCTGGGCGTCCCATCGGATCAGCGGGACGCTCATGGCACACGCGCCCGCGCGCGCTCGAGCAATCGCTCCCGCGTGTTGAGCTCCGGCTCCTCGACGACGGCGTCGAGCAGCGATTCGAGCGTCCTTCCGACCTCAGGCCCCTCGCTGATGCCGAGCTCGAGCAGGTCACTACCGTCGATGGCGAGGTCGGCGAGCCGGTGCGGCTGCGAGCGCTCCCGTTCGAGCAACACTCGCAGCCGATTGTTCTCGGCAAGCTCCTCGGCAGGCACGTTCTTCGTGCGCAGGTCGGCCTCCTTGTGTGCGACGAGGTCGAACGCGAGCTGCTCACCGTGCTCGCGCAGGAGGCGCCGTGCCAAAAGCTCGTCCACGTCGTCCAGGGAGAAGTCGTGCGCGCCGATGAGGCGCGTCACCTCTGTTCGCAGGCGGTTCGGATAGCGGAGCCGCCGAAGCACCTCGGCTGCGATGCGCGCGCCGCGGTCGGCATGTCCCTCGTCGTCCTCGGGCTTGCCGAGATCGTGAAGGAGCGCACCCATGCGGACAGTGAGGCGATCGCCGGCGTCGGCCGTTGCCTGCACGACCGCGAAGATGTGCTCGTCGAGCGGGAGGTTCTGGCGCTCGCTCTCCTGCTCCAGACCGATGGTCGGCTCGAACTCCGGCAGCAGAGCGGTCAGCACGCCCGTGTCCCGGGCGAGCCGCAGCGCCCTCGCCGGCTCACGGCCGAGCAGAAGCTTCGAGAGCTCCCCCATGCCGTCAGACCGGATGCCGCCGCCGATCCGCTCGGCCGACACGAGCCGGACGCCGTCGGCCTCCGCTCGCATCTCGTCGAGCGTCGCTTCGTCCGGCTCGAGCCCGAGCTGTGAAACCAGACGGAGGCCGCGCACCAGGCGCAGGGGATCCTCGGCGAAGCTCGTCGGCCGCACCGTTCGAAGCACTCCGCGTTCGAGGTCCGATGCGCCGCCGAACGGGTCGACGAGCTCGCCCGTCTCCAACCGTCGGGCCATTGCGTTGACCGTGAAGTCGCGCCGCGCGAGGTCGTCCCCGATCGAGAGCGATGGGTCGGCGACGATCTCGAAGTCGTGACGGCCGGGGCCCGTACTGCGCTCAGTCCGCGCCGGTGCGAACTCGATCCCCGCCGGGGCGAGCTCCCGCAACGCGGGGTCGCGCGGATAGAGCCTCGCGCCGACAAGGCGTTCGGCCACTTCGAGATCCTCGACGCGTCCATGCGGACCGAGGGCGCGGCGCAGCTCGTCGTAGTCGACGCCCGGCACGACGAAGTCTGCGTCCTTGGAGTCGAGCCCGAGCTGCTCGTCGCGCACGGCGCCCCCGACGAGGTA
>JBKPMS010000191.1:0-9637 GCA_046732275.1 Actinomycetota bacterium | reverse complement strand
GGCGGCCGTGAACCGGGCGCAAAACCGCGGCGTGCCGATCGCTCGACTGCGCCCGGTGGTCCAGCCGGGGGCGATGGCCACCGGGCTCGCCTGGAAGCTGGGCATGCGCTTGCACGACGTCCGCGTGGTGTTCACACCCACCACGGGTATCGCCTTCCTCGAAGGCGACGACCGCACGGTCCGGACCCGACTGCGCCGCCGCGGAGCCACCACCGCCCCCGTGGCCGCCGCCGGCCGGTGGCACGTGCTGCGGCTCCGTTGGGCGTCCGCGGCGCCTGGTACGCGTCACCGGCAGCGCAGCCGCGGTGGGGCGACGCGCAGCCGAGCGGAACAGGCCGGCGCCCCGCCGACGCGCAGTCATGAGCACGCCCACCGTCCTCGGTCGGCACCCTCCCGGACGCGGTTGCGGCGCGAGCTCGGGGCCATTGAGACGTCGGCACGGAAGGGCTCCTTCAGACCCTCGATTGCCGCGGGCAGGTCGAGGTCCTTGACCGCGACCGGACGCTGTGGCCGGACGCTCGGGGACGGTCGACGCATCACGGCGAGGTCGCCGTCGACGTGCAGCAGCTCGCCGGCCTCCCGTGGTACCCAGCTCCGCTCCCCGTCCATGCGCTCGCTGGCGACGATGACCGCCCTCGGCTGGTAGCGCACGGCCTAGTGCGTCCTGATGCCTTCCAACGGTAGGCCCCGCGTACGGTGCTCGAGCACATGAGCGGGGGCTTTCCGGATGGCCCGGGGCGACGAGGTCGCTCACCGTGGCGAAGACCAGGTTTCGGGCTGAATACGGGCACCGCGCCGGCGAGCCAGCTCGCCACCGCGGCGATGCCCGCGGCCCAGCCGCCGGCCCGGGCGCGCGCGGGGGCGCCTACGTCGTTTGTCCCCACGACGAAGCGGCCGTCCCCTTCCCGGGCCGAGCTGTGCCGCTCTGCGCGAATTGGAAGCGTCTCCGCTGAGCGCCTGAGACTGCTGGGTTGGACGAGGAGGATCGGTATCGACGACGCGCTGGTTGCTTGCGCATGTGTCAGGCGAGCGACCGTCTCGAGCGTCGGCCAGACCGTGCCGCGGGCCGCCCGCGGACGAGCGCGATGCTTCGGGTTATGCGTAGCGCTTGACGACGAGGACCATCGCGTCGCGGGCGATGGGGCCGAGGCGGACCGTCCGCATGTCGCCGAGTTGCTGGTGGAAGCGTTCACGGCGTTGACGTTGGTGATCTGGTGGGCGTGGTCGGCGCGGGTGTAGCCGGTGGCGCCGGCGTAGGAGATGTCGACTCCGTAGCGGTCGCCTTGGACGGGCCAGACGGCGATGTTGTCGGGACGCGGATGGGCGGTGTCGGGTGCAGCGATCCGCTCGCATCATCGGCCAAGCCGCACGCCGCTTGAGCGCCCTCGGCGCGAGTTTCGCAGCCGCGAGTGTCGCGTAATCCCAAAGGCTCGGTGCTCGGTGGTAGGCGAGGGGGCCGATTCACTCGATGGGAGGAGGGAACCCCATGTCCGAGTCTGTTCTGCTCGACGTCGCCGGTCGGCGTCGTTCGCCCGCCACGCTTCCCGGTCATCACGCTGGGCGCGTGCCGCGGAACAAGGGTCAGCGCTACCCGGCCGATCCGCCGACGGTGGAGGAGATCGTGGCGGTGATGCGCCGGACGCCTGACAACCGGCATGGCTATCGGGCCCGGGCGATGATCGTGGTGCTCTGGCGCGCCGGCTTGCGCATCCAGGAGGCGCTTGCGCTGGTCGAGTACGACCTCGACGAGCACCGCGGGTCGCTGCTGGTCCGTCACGGCAAGGGCGGCCGGCGCCGCGAGATCGGCATGGACGCCTGGGACTGGGAACAGCTGCGGCCCTGGCTCGCCGCCCGGATCGAGCTCCCGCCGGGTCCGTTGTTCTGCGTCATCGACGGCGCCACCCGCGGGCGCGCGTGGTCAAGCTCCGCCGTGCGCTTCGAGCTTCACCGGCTGGCCGTCCAGGCGGGTGTGCGTCGGCGGTTTGCGCCCCACCAGCTCCGCCACGCCCATGCGCTCGAGCTCGCCCACGAAGGCGTGGCGCTGAACATCATCCAGCGCCAGCTCGGGCACGCCAACCTCGGTACGACCTCGATCTACCTGCAGGGCATCGATACGAGGAGATCATCGCCACCGTCCACGGACGTCGCGGGCCGATGATGTCTGCCACCGCCGGACTCCGCCTCTAACAACCACCGCGGCGGGAGCGCCTCCGGCGTGCTCCCGCCAACCACTACCGCTCACCCAGGCCAAGCGAGCGTCTCGCGAAGGGCCGAACGGGCTCGACGCCGCGCACGAAAATCGTCCGATGCGCAAGCCAGCTCAGACGGCAGTCAACGTGCCCGCCGACCGGCAACGTGGGACGGTGACGACGGCCCGGATCAGCGACGCGCTTCCGGCGTACCCGTAGAGCGGCTATCGCCGACATCCCGGGGATCCGCGACGGAGGGGCGACGGGCTCATGGTTCGAGCACGACGGCGGCGCCTCCGGCTCCCTTGATGGCGCGTGCGATTCCCTCCGCGGCTCTTGTGAGGGGATAGGAGGCGGCGATGTCGACGTGGAGCTTGCCCTCCGCGAGAGCTAGGGCCAGCAGTCGGAGCTGGTCGCCGTCGGGACGAATGTAGACGTCGGCGATGCCGATGTCCCGTTCGCTGGGCGGTGGCGCGCCGGTGATGGTCGCCAGACGACCGCCCCTGGCGAGTGCGGACAATGCACCGCCCTCTCCGCCGCTCGCAGCGTTCGCCGCAGCCCGAATGCCTGGGGATCCCGCGGCATCCATCGCCTGCGTGGTCCATTCCGGATCGTGGTAGTCGAGGACGACGGCTGCGCCGAGGGCCTTCACCCGCTCTGCGCTGCTTGGGCTCGCGGTCGCGATCACGGTGGCGCCGCGGCGCGCGGCGAGCTCGACGATCATCCCCCCGGTTACGCCTGCGGCGCCGTTGACCAGGATCGTCTCGCCGGACTGAACATCGAGCGCCTCGGACACCACCTGCTCCGCCGTCAGGGCGGGAACAGGGAACGCTCCGGCCTCTCCCCAGGAGGCGTTGTCGGGCTTTTCGGCGACCAGGCGTGCGGGGGCGACCAGGCGCTCGGCCCAGCAGCCTTGGTAGGCGAGCGGGAGCGGATGCGTCATCACCCCAGCGCCGGTGGCGGGCCATTCAACTTCGGGCCCCACCGCGACGACCTCGCCTGCTGCCTCGACGCCGAGGGCCAAGGGCGGGGCGCGCCCCACGTCCCAAGCGCCGGTGCGGACGAACTCGTCCCAGTTCGCCACTCCGGCCGCCTTCACCTCGATGAGCACCTCGCCGGCCTTCATTGGCGGCGGCTCCTGCAGCTCGAGAGGCTTCACCTCTCCCCCGAACGTCTCGATGCCGGCGGCTCTCACGCGGGGATCATGGCGCGATGGACCGCGCCCTAGCAAGCGCGGGCACGATGAGGCCTATCCGGCTGAAACAGACCGCGGGTGATCGGCGTTTGGGCCGGCGATCCAACGACAACAGTCCGCGCCGCGATGAAGCGCAAGGGCCGCGGGCACGGTCTAGCCACCCGCTCGTGATCGCTCTGGCGATCACCGAGCACTGGGTAGGGGACGAAGACGTACAGAGCACCCTCTACGGCCGGACGACGGCGTACGTCAGCGCTGGCGACGCGCCAATGATGTACGGGTACGCGCGGCTGGACGATGGCTACTGGAGCGCGAACCGAGATGCGGGCGACGTGTGAGCGCCGTCCTGAGCGCGCACTCCGTCCTTCCGTGGCGCGCGGCGACGATCGAGCCCCGACTGTGGTTCAACCCGTGGTCCGAGCAGCCGCTGCCGCCGTGCGAGCGGATGTGGTCCGTCACGAACGCCGATCCCTAGTCCAGCGAGTTCGCGGTCGCACCGACGACGCGAACCGCGGCGGGCCCGCTCGGGTTACCGAAACCCTGGTTGCCTGGCGAGCCCTTCACATTGTCCGCGGTACGTACCTGAATCCCCAAGTCCGCTCCGCCCTTGCACCCGCGTGGTGGCCCGCGGCCGAGAACCACGCCCATCGATACTTCAGCTGCCCTTCCGCTCCGGGCACGACCACGCGCCCGGACCTGCGGACGGCGAACGCTCGCTCTGGCCGTAGAGAGGCGTAGGGACGACGTGCGATCCGCGCCTTAGATGGCAATCACGAGCTTTCCTCGGGCGTGGCCTTCTCCCTGGTATCGGAGAGCCTCGGGAACCTCGCTCAGCTGGTAGTGCCGATCGATGACCGGCGTGACCTTTCCGGACTCGACGAGCTCCCTCAAGACCATCAGATCGTCCCTGGTATGCCTCGTGATGAAGAGGCGCATCTGTTGTCGCACGAACGGTGACGACGAGCGCACCTTGATCTGACGAGCGAGTCCGAGCCAGCGGCCCATATCCGCTACCCCAACCAAGACGTACGTGCCCTGGAGGGTTAGCGACCGGCGGCAGTCCGACAACGAACGGCTCCCCACCAGATCGAGCATCACGTCGTATCGCTGTCGCGCTCGGGTGAAGTCCTCGTGGGTGTAATCGATGACCTGGTCCGCGCCGATCGATCGGACCATGTCGACATTCGTCGTGCTGCACACCCCGGTCACGTCCGCTCCGAACGATTTGGCGATCTGGACGGCGAACGTGCCAACGCCTCCCGACGCGCCGTTGATCACCACCTTCTGTCCCGGCTGAATCCTCCCTTGATCGCGAACGGCATTGAGGGCGGTAAAGGCCGAGTCTCCAACGGCCGCGGCTTGCTCGAGCGTGAGGTTGCCCGGCTTCGCCAAAAGGCTGTTCTCCTCAGCACACGCGTACTCGGCAAAGGCGCCGTCGCACCAGCCGAAAACCTCATCGCCTGGTCGAAACTGCTCAACGGCCCCGCCAACCGCTTCAACCCGCCCCGCCAGATCCCGTCCCGGAATCTCGTGCCTCGGCTTGAGCAGCCCGACCGCCGGACGCATCGCGTACGGGATGCCCCTGAGGAGGTGCCAGTCGCCGATGTTGACGGCCGCGGCCTGCACCCGCACCAGCACCTCGTTTGCTCTTGCGACCGGCTTGTCGACGTCCTTGAGCTCAAGGACATCGGGTGAGCCGTACCTGTGTTGGACGATCGCCTTGATCACGACCTCCTGAGCCATCACCCGGTTTCCCGCGTGCGAAGCCGGCCGGATTGTCATTCCCACGTCGTCTGGGGTCGCGGGAGACTACGACGGAAGCTCGGTATCCGGGAGTACCAGCCTCCCGTCCTCCCCCGCCCTCCCCCTCCGCACCAAAGCGGGCCACCCCTCACCTGATCGAGACCGCCGCAGACGACGACTTGGGGGGACGAGCGCAGTGTGCGCGGTGGGGCGATCAAGGGCGTTGGCGGTGAGGCACCGCCGTGCGTGGCAGCGAACGATGGCGCAGTCGAACCGGTCGGATCGTCACCGGCGTATGGGCTGCGGAGGTGAGCGCGGGTCCGGCAAGGATTGCCGCAGCCGTGTGGTCGGCGTTGGCGCTGGCCCTCGTCCTTACGGCATCGGCGTCGGCCTCGGCGGGGCTGGTCACGCTGCCCGACGGACGGAGGATTTACATGGAGTGCCGCGGCAGCGGAAGCCCGACGGTCATCCTCGAGTCGGGCGCGGGCAACGGCGGCGACATCTGGAGCTTCCGCGATCTCGGCTCGCACAAGCCGGAGGTGCTCCCGGCCGTCGCCCGCTTGACCCGCGTCTGTACCTACGACCGCCCCGGCACCAGCTTGCAGGGCTGCGCGCCGAGCCGCAGCGATCCCGTACCGCAGCCGCGCACCGTCGCGCAGGACGTCGCCGAGCTCCACGACCTCCTCTTGGCGGCGCACATCCGCCCGCCCTACGTGCTTGCCGGCCATTCCTTCGGCGGCATGATCCTGCGCCTGTTCGCCGGCACCTACCCGTTTCAGGTGCGCGGCTTCGTCTCCATCGACGCCGCCGAGGAGATCTACTACGGCGCCTACCTGGCGCTGCTCACCCCGGAGGAGATCAACCCGCCGGGCGTCGAGGTCTCGGTCGCCGTCGCCGCCGCCGAGATGTGGCAGGCGCGGGTGGACAAGCCGCTGCGGCCGATGCCGATGATCGTGCTCGAACATTCGCGCGATCGCCGCGTCGTGCCGAACCCGTTCGGGCTGCCGCCGAACTTTCCCATCCTTCAGCTCGAGCAGGCGTTTCAGACGTCGCAGGACGACCTCGCCTCGCTCGTGCCACACACGCGCCACATCATCGCCACGAAGAGCGGCCACTCATCCAGCTCAAGCAGCCCGAGCTGGTGATCGGCTCGATCCGAAGCGTGGTCGGCCAGGCGCGTCGCAGGGCCAGGCAAGCAACAGCTCGTTGACCGTGACCAGGGCCGCGGGTTCCGCGTGGACGCCGCGGACGCCGACGGTTGGCGTCCGCGGCTACGCGAGCGCGCGGTGCTGGTGGGCGCCGAGCTCGCGCCGCAGTCCTCGCCCGGCACGCGGAGCCTTTAGCTCCCGCCCGGCGGCAGCCGTCAGCGACACGCCGTGGAGACGAGCGGCCCTCGTCCATTCCGGTCGTCTCAGTGCTCGGGTCGCGAGACGCTCGCAACCATACGAAGCGGCGCGACGGCTCGTATGCGAAAGCGATCCGAGACCACGGACCCTGTCTGTGGAGTTGCGGGGCGCGATCAGGCGCGTCGCTAGGCAGCGTTCCGATTCATCTACTTCTCGATCCTCATCCTCGGCATGGTCGTGCTCAGAGGCATGGCCTCGATCTGACGCCTCGTCGGCGCCGTGACGCTGAGCCTTTTCAACTACTGGCTGATCCCGGACGTGATCAACGACATGCCGTGGATCGTGGGCCTGGACTTCGACATGTCCGAGCTGTTTTACGCGTTCTACGGCCTGCTGCTGGAGCTCATGATGATCCTGCGGCCCGAGGGCGTCTTGCCGCGGCGCTAGCTCTCGACAGGCGCTCGCGGTCGCGGCGGCTGCGGTCGAGCCAAGGCCGGGCGCCGATGCGCCGGTTCGCCTTTTCCGCGGCGTCGAGGTGTTGCTCCGCTTCGCTCGGCCGGCGATCGCCGCCGCCAGCAGGCCGAGATACCGGGCGACCGAGCCGAGGCTGATCTCCGAGTAGGTGACGGCGACGCGGTCGGCGTAGGGCAGCAGCTGCTCGTAAAGGACCGCAGCGCGCTCCGCGTCGCCGAGCAGCGCCGTGGCCTCCGCCAGGAAGCACATGCTCGCGAGCCAGCTGTCGTCGAAGAGGATGGCGGAGAAGCGGTCAGCGGCCAGGGCGTCGAGCGCCGACGGACCTCGTCCTCGTGGGCTAGCTCCGCCTCCAGCTGGGCGAGCGCGCAGCGCCAGATGGGCCTGTCCGGGTACGCGTCGATCGACCGACGCACGAGCTGTGCCGCGGCGCCGAGCCGGCCGAGCTCGCGCTCGAGCAGGTGCCGCTGCAGCTGGAACGTGAACGCGAGCTTCGCGGTGTCGCTGCCCTCGCCCGTGGCCGACGACCCGGCATCGATGAGCTCGGCGGCGTCCTCGAGCCTGCCCTCGTGCAGCGCCAGCCGCGCTCGACAGCCGGTGACGAGCGCGCTCTGCGTGGGCTGGCGGAGCCGCTCGGCGACGCGCGCCATGGCGCCAAGCTCGGCGCTCGCCGCCCCCATCTCGCCGAGCTCGAACAGCCGCTCGAGGCGATGGTCATGGGCTTCGAAGATGCGCTCGAGGTCGCCGACCTCGAGCGCGATCCGTAGCAGCTCGGTCGACTGATCGAGCAGCTCGCGGGTGTTCGCCGGCGACTCCACGACAGGGATGTGGCCGTCGATCGCGAATGCGAGCGTCTCGGGGTCGCCGATCCGCCGGGCCATCTCGAGCGCCTCGCGGCTGAGTGCGGCGCGCCGTTCCCACGGGTAGTCGCCGCGTGCGATCGGTCCACAGACGAGGCGGATCATTATTACGAGCGCCTCGAGCTCCCCGACGACCTCGGCGTGACGGCCGGCCTCCAGATCGGCGTCGATGCGGTGCTCAAGCGCGGCGAGCCGCAGACCATCTAGGCGGGCGATCTCCGGTCGCGCGAAGTGCTCGTCCGCGAGGTCTGCCAGCGGCGGCCCGCGCCACAGCGCGAGCGCCTCGCGCAGCCGAGCCGCCGCGCGCTCCGGGGCCGCTTCGCGCGCCTCGGAAACGATCCGCTCGAAGCGCGCGCCGTCGAGCTCGTCCGCCTCAACGCGCAGCAGGTAGCCCGGCTTGCGCGTCACGAGTCGCCCCTCGCCGAGCTGTTTACGCAGGCCCGAGACGTAGACCTGAATGCTCTTGGTCGCCGTGCGCGGTGCCTCCTCCGGCCACAGGTCGTCGATCAGCCGCGCCGCCGAGACGACCTCGTTCGCGTGCAGCAGGAGGATCGCGAGCAGCGCGCGCTGCTTTCCCGGCCCGAGGTCAAGCGCGCGCCGGCGCTCGATCACCTCCGGCGGGCCAAGGAGCCGGAATTCCACCGCATCTAGACTCGCGGAGCGTGGGGCGCGGCGCAACCAGCCCGGCCGAGACGGGGGACGCGTTCTGAAGCGACTTCTACCTGCGCGCATACGCCGAGGTGGGCCTCTACGAGCGCTTCGAGCAGCGCAAGCGTCCCCGCCCGGGCGCGGACTGACCGGGGGCTAGACACAATCCCATTCACTCAAGCTCGGGACATCGTCGTCGTGCGCCTGCGTTTGGGATGCGATAGCGGGCAGAGGAAGCCGAGCGCTCTCGCGACGGACGACGACCATGCGTCTCGCGGGCTCGAGGTCCGGCTGCTGCTTTCACTTGCTGAAGCGAGCGTGATTTGCCCGATGCTCACCTCACGCTCGGAGGTCGGCTCGTGAGGTTCGGCGGGATTCCCGCATTGCATGGGAAGGACCACTCTCGGGCAGGCGTCTAGCGCAATACTCGCACGGATATGGCTAACGCGGATTAGGAGGCGGCGAGATGCAGGCGACGGTTCATCGGCCGGGTGAGGGCGAAAGGATCGGCGGACCGACGACTGTGACCATCAAGGCCACCGGCGAAGAGACGAACTCCTCCTTTTATCTCGGCGAAGTCGTGATCGCCCCGGGATTTCCGGGCCCGCCCCCGCATCGACACCAGCGGGTGCACGACATGTTCTACTTGCTGGACGGAACGCTGACGATGCGACTCGGTGATGAGACGCTCGAGCTGGAACCCGGCAGCTTTGTCTGCGTGCCCCCTGACGTTGTCCACACCTTCAGCAACCAGAGTGACGCTCCGGTCCGGTTCCTGAACTTCAATACGCCGGCTGGCTGGGAGAACTACATGCGCGATCTTGCCGCGGCGCTTACCAGCGGAACTCCGACCCACGAGGAAATCGGTCGGATCGCGTCGCGATACGACTTCGACGTCGTGTAGCGCCGCACCCATCGGGAATGATGGTTTGGGCGCGATGCGAAAGTGTTCTCGCGCGTGACGAGACTGCTGAGATGGACGACGAGCAGCAGTCCCACGCTGCTGAGGCTCACTCATGCAATGCGCGAGTTGCGCAAGCCACGTCGGCTGACGCGAGACGCCTCGTCGTCCGTTGCGCACGTGGTTGTCGCTTGCGGTTCCTGACGGCTGGCTCTCATCCGGTAGCGGCAGCTTGCAGGGCGTCGGTGACCGTCCAGGAGTCGCCGAAATGTTTGCCGTAGTGG
>JBKPMS010000190.1:0-6256 GCA_046732275.1 Actinomycetota bacterium | reverse complement strand
ACGGTGTGCGCCCCGCCGCGGTACAGCTTGTGATCACATGGTTTCGCAGCTGGATGAGTGACTCCATGTCGAGGAGCTCTACTCGGCTCCGCTCACCAGGTGGAGGGCCACACAGGCGCGGCCCACAACACAGGAGACCAGAATGCCGAAGTACCTGCTCCTCAAGCACTACCGCGGCGCCCCGGAGCCGCACCGTGCCGTGCCCCCGATGGACCAGTGGGCCCCCGAGGACGTGGAGGCGCACATCGCCTTCCAACGGCACGTCATCGAGCTGCTCGAGGAGAGCGGCGAGTACGTCGACGCGCAGGCGCTGACGCCGGCGCGCACCTGGGTGCGCTACGGCGGCCCAGACGTCGCGCCGGTCACCACCGACGGCCCCCTGCCCGAGACCAGCGACCTGGTCGCGGGCTGGTTCATGATCGACGTCGAGTCGCACAAGCGCGCGATCGAGCTCGCGGCCTACGTCTCCGCCTGGTACGACGACCTCGTCGCGCTTAGCGACGACCCGGTGCGCCAGGACCCCGCCGCCATGCTCGGCCGCGCGGTCGCGGTCGGCCACATCCTCGGTCCCGCCGCGGGGCTGCGCGAGACCGACCGGCTGCGTGAGGTGTTCGGCGACCGCCACCGGTGGCACGCCGTCCGCAGTCACCTGCACGAGCTGGGCGGCGACCTGCCCGCCGCCGCCCCGGCCTACTCGGAGGCCGCCCGTCGGGCGACGAACGTCGCCGAACGCGATCACCTTGTCCGCCAGGCCGCCCGCGCGCGGGCCGGCGACCTATTCAGCTGACGCACTCTAAGAAAGGAAGGTCGTGGACCCGCAAGAGATCACCGAAGAGCTTGGGCATCCCGGTGCGCGGAACCTGCTCGACTCCGCGACGCTCCTCCGGCTCGCCTACAACGGATCAGACGGCTTCCCGCGAGTGATCCCGATCGGGTTCTACTGGAATGGGAACCAGATCGTCATCTGCACGGCGGCGACCGCCCCCAAGGTGAAAGCGCTGTCGTCGCGCCCGAACGTCGCGATGACGATCGATGTCGGCGATACGCCTACCGAGGCCAAGGCGCTCCTGGTGCGTGGGCTCGCAAGCATCGACATCGTCGACGGCGTTCCCGACGAGTACATCGCCGCATCGACGAAGGCCTTGGGCGAAGACCGGGTCACGGAGTTCGAGCGCCAGGTCAGGTCGACGTATGACCAGATGGCACGTATCTCCATCGAGCCGGTATGGGCGCGGTTCTTCGACTTCGGTGCGGGCCGCCTGCCGTCCTTCCTGACGAAGCTGGCGGGCGACGCATAGCAGGCAATCGCGCACAACGTCGCCGAACTTGACTTGGCCGATCCTGCGGCTGTAGACCGCTCTCGGCCAATCTCGAATCTGATGCGGACGGACGGCGAGAAGGGCGGCGACCATCGCCCGCCCCATGCGGTCGCGCTACCGCCTCAGACCGTGCGGGTGGAGGTGGTCCTCGGCCATCCGCTTGAGCCCGACCCGATCGATCTTGCCGGTCGGATTGAGCGGCATCTTGTCGAGGAAGACAATCTCGTCCGGCGCCTTGTACCCGATGCGCTCGCGGCAGAAGACGATCAGGTCGGCGCGCAACGGTGGCTTGACGCCGTTACGCAGCGTCACGTAGGCGCGCACGTTTTCGCCGTGGACCTCGTCGTGGATGCCGACGGCACCGGCCAGCGAGACCGCAGGGTGCTCGACGAGCGCGCCTTCGACGTCGTACGGGCTGATGTTGGAGCCGTCGTGCACGATCACCTGCTTCTTGCGGCCGAAGAACCAGAGGTAACCGTCCTCGTCTGCCCGGGCGAGATCGCCCGAGTCGAGCCAGCCATCGATCACCACCCCCTCGGTCGCGGTAGGCGCCTCCCAGTAGCCGAGCATGCGGCTGGGGCTCCGGATCCAGATTTTGCCCACATCTCCGCCCTCGATCGGCGCGCCCTCCTCATCGCGCAGCGCGAGAGTAAAGCCATGGACCGGCCTCCCGATCGAACCTTGCCTGATCTCACCCGAGGGCGGATTCAGCGTCGCCGACCCAACCTCGGTCATCCCGTATCCCTCGACGATCGGGAAACCCGCCGTTGCGGCGAACTCGGTCAGCAGCTCGGTCGAGACCTTGTCGCGCCGGCCCGGCATATCCGCAGCGACGAGAAGTCGCCCGGCCGGAGATCGTGGTCGTGAACGAGCGCCGACAGCGCCGCCGGGATCATCGCGAGGATCGTCGGCTGCTGCTCGCGCAACAGCGGCAGCAACTCGTGGTTATCGGTGGTGCGCGCGACCACGACCTTGCCACCGACCGAAAGCGTCGAAAGCGCCCACAGAAAGGAGCCCATGTGGGACATCGAGGAGCCGGGCAGAAAGACGTCAGAGGCATCGAGATCGAATGCGGCTGCGGCAGCGGCGATCATCCAGCGCAGGGTCTGGCGGGAACGGGTGACCCCTTTGGCGGGGCCGGTGCTCCCCGAGGTGGAGAAGATCACGGCCGGCGCCTCCGGATCGGGCTCCCTCTCCGTGCGTGCGAGGGGCTCGGAGCCGAGGAGCGCAGCGAAGTCGTGGCGCCAACGACCGTCGACCCCGGCCGGCTCCTCGCTGCCGGTCGCCAGCGGTTCGGCGTCGCGGTAGGCGATCATTCCAAGCTCCAGGAGAGCGGCGAGCTCGCTCGCGCCGACGTCCTCGGGCCGCTCGACATGGGCGAGGAGAACGCTGGCGCCGCTTACCTCCAGCGCGTGATCGATCTCGCGGGCCGTATAGCGGTAATTCAGCGGTGTCGCGATCAGTCCCGCCCTGAAGCAGGCGAGGTAGTGGACGACGAGGTCGACCCGGTTCGGCATCAGGGAGGCGAGGCGATCGCCCGGGCCAAGGCCGAGCCCGCGGTAGCCACCGGCCAGCGCGGCGCTCGCCCGGTCGAGCTCGCGCCAGCTCAGCGCGCGGTGGGCCGAAGCGATCGCGACTTTGTCTGGGGCGGCATCGAGGCCGATCCGCAGCATGTCATTCAGCGGCGCGGCAGGGGCTTCGAGCCGGGCACCCTCGAGCAGCACTCGCTCGATCCTACGCGACTATCAGCGCCCCGATGACCAGCAAGCACTTGAGACGACGCATCGACACCTCCGAGGCGATTGTCCCAATGCCGCGATAGGTCGCCCGGACGCCTGGCTGCGCGACGGCCGGGGGCCCGGACGCGTGGCTGCGCGACGGCCGGAGACCTCAAGGCGTTGCGGAGAACGGGAGGACGAAGATAGGGTCGGCCCCGATGGAGGCGACCGACCTCATCGGCACCTGGCGCCTGCGGTCATGGGAGAACCGCGGCAGCGACGGCTCGGTCGTCCAGCCGCTGGGCGAGGCGCCGGTCGGCTACATCTTCTACAACCACGATCGCTTCATGTCGGTGGAGATCATGGCCGCGCACCGGACGCCCTACCACGACCCCGATGCGTTCGGCGGCACCCCCGACGAGCGCTCGGAGGCGATCAGCACCTATCTGTCCTACTCGGGGCCATTCGAGGTGCTGGCGGACCGCGATACCGTCATCCACCACATCGAGGTCTGCTCGTATCCCAACTGGATCGGCAATGCCCAGGTGCGCTTCGCCCAGCTCGACGGCGACCTCCTGACCCTCAGCACCAAGCCGATGATGTTCCAGGGCGTAGAGCGCTCAGCCCACCTCGTGTGGGAGCGCGTCGGGCACGACTGACGGCGCGTCGAGTTCACGACCGCGGCCAGGTCAGCCTCGGATGCCGGTGCCCAGCCGGTGGCGCTGGAGCCGCTCGGCCGGCGGGCGGTGTTGCCCGCCTGGGCTCGACCGCGCTCAGCCGGCCCGCGCCGCGCCAGGCCCCGGGCGATCGTGGTGGGGGCTGGGGCGACTGCGCGGGGACTCCACCATGCGAGCTGCGTGTGCGCTGGCCTCCTCGGCGTGCCTGAGCGTCGCCAGTCGGGCCTTTACCTTCGTGACGATGATCCGGGCCGCGGCCGGGCAGCCCCGCACGAACCCGAGGAACGGACCGAAGTCGCGCGCCGCGACGAAGCCGGTGAAGAAGAGGCCGGGGACGCTCGACTGGAAGTCCTCGTCGAGGACGGGACAGCCGTCCATGGCGTGCAGGTCGGCGGCGAGGTGCGACCGGGCCAGGTAGGGCACTCCAGCGACCGTTACCCGGTAGCCGGTCGCCAGGACGACGTGGTCGACGACGAGCTGCTGCTCGTTAGACAGGACCGCGACGATCTCGCCCGTTGCCTCCTGGCGGTATTCGACCACGTGGGTCCGGGCCCAGTCCGTGATGTTCTGGCGCTTGACGCGGTCCGCCAGCCACGGCTCCAGCTTGAGCCGCCCCTCGGACCAGAAGCGCTTTGAGATCGCGTCGCGCTCCTCGGGCGGCAGATTCCGAAACCAGCCCCGGGAGGCAAGCGTCCTGTCGATCATCCCGTCCACGAACGACCAGTCGGATCGCTCGAACGCGGGCGTCTCGTGGTCGTGGACGACATGGATCTCGGCATGCGCGCGCTCGCCGATCAGCGCCGCCCACTCGTAGGCGCTCTGACGACCGCCGACGATGAGCACGCGCCGTGCGCGCAGGTGCTCGAAGCCCGTCAGCGCGCACGTGTGGGAGTAGCGCGCCGGATCCAGCGAGCGCGCGACCTCTTCGGGGACATTGGCGAAGTTAGCCACGCCAGGAGCGGCGACCACGTTGTCGGCCACGATCAGCGCGCCGTCCGCCAGCCGTGCCTCGAGGCGGTCGTTGCGGGCGTAGAGCTCGTCGACCAACGTCGGGCGAACCTGCAACCCGCACGCGTCGCGGAACCACTCGCCGTACTCGATGAACCGTTCCACGGGGATCGGGTCCACATCGTTCTCGTCCAGGTCGCGCGAACGCAGAAAGGCACGGAAGGTGTGAACCTCGAACGGATCGAGCTGCCAGTCGACGCCCGAGCGCAGCAGCATCCCTTCCGGCATGTTGTGGCGCCAAAAGCCCATGGGCTCGCCGAAGACCACCGGATCCAGCCCCCATCCCTTGGCGCAAGCAGCGGTCGAGAGCCCGTACGGCCCGGCTCCGATGATCAGCAGCGGCGTATGTTCCATCCGGCGCTAGCGTCGCATACGCCAGGCCCGCGCGCGGTTGACGCGGGCGAGACGTTCTCAGTGGTGCGCGAGCTGCCCCGGCCCTTGCTCGCTGGGCGACAGAGCGTTGAAACGCTGGGTTCGAGTCCCATCAGCCGCTCCTCACGAACCCTGCTCAGAGCGGTGTTTGCTCCCCACATGGGCAGTCTGTCCGCCCCCATCGGCGGCACGTAGCGGCGGCGGAGAACGGAGGTCGGCCAGCTAGGCGCTGAACGTGCCTGCCAGCTCGATCAGGCGGTCCGGGACGTCATCGAGCGCGACGATGTCGTCGACAGCGTCGTCGCGCTTGATCGCCGCCAGCGGCATCGAGAACTCGCGCGAGGACGGTTCATCGGTCGCGAGCACCGTTCCGCCGAAGGCATGGATCGCAGTCGCCCCGGTCGCTCCGTCATGCCCGCCGCCGGACAACACGACGGCAATGGCAGAGCCGTCGACCGCGACCGCGAGCGTCGTCAGCAGCAGGTCAGCCGAGGGCCGACTCGGCGGGAACGCCCCGGACGCAATCAAGGCAATCCCGAGTCCCGGAGTGATCAGCGTGTGCTGGCCGGGCGGCGCGACGACGACGCAGCCCGCTTGCAGCGTGCCGCCGTGCTCAGCCGGGACTACGGGCAACTCGCAGCGCCGCCCAAGGATCTCGACCAGGCGGCTAACGCGATCCGGCGCCTGATGGATGAGCACCAAGATTGGAGCAGCGAACGCCTCCGGGAGCGGACCAAGAACGCGCGAGACAGCATCAAGACCTCCACCCGAAGCAACCAGTGCGACAACGGAGACCTCCTCACCAAACTCCGGCGCGCCGGCACGAGCACTCACGCCCGCAATCTAGGTCATGACCGGGGACCCTGCATTGACCGCCCAGGCGAGGCTGTCGCCCCGGACGGCTTCATCGGAAACGGAGCACGTTGCGGTCCAGCGGCAGCTCCTGCCGGCGCAACCGCGGTGCGCCGGCCGGGGCGAAGGCGAGATCCCCGGTCGGTCGCAGGGCGAGGGTCTCGTCGCTGAACTCATCGGTGATCTGCCCCAGGAGCGCGAAGCGGTTGAACACGAAAGGCAGGCTGTCGACCGGCGCGAACCCGGGGCGGTCGCTGACCTGGAAGTGCAGGTGCGGCGTGCTGCTGTTTCCGCTGTTGCCGAGCAGCCC
>JBKPMS010000189.1:0-14076 GCA_046732275.1 Actinomycetota bacterium | reverse complement strand
GCGGGAGGGGAACGGCTGGGGCGTCGGTCGCGCCCCCGACGAGCCCAGGACCGCGGAAACGCTGCGGTTGCGAGCCACGAGGCGACCTAGGTTAGCGCGCCGCCAGGCGGGCTACCGGCGGTGGTTGTTCCTCCGGCCCTTCGCGCTGCGGTGAATGGCCTCGAACTCCTCCAGGCTCCGACCGGAGCCGACTGCGACGCAGGTGAGCGGGCTCTCGGCGAGATGGACCGGCATCTGCGTCTCGTGGCGGAGACGCTCGTCGAAGTTCGCAAGCAGTGCGCCGCCGCCGGCGAGGACGATGCCGCGGTCCATGATGTCGGCGGCGAGCTCCGGCGGCGTCTTGTCGAGCGTCGACTTGATGGCCTCGACGATCTGCTGGACCGGTTCCTCGAGCGCGCGACGAACTTCCTCCGAGCTCAAGACCACGGTCTTGGGCAGACCTGTCAGCATGTCGCGTCCGCGCACCTCCGCCTGGAGCTCCTCGCGCATGTCGTACGCGGAGCCGATCTCGAGCTTGATCTCTTCCGCCGTCTGCTGGCCGATGAGGAGCTTGTACTCACGCTTGATGTGATTGATGATCGCCTCGTCCATCTCGTCGCCGCCGACACGGAGCGACTGCGACACGACGATGCCGCCGAGGGAGATCACCGCGACCTCGGTCGTGCCGCCGCCGACGTCGACGATCATGTTTCCCGTGGGCTCCGCGACCGGGAGCCCGGCGCCGATCGCAGCCGCCATCGGCTCCTCGATCAGGTACGCCTGACGCGCTCCGGCGCTGAGCGTCGCCTCTTCGACCGCGCGCTTCTCCACGCCCGTGACGCCGGACGGAACGCAGACGACGACGCGAGGGTGCGCGAACCGGTGCTGGTGCACCTTCTGGATGAAGTGGCGCAACATCTGCTCCGTGACGTCGAAGTCGGCGATGACGCCGTCCTTGAGCGGACGGATCGCGGAGATCGTGCCGGGCGTGCGGCCGAGCATGCGTTTGGCCTCGACGCCGACCGCGTGCACCTCGCCGGTGCGCTGGTCGATCGCAACGACGGACGGCTCCGAGAGGACAATGCCGCGTCCGCGGACGTAGACCAGCGTGTTCGCCGTGCCCAGGTCCACGGCCATGTCGCGGCCACCGAAGCCGCCCATGTTGTCGAAGAGGCCCATCAGGAGGTTCGAGTCTAGCGGGGCATCTTCGATTAGCCGAACCCGTACACCCCGGCGAAGCGCTCCGCAAGGAGACGCACGAGCAGCGCCGCCGGAAGGCCGACGACGTTGAGATAGTCGCCTTCGATGTGACGAACGAGGTTCGCGCCGAAGCCCTGGATGGCGTACGCGCCGGCGCGTCCCTCCCACTCGCGGCTCGCGACGTAAGCGGCAAGGTCACGCGGCGTGAGCTCGCGAATGGCGACGCTCGTCGACTCGTGCTCCACGACTTCCCACGCAGCCGTGCGGAGGCACAGGCCCGAGACGACGGCATGCGTTCTGCCGCTCAACTCCTCGAGCATCCGCTCGGCTTCTGCTGCATCCCTCGGCTTGCCGAAGATGACGCCGTCGAGCACGACATCGGTGTCGACGCCGAGAATCGGCCGGTCGTCCACGTCGTCGGCGACCGAACGCGCCTTTGCACGCGCGTGCTCACGCACTAGGCGCACCGGGTCCGCGTCCGCCGGCGTCTCCTCCTCGTAGCGCGGCGGCACGACGTCGAAGGGGATGTGCAGCTGCTCGAGGACCGCCTTGCGCTGCGGGGATCTCGATGCGAGTACGAGCGGCGGAGCAGGAGGTGCGTCAGCCACGCTTGTGGGCTACCCAGAGATCCTCGCACGGCCACTTCCGCGCCCACTCCACCGTGACGTAGTCGTAGTACGTGTGCGTCGCGCCGTGGGCCGGTGCCTGTAGCTCGTGCAGCGCATCGACCTCGAAACCGCGGTCACGCAGCAAGCGGATCCACTCGCCGTGCGTCGGGTGGTACTCGACTCCGGCCTCGCCCGGCCACTCGATCGTGTAGAGACCCTCAAACTGCGCACGCAGCAACCGTTCCTGTGCCAAGCCCTCGTCCGGTGAGCACAGGATCACGAGCGTCGAGTTCGTCAGGAAGACGAGACGCCCATCCGGACGCAGCAGCCGCGCCGCTTCCGCCAGCCAACGGTCGGGCTGCGCCCAGAGCGACGCCCCGTATTCCGACAGCACGAGGTCGAAGGACGCGTCCGGGAGTGGAACTGCCTCGGCGGCGGCCTCGACGAGCGGAAAGCGAATCCCCGTCTCGTCCTGCATCCGCTGCGCCGTCGCGAGCTGAGCCGGCGTGGGGTCGACGCCGACCGGTCGTGCGCCACGCTTTGCGAGCCACGCCGAGAAGTAAGCGGTGCCGCAACCGAGCTCGACGACGTCTTTGCCCTCGACGTCACCGAGCGTTCCGAGCTCGGCCTCGGGCACGCCGAAGACGCCCCACGTGATCTCGTTGCGGGCCCATGCCTGGGCGGCGTCACGGTCGGTGTAGTCGGCGTTGGATTTCGTCCACTTGCCGACGTTCGCCGCGACGCTCGCGGGCAGCTCAGACGAGGTCATCGTCCGAGAACCACAGCGCGATCTCGCGCTGGGCCGACTCCGCCGAGTCGGATCCGTGGACGAGGTTGTCCGGCATCGCCACGGCGAGGTCGCCGCGGATCGAGCCGGGCTCCGCGTCGGCGGGATTGGTCGCCCCGATCGTCTTACGGAGCGTTGCGATCGCGCCCTCGCCCTCGACGACGAGTGCCCAGGTCGGGCCCGAGGTGATGAACGCTACGAGTTCGCCGAAGAACGGCTTTTCGCGGTGCTCCGCGTAATGCGTCTCGCCGAGCTGCCGGTCGACGTGGATCAGCTTGCCGGCGCGCAACGTGAAGCCGCGCCGCTCGATGCGTCCGAGGATCTCGCCGGCGAGCCGGCGCTCGACAGCATCGGGCTTGATCAGGATCAATGAGCGTTCGACGGCCACGGGGCGCGGAAGTCTAGTTGCGTAGCGGCGGCAGGCTAGCTGCCCGCCGGTCGCTCACCGGATCGACGCCGTCGCCGGGGCGGACGCACCTGCTGGAAGGTGGGGAAGTCGACGGCGGCGGGCTCGACCGGGGTCTCGCAGTACGGGCACACCTGCCAGAGCGCCTCGAGCGGCGCCTTGCACTTCGCGCAGGCCTGGCGCAGCTTTGTCGTGCACACGGGACACACGAGGAAGTCCGCTCCGACCTCGGCGCGGCAGACGGGGCAGGTCTGCTCACGCCGCGCGAGCCGCTCCTCCATCGCCTTGATCTCGAGCTCACGCTCGCGAACGTCCTCGAGGTACTCGGGTGGCCGGAAGAGCATGTAGACGAGCGCGCCGACGAACGGCGGAACGAGACCGAGGATCACAGCCATCGCAACGAGCACCGGATCCGAGATCCGACGCTTCGCGTCCTTGTAGACCCAGTAGCCGACCGCCAGCCAGAAGACGATCAGAAAGAAAAAGAGCAGGTTCCGGATGACTTCCCACGTCCCGGAGCTGAAGAAGTCGTGGACCCCGCTGAAGGTGCTGGCAACGATCACAAGAGGATTCTTCCGATCAGATACCCCGCTAGAAACCCGAGCCCCACGATCGCGGCGAGGATGAACGCCGCGAACGCGAAGACTGTCAATTTGTCGCCAACGTTCGCCATCGTACGCTCTCATCCTTGGCGAGGTCGGCCAAGAGGTAAAGGGAGCCGATGGCGAGGATCGGCTTTCCGAGCGAGCGCGCATAGGTCAGCGCCTCCGTCGGCGCATCGATCGGGACGATCTCCCCGAAGTAGGGCTCGGCCCGCTCGGCCAGGTCCGCGGCCGACAGCGCGCGGACGCTGCTGGAGCTCGTCGCGACGAGCGTGTCACCGACGGCGGAGAGCGCAGCGAGCATCCCGTCGACGTCCTTGTCGGCCAGGATCGAAGCGACGAGCACGTAGCGGCCGCTCGGGAGACGAGGTAGGAGGTAGCCGATCCCGCCGAGGTTATGGGCGCCGTCCCAGATCTCCAGGGGCTCGTCGTTGACGCGCTCGAGCCGTCCCGGAAGGAAGACGTCGACGTGACCGTCCACCGGCCGTCCGAGCCATGCCTCGGCGGCGGCGAGCGCGAGTGCGAGGTTGCTCCGTCCTGCGACAAAGACCTGAGCGGCGCCGTTCTCGCGGGCGAGGTCCTCCCATTCGGGCTCGCTCAGCACGACGGTCGCGCCCGGCTTCACGACCGCGAGCTTCTCCGCGGCGATCGCTTCGCGCGTCGTTCCGAGCACGTCGGTGTGCTCGAGGGAGACGTTCGTCAGGACCTGGACCGGCGAGCGCAGGACGTTCGTCGCGTCGTGGCGGCCGCCGAGCCCGGCCTCGACGACTGCGACGTCGATGCCGGCGGCCGCGAACGCCGCCAACGCGGCCGCCGTCACGAGCTCGAACTGCGTCGCCTCGCGTCGCTCGGCCGCCTCGCGAACTCGCTCGATCGCCCCCTCGAAGTCCGCCTCTCGGTCATTGATGCGGATCCGTTCGCTCCAGCTGCGGACGTGCGGCGAGAGGTATGCACCGACGACGAGGCCCTGTTTGGAAAGCAGCGCCTCTGTCGTACGCGTGACGCTCGACTTCCCGTTCGTGCCGACGACGTGGATGGACGGGTAGCTGAGCTGCGGGCAGCCGAGGTCGGCGAGCAGATCGCTGATCCGGTCGAGCCCGAAGCCGTCTTTCGGCCAGGGGCTCAGCGACTCGACGTACTCAGTGGCTGAGAGCATCGAGCTCCCGTCGGTAGCGCGCGAGCTTCTCGCGTTCGGCCTCGACGACGTCGGCCGGCGCCTTCTCGACGAAGCGGTCGTTGGCAAGCATCCCCTCGGCGCGGCGGATTTCCTGTTCCAGTCGCTCGATCTCGGCCGCGGCGTTGCCGTCGCCGCCCCTCTTGTCCGGACGCACGACGGCCTCGAAGATGCGCAGCTCCTCGCCTTCCAGGGGGACACGAACGCCGCTGCGGCGGAAGATCTCGGCCGCTTCCTGGACGTGCTGCAGCGCTCCGGCCTCGGCTTCGTCTCCCGCCGCCGGCCAGGGCGCGACGATCAGCCGCGTTTTCCGGTCCGGGAGGCTCGTCCAGATCTCCTCAGTCACGTGCGGCATCGCCGGGTGGAGCAGCTTGAGCAGCCGCTCCAGTGCCGCCGTCGCCGTGGCGCGCGCATCGGCGTCGCCGTCGTAGAGGCGGCTCTTGACGGCCTCGGCGTACCAGTCGCAGAAATCGTCGAACGTCAGGTGGTAGAGCTCCGCGACGAGATGGGAGAAGTCGAACTCCGCAAGGAGCCGCTCGACCTCGCGCTGCGTCTGTGACAGGCGGGCGAGAATCCAGCGTTCCTCGAGCATGACCGGCCGCTCCTCGGGCGCGGCGCCGTCTGAGGCGGCGATGATGAGCCGCGCCACGTTCCAGAGCTTGTTTGCCAGTTTGCGCCCCTCCTCGATCGCTCCTTCTGAGAAGCGCACGTCCTGGGACGACGCCATCTTCATGAGCCCGTAACGCATCGCGTCCGCGCCGTAGGCGTCGATCACGGCGATCGGGTCCATGCCGGTGCCGAGGCTCTTCGACATCCGTCCACCGGTCGGCGCGTGCACTAGCGAATGGATGACGACGTCGCGGAACGGAACGTCGCCCATCAGCTCGAGGCCGGAGAAGATCATGCGGTTCTCCCAGAGGCGAATGATGTCGCGGGCGGTGGTGTTGAGGTCGCCCGGGTAGAACGTGCGGAGGTCCTCCGTGTCGTCGGGCCACCCGAGCGTCGCGAACGGCCAGAGGGCGGACGAGAACCAGGTGTCGAGCACGTCGGTCGACCGCGTGAGCTCGGCCGACCCGCATTCGGCACACCCGTCTGGATCGGTTTCGTCGACGGTGATGTGGCCGTCGCGGCACGTCCACACCGGGAGCTGGTGGCCCCACCAGATCTGTCGCGAGACGTTCCAGTCCGGCGCCTCCTGCAGCGAGTGCACCGCGAAGCGGTGTTGCGACTCGGGGTGGTAGCGGACGCGGCCCGAGCGGAGCGCTTCGAGCGCGGGCTTCTTCAGCTCGTCCATGGCGCACCACCACTGCAGGGAGATGCGCGGCTCGATGCGGTTGTGGCACCGGGAGCAACGCGCGATCGAATGCCGGTACGGGTCCTGCCTCTCGAGCTGGCCACGATCCCTCAGCCACGCGAGCAAGCGCTCGTCGGCCTCCTCCTGCGTGAGGCCGGCGAGCTCACCGACCTCTTCGTTCATCCGGCCGTCGGGGCCGATGACGGTCAGCTCCGGCAGGTCGTGATCAATGCCGATCTCGTAGTCGAGCGGATCGTGGCCGGGCGTCACCTTCAACGCGCCCGTGCCGAAGTCTCGCTCCACGCGGTTGTCCGCGATGACGGGAACTCGCCGCTCCACGAACGGCACGATCACCTCCCGGCCGACGAGGTGGCGATAGCGCTCGTCGTCGGGATGAACTGCAACCGCGACGTCCGCGAGGATCGTCGGCGGACGCACGGTCGCGATCGTGATGTGGCCGTCGCCTTCAGCTAACGGATAGCGAACGTACGTGAGGACGTCGTTGGTCTCGACGTGCTCGAGCTCGAGGTCGGACAGCGACGTCTGGTGGTACGGGCACCAGTTGATGATCCTGTTCGCCCGGTAGACCCAGCCCTTGCGATAGAGATGGACGAAGAAGCGCATGACGGCACGGATGTACGCGTCGTCCATCGTGAAGCGCTCGCGGCGGTAGTCGAGCGAGGCACCGACCCGCCGAAACTGGAACATGATCTTGCCGCCGTACTCGCGCAGCCAGTCCCAGACGAGCGCGACGAACGCTTCGCGTCCGAGCTCCTCGCGGGTCTTGCCCTGCTGCGCCAGGTGCTTCTCGACGGCGTTCTGGGTCGAGATGCCTGCGTGGTCGAACCCGGGCTGGAAAAGCGTGTTGTAGCCCTGCATCCGGCGGGTGCGGACGATGGTGTCCGCGAGTGAGAGCTGAAGCGCATGGCCGAGATGGAGATCGCCGGTGACGTTCGGAGGCGGGTGCGCGATGGCGAAGCTCTCACGTGACGGGTCCGGGTCAGCGTTGTAGTGGCCCTCCTCCTCCCAGGTGCGCTGCCAGCGCTCTTCGACGCCTTCGGGCTTGTAGAGGGAATTCATCTCGCGCGCGATCCTAGCCTCGCCTCGGAGGCGGCTCATTGGACGGATCCGGTCACGCAGCGACTATGCGCCGGAGTCTAGCGCCCGGCCGCGTAGCCCTGCATACCGCGCGGGTTCGCGCCGGCGCGGAGCTGGCCGTCTTCCCGTTGCACCGCCGTGACGCGGCCGAGCGACCAGTCGGGCATGACCTCGACTTCGTGGCCCCGTTGGCGGAGGTCGTCGATCGTCTCCGCCGAGAAGCGCCCCTCGAGGGAGAGCGACCGCCGCGCGAATCCACGTGGATAGAACGACGAGATGAGGTGATCAGTGTCGAACTCCGGCGCGTCAATCGCTTCCTGGAGGTTGAGGCCGCGGTCGACGTGACGCAGGAAGGCGTGGAACGCCCACTGCTCCTGCTGGTCGCCGCCGGGCGTCCCCCACGCGAGCCATGGCTTCCCGTCGCGGAGCGCGAGGCCGGGCGAGAGCGTCGTGCGCGGCCGCGCGCCGGGACGTAGCGAGGACGGAAGGCCTTCCTCGAGCCAGAACATCTGCGCCCGCGTCCCGAGCGGCCAGCCGAGGGATGGGATCACCGGTGAGCTGTGCAGCCAGCCGCCGCTCGGCGTCGCCGAGAGCATGTTGCCCCAACGGTCCGCGACGTCGAGATGGACCGTGTCGCGCTGCGTCGGCTCGCCCGCGCCCGCCATGGCGCGCGCCTCGACGATTGTCGGGAGGCGTCCGAGACCCGGCTCGTAGTCGCCGGATGCCTCGTCGGTGACGAGCGCTCGGCGGCGGCCGTTGTACTCGGCGGACAGGAGCGTGTCGAGCGGGACGTCGGCGTCGCCGTAGAGAGCATCCCGGTCGGCGAAGGCGAGCTTCGCGCACTCGATTACGACGTGGACGAACTCGGCCTCGGAAAGACCGGCCAGGTCGAAGCCCGAGAGGAGCGCGAGCTGCTGGAGAGCCACGGGACCTGCGCCCCACGGTTTTGTCTTGCAGACCGTGAGGCCGTGATAGTCGAGGGTCGCCGGCGGCTCGAGAGTCGCTCGCCACTGCGCCATGTCGTCGCCGGCGAGCAGGCCGCCGTTGTCCCCGCTGAAGCGGTCGATCTCGTCCGCGACGAATCCTTGGTAGAACGCCGCCCGCGCGCGTTCGATCTCCTCTTCGCGACCTCCGCCTTTCGCCTCGTCGACGATTCGTCTGTACGTCGCGGCAAGCGTCGTGTTCCGGAGCTGCGACCCGACTTCGGGTGCGGGAAGGTAGAGCGCGGCCGAGGCGGGCCAGGTTGCGATGAGGTTCTCCTCCCGCTCGATCGTCGCGCGGACGGCGGGCGCGACGGGAAAACCGTCCTCGGCATAGCCGATTGCGAAGGCAAGGACGTCCTCGAGACGCCACGTACCGAACTCGCGCAAGAGGAGAAGCCAGCCGCCGAACGCTCCCGGAACACACGCTGGGAGCAAACCGGTGCCCGGAATGAGGTCGTGGCCGAGCTCGCGGAAGCGCTCGATCGTCGCCGCCGCCGGAGCGACACCCTGGCCGCAGAGGACCAGCGGCTCGCCGCGGTCGACCGGGAAGAAGACCGCCGGCACCTCTCCGCCGGGCCCATTCAGGTGGGGCTCGACGACCTGCAAGGTGAAGCCGGTGGCGACAGCCGCATCGAACGCGTTCCCGCCACGCTCGAGCACTGCCATCCCCACGGCGGTCGCAACCCAGTGGGTCGACGCGACCATCCCGAACGTCCCACGCAGTTCCGGCCGGGTCGTGAACTCCACGTCGCGGGACTCTAGTCGGAGCCGGTTGCCGAGACGCGGTCGGCTGGCACGCATGTGCGCGCGCGAGTTGGCCCACAGTCATGACGGATTCGTTCGATGGGCCGGGGTACACATCACCCATGGGCCGGCGTACACATGTGATGTTCACCGATCGGCAGTACGCGTTCCTCCAGGATGAGGCGCTCCGCACCGGCCTCTCGATGGCAGAGCTCGTGCGGCGCGCACTCGACAGCACGTACCGACCACACTCGCGGCCACGGTTCCGCGGCTTCGAGGTGAGCATGGGGCTTTGGGATCGGCCGCCTGCAGCGATCGCCGGCCGGCGTCGTCTCGGTATTTGACGATCCGCGAGGCGCCGCCGAGAGCGCCAGGACTATCGTCAGCTGAGTGCGTCACGCCGTCTGCCTCGCGAACATTGGAACGTACGCCGACCCGCGTGCAGCCGTTCGCGTCGCGCAACACGCCGAAGCCCGCGGTTGGGATGGAATCTTCGTCTGGGATCACCTCGCATTCGTTTGGGGCGCGCCCGCCGCTGACCCATGGACGACGCTCGCCGCGATCGCTGTCTCGACGGAGCGCCTGGTGGTCGGGACGGCTGTGACCCCGATAGCGCGACGTCGTCCGCAGGTGCTGGCACATCAGGTCGCGACGCTCGACGTCCTGAGCGGTGGGCGCGTGGTCCTGGGCGCCGGCCTCGGGGGGTCTGCGTCGGAATTCGCAAAGTTCGGAGAGCCGGCGGATGCGAAGACGCGAGCGGCGATGCTCGACGAAGGGCTCGAAGTGATCAGGCGCTTGTGGTCCGGTGAAGAGGTGACACATCGCGGAGAGCACTACACCGTCGATGCGGTGAAGCTCGCGCCCACACCGTTGCAGAACCACCTGCCGATCTGGATCGGCGGCAACCGCGCGCCTTCACAACGGCGCGCGGCGCGGTGGGACGGCTGGATCCCCGACACCAACTATCCGCCCGATCGCGGCGCGAGCCCGGAAGACGTGGCGTATGGAGTCGAACACATCCGGAAGGCGCGGGACGGCAACGCACGTTTCGACGTTGCGGTGCTGGGCGAGAGCGACAGGGTCGACCTCACCCCCGCCGCGTACGAGCAAGCCGGCGCCACCTGGTGGCTCGAGAACGTCCACGACCGCCGCGGCTCGCTCGAGGAGGTCCTTCAGCTCGTCGCCGCGGGGCCGCCGGCGCGTTAGCGCGTTCGGCCGCCGGCGGCAGCGCTCTGCATGCCGTTACGCGGACGCTGCTCCAGCACGTGCACCAGTAGCTCGTACGAATGCAGGACGTGCTCCCGTGCGAGCGCGCGGGCACCGGTCCCGTTACCGGCTCGCAGTGCGGCGATGATCGCGCGGTGCTCACGGTCGTTGCGCTCGTACAGCGCGTCCGTCTCCGAACCGCCCGGAGCCCATACCGCATGGCCCGAGAACGACCTGCGCGCGCTCTTGGCAAGACGCTCGACGAGCGGCGCGTCCGCAACGCGATAGATCACGTCGTGAAAGCCGTGGTTTGCGCGGACCCAGTCCGACGTCAGTCGCCACCGTTCCCCCTCGTCGGGCGACCGGCCCCGCAACGCCTGCGTCGCACGGCTGAATTCCGCTTCCGCGCACTCGAGCTCCTCGAGCTCCTCGTCGCGCATCTTCGGCGCCGCGAGCTCCGTGGCCAGCGACTCGAGCTCGGCGCGCACCAGGAACGCTTCCCGGAGCTCGTCGCGGGAGAGGGTCCGCACGCGCACGCCCCGGTTCGGCTCGAAGGAGACGAGGCCGAGCGCAGCAAGCCGCCGCAGCGCCTCGCGGATCGGCGTCCTGCTCACCGCGAATCGCTCGGAAAGCTGCTCCTGGCGAAGCACCGCTCCCGGCGGCAACTCGCCCGAGACGATCGCCTCCTCGATGACCAGGGCGATCTCGTCGGCCTTCGTGCTCTCGAGGCTCATCCGAGGCGCTCGTACGCCGGCAGCGTCAGGAACTCGACGAACGGCTCGCGAAGAGCGACCTGCTCGAAGACTTCCTTCGCATCGGAACCCGCCTCGACCGCCGCGACCTCCGCAAGCACCCGAGACTCGTCGAAGTAACCGCCCCGAGCCCAGCTCCAAACCTGGGCGCGAGAGATCTCGGCAGTGGCGACATCCTCCATCAGGTTGTCGATCGCCGCGGCGCCGACGCCGTTCAGCCACGCGTCCAGGTAGCGAACGCCGACGGAGACGTTCGTGCGCAGGCCGTCCTCGGTGACCCCGCCGCCCGGCACCTCGAAGTCCAGCAGTTGCTCAGCGGAGACGCTGACGTCCTCACGCAGGCGGTCGACCTGGTTCGGATGCTTTCCGAGGACGGAATCGAAAACCTCCGTCGCGACGGGGACGAGATCCGGATGCGCAACCCATGTTCCGTCGAAACCGTCGTCCGACTCACGAACCTTGTCGTCGCGCACCTTGGCCAACGCCGCCTCGTTGATCGCCGGGTCGCGGCGCGAAGGAATGAACGCGGCCATCCCGCCGATCGCATGCGCGCGACGCCGATGGCACGTCGCGACGAGAAGCTCCGTGTATGCGCGCATGAACGGCACGGTCATCGTCACCTGAGCGCGGTCCGGCAGGACCGCGCCGAGCTTCTTGATCACGCTGAAGATGTAGTCCCAGCGACCTGCGTTCAACCCGACCGAGCGCTCGCGCAACTCCCAGAGGATCTCCTCCATCTCGAACGCGGCCAGAATGGTCTCGATGAGGACGGTCGCACGGATGGAAGCGTGTGGCAGACCGAGCCGTTCCTCGGCAAGCGCGAAGGCGTCGTTCCAGAGCCGTGCCTCGAGATGGCTCTCGAGCTTCGGCAGATAGAAGTACGGACCGGAGCCACGCTCGAGCAGCTCGGCCGCGTTGTGGAAGCACGTGAGCCCGAAGTCGAACAGGCTCGCGGAGACCGGCTCTCCGTCGACGACAACGTGGCGCTCGTGGAGGTGCCAGCCTCGGGGCCTGACGACGAGGGTGGCGATCTCCTCACCCAGGCGATAGCTCTTCTCGGGCGTCTCGAGCGAAATCGTCCGGCGTACCGCATCGGTGAGGTTCCGCTGCCCGTCGACGACGTTCTGCCACGTCGGCGAGCACGCGTCCTCGAAGTCCGCCATGAATACGCAGGCGCCGGAGTTGAGCGCGTTGATCATCATCTTCCGCTCGACCGGCCCTGTGATTTCGACACGGCGGTCGAGCAAGTCGCGCGGCGGAGGAGCGACGGTCCAGCTGCCTTCGCGGACCGCACGCGTCTCCTCGAGGAAGTCAGGTCGTCCGCTACGCGTTGCGCGGCGAGCAAGAAGCTCCGCACGCGTCGGCCCGAGTTCGCGCTGCAGCAGCGCGACGAAAGCGAGGGCCTCGGCCGACAGCACATCCGCGTCGCCGGGTGCCACCACCTCCACTCCCGCGGGCAGCGCGGCGACGCCGGTCACGTTTGGAATTGCGTCTCCTCCGTCGAGCCCACGAGCGCCAGCGTCGAGCTCGCACCGCCGCTGACCGCACTCGCGACCGCGTCGAAGTACCCGGCGCCGACCTCGCGCTGGTGCCGCGTCGCGGTGTAGCCGTCCGGCTCGAGCTCAAACTCCCGCTGCTGCAGCCGCACGTAGGCGCTCATTCCGCACCGAGCGTACCCGCGCGCGAGCTCGAACATCGAGGCGTTGAGCGCGTGGAACCCCGCCAGTGTCACGAACTGGAAGCGGTACCCGAGTGACGCGAGCTCGTCCTGGAAGCCGGCGATCCCGCGCTCGTCGAGGTGCCGCCTCCAGTTGAAGGACGGCGAGCAGTTGTACGCGAGCAGCTTGCCGGGGAAGCGCTCGTGGACAGCAGCCGCGAACTCGCGCGCCTCGGCGAGATCGGGCGTCGACGTCTCGAACCACAGCAGGTCCGCGTACGGCGCGTACGCCAACGACCGCGCGATTGCCGCCTCCAGCCCGGCGCGAATACGGAAGAAGCCTTCGGCCGTGCGCTCGCCCGTCAGGAACCCTTCGTCGCGGGGATCGATGTCGCTCGTCAGAAGGGTCGCGCTCAGAGCGTCGGTGCGCGCAACGAGCAGCGTCGGTACCGAGAGGACGTCGGCCGCAAGCCGGGCCGCGACGAGCGTCCGGATGAACTGCCCTGTCGGGACCAGCACCTTGCCGCCGAGGTGACCGCACTTCTTCTCCGCAGCGAGCTGATCCTCGTAATGCACACCCGCTGCGCCGGCCTCGATGAACGCCTTCATCAGCTCGAACGCCTGCAGCGGCCCGCCGAACCCGGCCTCGGCGTCGGCGACGATCGGCAGCGGCGCGATGCCAGCTCCGCATTCCGCGACGTCGATCTCGTCTGCGCGAAGCAGAGCGTTGTTCAGGCGCCGGACGAGCGCGGGCGCGCTGTTCGCGGGATACAGGCTCTGATCGGGATACGTCTGCGCGGCGAGGTTCGCGTCGGCGGCCACCTGCCATCCCGAGAGGTAGATGGCCTCCAGCCCGGCTTTCGCCATCTGCACTGCCTGCCCGCCGGTCAGAGCCCCGAGCGCGGCGACATAGCCCTCGCCGGCCAGGCGGCCCCACAGCCGCTCGGCCCCGCGCCGCGCGAGCGAGTGCTCGACGTGAACCGATCCCCGCAGGCGCGCGATCTCTTCGTCGCCGTAGGGGCGCTCGATTCCGCGCCAGCGCTCGTCGCCGGCGCCGTTTCGGCTCGAACTCATTCCGTCTCCCGTCGCGTCAGTCGACGTCGTGATCGCGTTCGCAGAACTCGGGACAGGTGCATTCCGAGAGCTCCGCCGTGGTCAAGACGACGATCGTGGCCTCGCGAACCTCCGGCTCCTCGAAGAGCGCGACGGCCATTTCGGATCCCAGATCGACCATCCTCGGATCGTAGACGGCGAGAACTAGCCGGTCAAGTTACTAACCAGCTAGTTCTGGATCCAAGCTGCGGCTAGTTAGAGGAGACGTCGCCATCGGACGGCTCAGTCTCGCCCTCGCCGTCCTCGTCGAGTCCTTCTGCCTCCTCCAGCGTCTCTTTGGCCTCTGCCTCGGTTTCGAGGAGGCGATCGAGCGCCTCGTGCTCCTCCTGCCGCCGGCTCCGCTCGTCAGCCGTTATGCCGACTCCGCGGCGACGCGGTCGTCGGCGACGCCCTCGGCGCTCGTGACGAGCGTCGGCTTCAGGTGCTTCTCGATCGTCTCCTTCGTGATCACGCACTTGGAGACGTCACGCCGC
>JBKPMS010000188.1:0-46131 GCA_046732275.1 Actinomycetota bacterium | reverse complement strand
ATGCTGAACCGCGTCCGGCTCGTCGGCGCGGTACCGCGGCTCGTGCCGCTGCACGTCGACGGCCGCGAATGGCGACTCGATCTCGCCGCGCTGCGGGCAGCCGTGACCGATCGGACGCGCGTCGTCTGCGTGAACAACGCGTCCTTCCCGTCCGGCTGGGTCGCGAACGCGGAAGAGTGGGACGCCGTCGCATCGCTCTGCCGCGACAACGACCTCTGGCTGCTCTACTGGGGCGGCTTCGAGGGCGTCCTCTTCGACGGTCGCACGGTGCAGCACCCTGCCGCGCTCGACGGCATGCGGGACCGAACGGTCACGATCGGCTGCCCGACCCTCGAGCAGCGCATGATCGCCTGGCGCATCGGCTGGATCGTCGCGCCCGGCGAGCTCGCCGACGACGTGTCACGCGTGCACATCTACAACGGCCTCGTGCCCAGCGGCTTCAACCAGATCGGCACACGCGTCGCGCTATCGATCGAGGACGACGGTCTCGCAGCGGCCAACGAGGAATGGCAGCGACGGCGGGATGAGACGTTGCGGCAACTCGAGGGCCTGCCGACGGTCCGCCCCGCCGGCGCGTGGTCGCTTCTCCTCGACGTCGCGTCGCTCGGGCTCGATTGCATGGAGGCGTCGCAGCGCCTGCTGGACCACAAGGTCGCCGCGACGCCGATGCGGGGCTGGGGAGGCGACGTCGCCGACCGGCACATCCGCTTCGTCTTCAGCAACGAGCCGGTCGAGCGGCTCTCACAGCTCGGCGAGCGTGTCCGAGCGGCGCTTGGGTGACGGGAGGGCGCATCCCCTCGCCGGCGTGGACCGATGAGTCCGAAGGAGATCCGGGCATCACGCTCGTCGGACTGCTGGCCTTCCTCGGAGATGCGCTCTCTTGGTACCAGGATCGAGCCGCGAGCGAGGCGCGTCTCAGAACGCGTCGGCGTTACCTCCTCGCACTTGCTGCACTCACCGGATTCGCCTGCTGGAGAGCGTTCGCAAGGCGGGACCGATTCAACGACGGCACCGCGCCGGAGGGCGGCTAGTTCCTTTGACGACGTGATGATCGGCGACGTTGGTCGTGAACGTCGGCGCGTCGTAGCAGTCCGCCTGGACGAGATCCTTCGCGACGTAAGCCCGCCCCCGCTGGAGATCGTGTACGGCAGCGTCGCGGTCTCCGACGACTACGGGCCAGTCGGCGGCCTGCGGGAGGGAGGCGTAGGCTAAGCTCGTGAGCCGGTTCGATGACGTCTACCGGCGGTCGCTCGACGATCCCGCGTCGTTCTGGGCGGACGCTGCGGCGGCGATCGACTGGGACGAGCCGTGGGAGCGCGTCCTCGACGATTCCCGCGCACCGTTCTACCGCTGGTTCTCGGGCGGGCGGATGAACACCTGTTACAACGCACTCGATCGGCACGTCGATCGCGGCCGCGCAGATCAACCGGCGCTGATCTACGACTCGCCGGTGACGGAGACGGTCGCAACCTTCACGTACCGCGAGCTCCGTGACGCCGTCGCGCGCTTCGCCGGCGCGTTGGCCGCGCAGGGCGTCGAGCACGGCGACCGCGTGATCGTCTACATGCCGATGGTGCCGGAGGCCGTGATCGCCATGCTCGCGTGCGCGCGGCTGGGTGCGATCCACTCGGTCGTCTTCGGCGGCTTTGCAGCGAACGAGCTCGCAACGCGGATCGAGGATGCAAAGCCGAAGGTGATCGTCTCGGCATCATGCGGAATCGAGCCGGGTCGACTTGTGGCATATAAGCCGCTCCTCGACACGGCGATCGAGATGGTCGATTCGAAGCCGCCTCGCTGCATCGTTCTACAACGGCCGATGCTCGAGGCGGAGCTCGATCCTGGCCGTGACATCGAATGGAACGACTCCGTGCGAGATGCAGATGCTGTGCGGTGCGTCTCGGTCGACGCGACGGACCCGCTCTACATCATCTACACGTCGGGGACGACCGGCCAGCCGAAAGGAATCGTCCGCGACAACGGCGGACACGCCGTCGCTCTCGAATGGTCGATGAAGAACATCTACGACGTCGAGGCGGGCGAGGCGTACTGGGCCGCCTCTGACATCGGCTGGACGGTCGGCCACTCCTACACCGTTTACGCGCCACTTTTCCACGGCTGCACGACCGTGCTCTACGAAGGCAAGCCGGTCGGCACGCCCGACGCCGGCGCGTTCTGGCGCGTGATCGAGCAGCACGGCGTGTGCACGCTCTTTACGGCACCCACCGCCTTTCGAGCGATCCGTCAACAAGACCCGGACGGCGAGCTGATCCACGAGTACGACCTCTCCGGATTCCGCACCCTGTTCCTCGCAGGCGAGCGTTGTGATCCCGAGACGCTCCGGTGGGCCGAGAAGAAGCTGCGCATACCCGTCATCGACCACTACTGGCAAACGGAGACGGGCTGGCCCGTTGTGGCCAACTGCATCGGGATCGAGGCGTTGCCCGTCGTCGCGGGCTCGCCGACGAAGCCTGTGCCGGGCTGGGATCTCCGCGCCGTCGGCGAGGATGGGATCGAACGTCAGGCTGGGGAGATCGGCGCACTCGTCGTGAAGCTGCCCCTACCCCCGGGATCCTCGCCGACGCTCTGGAACGCCGACGAGCGCTGGCGCGAGACCTACCTGTCGGAGTTTCCGGGCTACTACCAGACCGCCGACGCCGGATACATCGACGACGAGGGCTACGTGTTCGTCATGGCTCGCACCGACGACATCATCAACGTCGCGGGACACCGGCTGTCCACGGGCGCGATGGAGGAGGTGCTTGCGTCGCATCGGGACGTCGCAGAGTGCGCGGTGATCGGCGTCGCCGACGAGCTCAAGGGCCAGCTCCCGTTCGGCCTGCTCGTTCTCAAGGCGGGCGTGCAGCGGCCACCCGACGAGATCGTCCCCGAGGTCGTACAGCTGGTCCGTGAACGGATCGGGCCGGTTGCGGCATTCAAGTCCGCAGTGATTGTGGAGCGGCTGCCGAAGACGCGCTCCGGAAAGATCCTGCGCGGCACGATGCGACGCATCGCGGACGGCGAGGAGTACACGACGCCCCCGACGATCGACGATCCGGCCATCCTCGACGAGATCGCCGCCGCACTCGAGCGGGCACGAGCCACGACCGTTAGCGGCTAGCGCGCAAAGCCGCGAGGAGCTTGGCGGCAGCGTCTGACGCCTTCGCAAACGCTTCCGCATCGCGGCGCTCAGGCTCCTGGAGAACGGCATCGCCCTGGTGAATCAGCCGCTCGGTGAGCTCGGGAACGGCTTTCGCGGGATACGACGCTGCGAGGATGTCGAGCTCGAGCCGGAGCTCGCCCCAGCGCCACTTGAGGCCTCCGGGATCCGGGGGCGGTGGTGCTTCCGGATCGCACTCCCGAAGCAAAGACTGGACTCGGCCCACGAGCCGGGCGGCGCCTTCTCGGCGTTCGGCGTCGCCCGCGCGGCGAGCCTCGCGCGCCTGTAGGTACGCACCGCCGATGGCCGCCACCGCTCCGATCGCCGCTCCGAGCAGTGCGCTCGCCCAATCCGGCACGGCGCTAGAGGAGCTCGCGGAGCTCCGCCGTCAGGGCCTCGGCAGCCTCCGGACGGCCGTGGTACTGAGCGGGTGTGTTCTGGAGGAGCGTGACCCGCCACGAGCCGTCCACGCGCGTCGCAAGGAGCGTCTGAACCGCATTGACGTGGGGATTGAGATCGGACTCACCGGGTGGAACCATGCCGACGACCGCCCGCAACACGGCGATGTCGTCGTTGAGCAGACGCACGTCACGGACCTTCGCGAGGTAGGCGGCCGTCCCGTGATCCGCGAAGATGCGCCCCAGCTCTGAGGCGATCTCGTCGGGCCCGTGCATCTCGCTCCCGTCGAAACCGATCACATGACCTTCCGCCGCGAACAACGCGGCAAAGCCAGCGGCATCGCGTGCGTTCCAGCGTTCGTGGAGTTTTCGATAGAGGTCCTCGGCGCCGGCGGATTCATCCATGAGTGCGGGATTCTGAACCACGACGACGTGCCGTTCTACGGCCGCGCGGATCACGCCTTCGACTCGGCGTTTGCCGGGCAACCGGCAGAGCCGCCAGCCTGCGAAAAAGCGGAACCGGACGCCACGACAATTCCCTATCGGCGGCCGTGAGCCGCCAGCGCGGCAGGCGACGGAGCAACGTCGTGAGCGCGATCTCCGCCTCGAGGCGTGCAGGAGATGAACCAGATCGGCGACTGGCCGTCGAGGCCGATCCGGCAGAGCACCGGATCGCGCTCGCGCATCTCCGCGAAGCTCGAGTACGTCTCCGCGCGGAAGCGGTCGCTGTAGAGGTCGTACTTCCGCACGGCCGCCATCGGCGTCCAACGTAGTGGACAACGGCTTCGCGTGCCACACTTCTGTGACGTTGATTACGTGCCCTAACTGTGGTGAGGAGGTCCCCGACCGGTTCCGGCTGTGTGGCTACTGCGGTACTCCGCTCACGGTCGAGCTGCCGGCCAAGGAAGTTCGCAAGACGGTCACGATCGTGTTCTCCGACCTCGAGGGATCGACGGCCCTCGGCGAGCGTCTTGATTCAGAGTCGCTGAGGGAGGTGACCTCGCGCTATTTCGACGAGATGCGCGAGGCTCTCGAGCTCCACGGCGGCACCATCGAGAAGTACATCGGCGATGCCATCATGGCTGTCTTCGGCCTCCCCACGGCGCACGAGGACGACGCGCTTCGCGCGGTTCGCGCCGCCGCCGAGATGAAGAGCCGGCTCGCGATTCTGAACGACGAGCTGCAGTCCCGGTGGGGAGTCACACTTCGCAACCGAACGGGCGTCAACACCGGCGAGGTCGTGGCCGGTGACGTCACGTCGGGGCAGCGCCTGGTCACCGGAGACACGGTGAATACCGCCGCGCGCCTCGAGCAGGCCGCTCCCGCCCTCGAGGTACTCGTGGGCGAGCCGACCTATCAGCTCGTGAAGAACGCGGTGACAGTGGAGCCCGTCGAGCCGCTGCAGCTGAAGGGGAAGGCGGACGACGTCCCTGCGTATCGGCTCGTGTCGGTTCAAGAGCTCGGCCAGCACGCACGCACCCATCACAGCGTGTTCGTCGGCCGCGAGGCCGAGCTGGACCGCCTCCGAACTGCCTACGGCGAGGCGGTGGGAAGTAACTCCCCGCACACGATCACCCTGCTCGCGGAAGCGGGCGTCGGCAAGTCTCGCCTGACGGAGGAGTTCCTACGCTCCATCGGAGACGACGCCCTCGTCCTCACCGGCCGCTGTCTCCCGTACGGACGCGGCATCACGTTCTGGCCGCTCGGTGAGATCGTTCGCGCGGCTGCAGGGATCGCCCTCGACGAGCGGCCGGAGACCGCGCTCGAACGACTACGCGCATCGGTCGGCGGCGACCAGGATGAGATCGCCGAGCGTGTCGCGTCAGCCGTCGGGCTGATCGATCGGACGTTCCCGCTGGACGAGATGTTCTTCGCAACCCGGCGTTACTTCGAGTCGCTCGCGCGCGACCGGCCGGTCGTGCTCATCTGGGAGGACCTGCACTGGGCCGAGGCGACGCTACTCGACCTCATCGAACAGCTGGCCACGAGCTCGAGCGGACGGCTGCTGCTGCTCTGCACCGGGCGTCCCTCGTTCGTAGAGGTCTGGCAGCGCGGGCTGCCCGGCGACGTCATCGACCTTCAACCGCTCTCAAGCCGCGCGATCGAACAATTCATCGACGGCGTCCTCGGCCAGTCGGCGATCGACGACAGCGTGAGACGCCGCATCGTGAACTCGGCAGAGGGCAACCCGCTCTATGCCGAGCAGATGGTGTCGATGCTCATCGAGCAGGGCATCCTGCAGAGCTCGCCGGACGGCTGGGTCGTGGCGGAGAAGGTCCACGAGCTTCCGATCCCTCCGACGATCAACGCCTTGCTCGCGGCACGTCTCGACGGGCTCCACCCCGAGGAGCGCGCCGTGGTCGACGTCGCCTCGGTGATCGGTCTCGAGTTCGCGCACGACGCTGTGGAGGAGCTCGTACCGGATGCTGTCCGCGGGGGACTCCAAATCCGACTCGACACGCTGGCTCAGAAGCAGCTCGTCCGCGCGACGACTCGCGAGGAGACGGTTCCGATCTACCGGTTCGCGCACATCCTCATTCGCGACGCCGCCTACGGAGGCCTGCTGAAACGCAACCGCGCAACCCTGCACGAGCGCTTCGCCGACTGGGGCGACCGTGTCAACCAGGCCCGTGACCGCGCGGTCGAGTACGAGGAGATCCTCGGCTTTCACCTCGAGCAGGCCTACGAGTACCTGAGCGAGCTCGGTGAGCCCGACGACCATCAGCGGCAGCTCGCGAGCCGCGCCGCAACGAAGCTCGAAGCGGCGGGCCGCCGCGCCTTCGCCCGCGAGGACATGCCGGCCGCGGCCAACCTCCTCAGGCGCGCACACGACCTGCTGCCCGAGGACGACCTTGCTCGGATCGAGCTCATTCCGGACCTCTCGCAGGCTTTGACACAAACCGGGGAGCTCGCCTGGGCAGAGGTTTTCCTGGGTGAGGCGGTGGAAACGTCGAAGCGTCTCGGCAGGTCGGCACTCGGCGCAGAATCACGTCTAGCGCGGTTGACGACGGAGCACTACTCCGGCGGCAGCGAGGCGAATTGGTGCCAAGCCGTCCTGCTCGAGCTCGAAACCGCCGTGCCCGTCTTCGAGGAAGAGGACGATCATCGGCGCCTCGCAAAAGCGTGGCGAATGGCCGTCGACGCCTATGGCGTCTCCTACAGGTTTGGCGACGCGGCCGCCGCAGCGGAGCGAGCTGTCCGGCACGCCCAGCTGGCCGGCGACCGCCGCGGTGCTGCAGCCGCCGCGTTGGGATATGCGATGGCGGCGCTCTACGGGCCGACACATGTCAGCGAGGCAATTGCGCGCTGCGAGCAAACACTCGCCGAGGCCTCAGGCAACCGTAAGGTGCAGGCGTTCGTCACGTTGCTCATGGCGCCGCTGTACGCAATGTCGGGTGACTTCGACACGGCACGCTCCTTCTACGGTGAGGCTCGATCGACCTTCGACGAGATTGGCGCGACCCTGTACAGCGCGCGAACCTCCCTCGCGTCGGCGGTCGTCGAGCTCCTCGCGGGTGACCTCAGCGCAGCCGAGCGCGAGCTACGACACGACTACGAGACTCTCGACCAGATGGGCGAGCGCTACCTGCGACCCACTGTCGCGGCAAATCTCGCCCTGGTGCTTTGCCTGGATGGCCGCCTTGGCGAGGCGGAGAGGTATGCACTCGTCGCAGAGGAGGTTTCGACGCAGGACGACATCGAGACGCAAGCGTTGTGGCGCACGGCGAAAGCCGCGATCCTGGCGCGCTCAGGCGACATTCCCGCCGCGGAGGCGGCGGCGCGTGAGGCCGTTGAAATGCTGCGGCAAACGGACGCCCTGGTGCAGACAGGCGATGCGCTATCGGTCCAAGCCGACGTCTTCGGGGGAGCCGGGCGCGTGTTCGAGCGGGCCGAGGCACTCCGCGAGGCGGCGACACTTTACGCCAGGAAAGGGAATGTGATCGGCGAGCGCACGGCACTGCGTGCGCTCGCCGATCAGGGGCGCTGAAGGAAGGCCGCCGCCTAGTTTCCGGTCATCCAGCCGCCGTTCTTGAAAGCCCAGACCTCGACGACGAGGAGCTCTGGCTTCTTGGCCGGGGCAGTGGTCACGAGGATGCACGGAACGGACTCCGTCGTCGTCGGCGGGCTCGACGTGCACTTGTTGTTGTCCTGGGTCAGGACCTCGAGAGGGCCGCTGTCGGGTTGGTGGAAGACCTTCACGCTCTTCGTGTTTCCACCCTTGAAGAGGTCGAGTGACACCTTCATCGTCAGATGGAAGAGATTCGCCCGTGTGAAGGTTCCGTCTTCGGCTGCGCTGAGGTCGGTCGTCACGAGCTCGCCGAAGCAGGTGAAGCTGGAGTCAGGAGGACAGAGGTTGCCGGCTGACTCGTTGAGCGTCGCAACGAACGCCTTCTTTCCAGCCGGGACGGTGTACTGCATCGTCGAGAACTGGTTATCGAAGGTCGGGCTCGTCCCCATTGAGACGCCTTGCTGCGCCGGCGACCATGCGACCGAGCCTTCCGGATTCGGCTCGAGGCTCGTGTTCTCGGTGAACGTCAGGTCGGCCGGATTGGCTCCTCCATTCGCCCCCTCCTTGGTGCTCACGGTGACCACCGCATCCGTCGACACGACGTTGGCGGTGTTAGACGTGCGATAGCCGAGGACGAAGGTCGGCGTCCCCGTATTGCCGGCGAGATTCTGCAGCGTGCAGCGCACCGTGTTCGGGTTCGTGGACACGACTGAGCAGAACGACGCGGAAGACGAGGGAACGTAGACGGCTGTCGAGTTGACGCTTCCGCCCGTTGACAGGTTGTCCCTCAGTACCACGTCCATCTTCACCTGGGTGAGCGTGCTGCCACTGACGTTGGCGATGGAGAGCTTGTAGAACTGGTAGGCCTCCACGTTGACTTGCCTGTTCCCGGAGCCGACGAGGCCCGACGGCGAGACGCCGTCCGAATCCTCGATTGACACGCAGAACTGCCGGCCGGTCGGGTCCGGCTGATTGCATTGTGTTTGTGTGCTCGCGGCCGACCGGCCCGCTCCTCCGAGCAGCGCAGTAGCAACGAGACAGAGGCAAACCGTCAGGCCGCGCAGGCCGAGGGTCCGCCACTTCGACGTGGTTTTCACCACCGCGTACAACCTCCTGTGTGATCCGCAGTTGAAGTTCCTGGCTCGTCGAAGCGAGGCAGGACCCCCAGACAGTCTTGTCACGCGTCCCGGAACAAGTCAAGGGAGCAGCGCCACGACGAGCGCGAGCAGCTCGTTCATCGCCGGAGCCTAATCGGGCGGCCGATGCCTCTTCTCTGAAGCGAACCCCTTGAAAATTCCCTCGTCAAGCGCAAGACTCGGGCAGTCCTACGACCGAGGTAATGGGGTTCTCGAACTGCGGCGAGGCTCATAGAGGGGAGACAAATGAACAGGCGGATCAAGCTTGCCGCCGTCTTCGCGGTGGCGACGATCGTGGCAGGGCTAGCCGGCGGCGCCGGAGCGGCGAACGCACCGACGCGCGCAGCCTCCGCGGGCGCAAAAGGGGTGGAGCGCAGCGCAGCCAGCACATCGGCCGCGCGGCGTGGGGCTCTGCTTGGGGAGGCGAATCTCAAGACCATCGCCGGGGTGAAGCGCTATCTCCGCGCGATTGGCGTCAACCCGCGCGGAGTCGTCATCCAGCGCGGCGTCCACAACTACGCGGGCCCGAATTGTCCGGGCGCCGGCTGGTCGTGCACGTCGACGGCTCATCCGGTCGTCCAGGTCGCGCGGCGCGGCGGTAAGAACAGGTTCCTCTGCACGACCGGAAGCTGCGTCGTCGTGCAGGCGACTAGGGCGAAGAGCGCAACGAGAACGTCGAGATCGCTGACGGCCGCCGCCGCAACGAACACGGCGACATGCAACAAGACGACTGGACTGATCCAGTCGTGCATTATCAACCAGAACAACCCGACCGGCGACAACGTTGCGATTGTGGTCGAGAGGGCCTTCCAGGCGTCGAGCCTCGACCAGACGGTCTCGGCCACAGTTTCAGCTCAGATCACACAGCAGACGAGCGGTTCGAACAACAACCAGGCGTGTGTCTACCAGAACATCACCGAGACGAACACCCCGACGAACGCCAAGAAGGGCGTCGCCATCAACACGACGCTGGACGCCCAGCAGTCGGTTTCGATTACTCAGGACGCCGCGGCTGGTGGCAACACGGTGCAAAGCGCAGCGGCTCCGCCGGCGATGCCTGCCTGTGTTTCCGGGCCGCTCACGCAAACCCAGATACTGACCTCCCGCGCAAAGGGTACGGCTGCGATCACGCAGAACGAGAATGCTTCGGCCAACGCGGCGTACGTGGATCTCGAGATCAAGCAGAACCAGGGTGCCGGATTGGGAACCGCTACGGGTCAGAACACAGCAGCGTTTTCTCAGACGAGCACTCTGACCGCGAGCGCGAGCACGCCGGTCGGACCAGTCACCCAGACGCAAGGCTCGGCGAACGGCGGCATCCAGGCCCAGGTGAATCAGTTCAGCCACGGCCTCTCAACTGCCACTGCGAGCCAGACCGAGACGCAGTGCGAGCATGCTCAGGCCTCCGGTTCTCCGACTTGCACCACGGGAACCAAACCGACGTATTCCCTGACCCAGACACAGTACGGGCCGATTTCGCAGGGGCAGCGTGATCCTCGACCGGATCGCCGGCTCGCGTACGTGCGGAAGGGTCCGTGCTGCTCGACGCAGGCCGACAATGACGAGGACACGTTCACGATCAACCAGAGTTCGACTCAGAACAACGACACGGGTCAAACCCAGACGAACACCGTGCAGGCCGATTGCAGCACATCAGGGAACTGCACCGCGACCCAAACGACGCAAATCAACGGGCAGCCGCCGACGACGAATACCCAGAGCGGGCAAAACGTCAACACAAGCATCAACTGCACGGGCACGACGTGCTCGACGCCGACCATCACCTTCGACGGGTCGCCGGGGACGAACGCACCACCCTCGACTCTCGGCCCGTACACGATGACGGCGTTCGGGCCAGATCCACAACCGCTCGGCGAAGTCGGCGGTGTCAGCGACCCAGCGGGAACGATCTCCTTCGATCCGCGCCTGCACCATGACACGGTTCCCGATGGGGGGTGGAACAACTGGAGCCACGGCTACACAGGCGACGTCTACGACACCTGCTTCGACAACGGCTTCGGTTGCACCGCGGCCGACCCGAGCCACGTGAGGATCACGCTCCCGGCCGGGACGAAAGCGTTCTACTTCTATTCGGAGGCGAACACCTTCAACACCTTCACCCTCCAGGCCACGGCTCAGGATGGCACGACGTCGGGACCGGTCCAGGTGACGACCCCAGGGGGCGCGAAGTACTTCGGGTTCTACGGAACCGGAGGTGCAACGCTCGCGCATATCGATGTCACCGCGAATGACCCCTCGGGCTTCGCCGTCGGCGAGTTCGGGATCAACCCGGCGGCGGTAATCCCGTAGCCGGTGATTAGACCGTGGAGGGGCCGGCGGCCGCCGGCCCCTCCACGAGCTCAGCGAGCTCGGCGTCGATCGCGTCCTGACGTGTCGTTGCACCGCTGCGAGCGAAGATTGCACGCGCACGTTCGAGTTCGGCCCGCGCTCCCGTGACGTCGCCGAGGGCGCGCAGCGAATGGGCGAGCGTCAGCCGGGCCTCCGCGAGCTCCAGCGGGAGGTCGAGCTCCTCGATCAGCCGTAAGGCTTCCGCGAACGCGGTTGCTGCCGCCGTCGGCTCGCGAGCGGCGGTCGCGACGATCGCCTGAGCCATGAGCAATGCCGAGCGTGCGTAGGCGTCCTCCTCCGGTACGTTGCGTGCCGCAAACGCGACCAGCTCCTTCGCATCGTCGATCCGTTCCTGCGCCACGAGCGCCTCTGCGAGGTAGCGGTATGTGTCGACGATCACCCAGCCGCCGATCTGAAGAGCGACGGGTACAGCCTCGCGCAGCCACGCCTCTGCTTCCTCGGCCCGGCCGTCTGCGAGTGCGAAGATGGCAAGGCCGCGCACGAGGTTCTGGACCTGGAAGTACGTGTCGCCGGTCCGTTCGAACCAGCTCCGTGCCCGGAGGCACAGCCGCTCACCCTCGTCGCGGTCGCCGCGCTGGTACCGGATCATCCCGAGCCACGAAGTCGCCTCTGCTTCGATGCGATGGCTGCCGAGCTCGGCGGCGAGCTCGAGGCAACGACGCAGCTCGGTCTCCGGTTCGGCCAGTTCGCCCCGGTTGATCAGGATCGCAGCAAGGCGAAGGTGGCCTTCCGCGACGAGCGATGCGTCATCCATCTCCTCGGCGAGCGCGATGCCGGCACGGAGATTGTCGATTGCGCGCCCGTGCTCTCCCTCGAAGTCGGCTACGAGCGCAGCGAGGACATACGCGACTTTGGTCCGGAGAAGGACGTTGCCGGTATTGCGCGCGAGCTCCTCCGCTTCGGCAAGCCGCCGATGCGCTTCTGTGGCGCGGCCCTGGCGCTGGTCGATGTCGCCGAGCAGCAACGACGCTTCGCATTCGATATCGGCACGGCCGTCTTGCTCTGCGGCATCGGCAACCTTCTCGAGCTCCTCGCCGGCCTCCTTCAGCAGGCCGAGCATCATCGTGATGTCCGCACGGCGCAGACGAAGCTCGAGTTGCACCTCGGCGTCAGCGTCCCCGAGCACGTCCAGAGCACGTGTGTAGTACCGGTGGGCCTCGCGTAGGCTTTCGCGCTGTTCCGCGCGGCGGGCTGCATTCGCCAAGGCACGGGCGGCTTCGAGGACCGGCGGCTCGATGGGGCTGCGGGCGACCTCGCGGGAGAGCCGGCACGCCTGCTCGAGATGCCAGGCCACGATTTCCACGAACTCCTCTGCGCTGCCGGGGAGGATTGTCACCCAATCGGAGAAGCGCACATGGAGCTGGGCCCGCCGACCCTTCGGGATCTGTCCGTACGCGACGTCTCGCATGAGAATGTGCTTGAACGCGTATTCCTCTTCGCCGGCGACAGTGGACACGGCGCTATGCGCAACGAAGTCGCGACGCTCGAGCGACGTCAGCCCCGGGCGCGGATCAGCGGCCGGGCTCGCGTCTTCGACGCCGATGTGCGCGACCGCGCCCGCCCAGAAGACGGCTCCGACCACGGAAGCGTGGTGCGCGAGTCTCTTCTCGGTAGGGTCGAGCCGGTCGAGGCGCGAGCTGATCAAGCCCTGGACGCTCGTCGGCACGGGCAGCTCGCCGACGTCCTCGCTGCGCCAGCGTTCTGCGTCGACAAGGCCGCGGTCGCGCAGCGTTCGCACCGTCTCCTCGAGAAACAGCGGGTTGCCACCAGCGTTCTCGATCAGCGCGGACGCAAGCGGCGTCTCGGCCAGTGAAGGGTCACCGAGGAGATCGGTCAAGAGAGCGACCGCCTGCTGACGGCCGAGCGTGCTGAGCTCGATCGTCTGGCGACGGCCGTCGCTGCCGAGGAAGCCCGGCATTACTTCGGCGAGATCCGGCCTCGCCGAGCAGACAAGAGCAAGCGGCGCGTCCGTGTCGCTCGCCGCGACGTAGGCGATGAGCTCGAGCAGCGTCGGCTCCGCCCAATGAAGGTCCTCGAAGATGAGCGCGGTGGGCTGCGTGGCCGCCAGGAGCTGCATCGTGCGCCGGATTCCCCAGTGCAGCTCGCTTTGGGAGATCTCGCTCGCCGCGTAGGTGCCACGCGGAGTCGTGGGAATACCGATCAGGTTCGACAACGCCGCTGCGATCGTTCGAAGCTCGTCCGCATCGTCCGTTCCGAGCGTTTCGAGGAAGTCGTCGAGCTTCGCGGCGATCGTCGTGCGATCGTCGCTCTGGAGGATGCGGGCGGCGGACTTCACGAGCTCTGTCACGGGCCAGTACGTGATTCCTTCGCCGTAGGGCAGGCAACGACCCCAGTGGACGCGGCCTTCGTTCTCGGCGCGACGCCCAAACTCGACCAGCAGGCGGCTCTTGCCGAGGCCGGGTGGGCCGACGATCGTGACGAGAAACGGGCGGCGGACGCTCAGAGTCGTGCGCCAGACCTCCTCCAGCGCGGCGGCCTCGTCCTCGCGCCCGACGAACGCGGGTCCCTCGATGGTGGCACCGGCCGTCGTCTCCCTGACCGCGACGGCTTCCCAGACAGGCACGGGCTCCGACTTGCCCTTGGCTGCGATCGATTCCGCTTCGCGATAGTCGATCACGCTTCGGGTCGCCGCATAGGTCAGCTCGCCCACGAGGATGCCGTCGACCGGCGCCGCCGACTGCAGGCGGGCGGCAGTGTTCATGACGTCTCCGGCTGCAAGGCCTTCGCCCTCGCTCGCGCGCGCCCCGACGACGACGAGCGCCTCACCCGTGTTCACGCCGACGCGGACCCGGAGGTCGAGCCACTCGTCCTCCGCGTTCAGCTCGTCGATCGCCTGGCAAACGGCGAACGCGGCACGAACCGCACGCTCCGGATCGTCTTCGTGTGCGACGGGGGCCCCGAACAGGGCAACGACCGCGTCGCCGATGAACTTCTCGACCGTACCGCCGAAGCGCTCCAGCTCTCGGCGGAGGCGAACGTAGTACGGGGCGAGCCGGGCACGCACGTCTTCCGGGTCCATCTGCTCTGCCTTCGCGGTCGAACCGACGATGTCGGTGAACAGGACCGTGACCAGCTTTCGTTCCTCCGACGTCGGCTCGGGCGCAACGAGCGGCGCACCGCACGCGAGGCAGAACTTCGCGATGTCGGGGTTGTCCTGTGAGCATCTAGCGCAGATCGGCATGCGCCGAGTGTCGCTCCGGCGTCGGATCTCCGCAAGCGACGGCGCGCGGGCGCGAACCTGACCTCGCCCGGCGATCCTGTGCTCGTCGTCTTGTCGAGAAACTTCGGCGAACGTTCGACCCGCGATGACGAAGCGCGTCGACGAAAGTGTCGTGCGTCTTGGTCCGGTCGCTAACCTCGCCGGTTAGTAAATGCGCCGAGCACGGTTTTCGGATCACCTGTTTTGAAGGCGATGGTGCTCACCCAGCCCGGCACGCCGCTCGTCGCGACCGAGCTGCCGCTTCCGGAGCCCGGGCCCGGCCAGGTTCGGGTCCGCGTGCACGCATGCGCCGTGTGTCGCACCGATCTCCACATCGTCGAGGGCGAGCTCACGCAACCGAAGCTCCCGCTCGTCCTCGGACATCAGATCGTCGGGGACGTCGACGCTCTCGGGGCCGGCGTAGACACGTTCGTCGAAGGCGAAGCGGTCGGTGTCCCGTGGCTCGGCTGGACGGACGGGGAGTGCCGGTTCTGCCGAAGTGACCGCGAGAACCTCTGCGATCGCGCTCGGTTCACCGGGTACGACTTCGACGGAGGCTACGCCGAGTACGCAGTCGCGGACAGTCGCTTCTGCTTCCGCATACCTGACGGCTATGAGCCACTGCACGCAGCGCCGTTGCTCTGCGCGGGCCTGATCGGGTATCGCGCGCTGCGCTGGGCGGGCGATGCGGCCGTGCTCGGGCTGTACGGATTCGGCGCGTCCGCGCACTTGATTGCGCAGGTCGCACGCTGGCAAGGACGCCGCGTGTTCGCATTCACCCGCGCCGGCGACACGGAGGGACAGGCATTTGCCCGGTCGCTGGGCGCCGAGTGGGCAGGCGCATCGGACGATGCTCCGCCCGAGGCGATGGACGCCGCGATCATCTTCGCCCCGGTCGGTGAGCTCGTTCCGAGGGCTTTGCGCTCGCTGGCAAAGGGCGGCGTCGTGGTCTGCGCGGGAATCCACATGAGCGACATCCCGTCATTTCCCTACGAGCTCCTGTGGGAGGAAAGGTCGATCCGGTCGGTCGCGAACCTGACCCGCAGGGACGGCGAGGAATTCCTCGACCTTGCCCCGCAGGTTCCCGTGCGGAGCCATGTCCAGCCGTTTCCGCTGAGCACGGCGAACGAGGCCCTTGACCAGCTTCGCGGGGGCGAGGTCACGGGCGCGGCCGTCATCGTGGTTGACATGTGACCTTTTGGTCACTATAGTCGCCGCATGAAAAGCGTGACCCAGCGGTCACATCTTCTGGATCCCGAGGACGAGCCCGTCTTCCGCGCGCTCGCAGACCCGACCCGCCGATCCATCCTCGACCGGCTCTTCGAGCGCGACGGCCAGAGTCTGGGCGAGATCGAGGCCGCGTTCGAGATCACGCGCTTCGGCGTGATGAAGCACCTGCGCGTCCTCGAGGAGGCCGGCCTCGTCACGACGCACAGGGTCGGCCGCTCGAAGCTCCACTACCTCAACGCCGTGCCGATCCGGGAGCTCCACGACCGCTGGATCCACAAGTTCGCCGCGGCGGCGTCCGCGGCCCTCCTCGGTCTGAAGGCCGACCTCGAGAAAGGAGCAGCTGTGCCCGCGACCGACCCCACCCTTGTCGAGAGCATCGACGCGCCGACTCAGAAGCCGTCGCACGTCTTCGCGATCTTCATCCGCGCGGACCGTGACCAGATCTGGGAAGCGCTGACTAGCTCGGATTACACGCTCAAGTACTACTACGCGAGCACGGTCGAATCCGACTGGCGTCCGGGCGCCCCGTTCGTCTACCGGATCCAGGGCGAGCCGGCGATCGTCGGCGAGGTCATCGCGTCGAGGCCGCCAGAACAGTTGGTCTGCACGTTCGACGCGCGCTGGGACGACCAGGTCCGGTCCGATCCTCCCTCACGGATCACGTGGACGCTCGAAGAGGCGGGCCCAGGAGTTTCGAAGCTGACCGTCGTTCACGACGGGTTCGACTCCGAGACGGCCACGTTCGCGCAGATCGGCGGCGGCATGCCGTTCATCCTCAGCGGCCTCAAGACGCTGTTGGAGACGGGAGAGCCGCTGACGGGCTAGCCGAGGCGGCGCGCCTGTAGGCCCGCGTGCAGCAGCTCGAGCCCGCGCTCGAATGCGGCGCGGTTCCGCCTGCCACGCAACTCGGGCGCAACGAGAGCAAAGACCATGTTGCTCAGCTGGTCGTGAAGCTCGCGGGCTTCCGCGGCCGAGAAGCCGGCGTCTCGCAATGAGTTGCGGAGCAGCTGGTCGAGCGCGTGCGCATGCGGCCCGGCGAGAGGGCGTGCGAAGAGCGGCGCGGCCCAGGGATGAGCGAGCAGCACCGTCCGGGTCGAGCGCGCGAGCCCCGCGAGCGAGTCCCACCACTCCCCGTCCCCGCTCGAAGCGATGACATCCGCGTAGAGCCGGTCTGCCATGGCGTCGAGCAAGTCGTCCTTGCTCTCGACGTAACGGTAGAGCGCCATCGGCGTCACGCCGAGGCGCCGGGCAATGCGGCGTAGCGAGACGGCTTCGAGGCCGTGGTCGTCCGCGAGGGCGATCCCGGTGTCGACGACCGTGTCGAGATCGAGCCTTGCCATCCGCTGAGTATACGGTGTACACTCGTTGGTATACGCCGCATACCAGGAGGTGTGCAGAGATGGTGAGCTCCCTCGCCGCCGAGCGTTACATCAGCCTTACGACCTTCAGGCGCGACGGTACGCCGGTATCGACTCCGGTATGGGTCACAAGCGACGATGGCCGCCGCCTTCTCGTCTGGAGCGGAACGAAGACATTCAAGGTCCGCCGGCTGCGACGTGATCCGCATGTCCTGGTGGCAGCCGCGAATTTCAGGGGGCGCGAGCGCGGACGACGCCTCAGCGGTCAGGCGCGGGTCATCGCTGATCCAGGGATCGACCGTCTGCTCCGGCGCAAGTACGGCTGGCAGAAGCGAGCCCTCGACTTCGTGAACCGCGGGTCCAAGGCGGAGTCTTGGAGCGTGATCGAGATCGTCGACACGTGAATTTAAGTTGCTCCTTACGTAAGTCTGTGCTTAAATAGTCGCGGTGGAGGCAGCGCTGAAAGCAATGGCAGCGCCGCGGCGACGCCAGATCCTGAGGCTCGTCCGAGACGACGAGCTCAGCGCAGGCGAGATCGCGTCGAACTTCGACGTGACGAGGCCCGCGGTCTCCCAGCACCTGAACGTCCTGAAGGAGGCGGGGCTCGTGAGCGAGCGACGCAACGGAACACGCCGCCTGTACCGGGCACGTCCCGAAGGGCTGACCGAGCTCAGGGACTTCCTCGAGGAGTTCTGGGACGTCCGGCTCGAGGCACTCAAACGCGAAGCGGAAAAGGAGGAGCGCAAGAAGCATGGACGCAACAGCTGAGACCACATCGGTCGAGCGGACTCTCTCGATCGCAGCAAGTCCAGAGACGGTATGGGGATTCCTCGTCGATCCCGACAAGGCGACGCGCTGGATGGGCACGGCCTGCACCTTCGATGCACAGCCGGGCGGGCTTTACCGCTGCGAGGTCATCCCAGGACATACAGCGCGCGGGGAGTTCGTCGAGCTCGACCCGCCCCACCGGCTCGTCTTCACCTGGGGCTGGGAGCACGAGGAAGGGGTCCCGCCGGGGTCTTCGACCATCGAGATCGAGTTGACGGCCGACGAGACGGGCACGAACCTGCACTTCGTGCACAACCTCTCGAGCGTCGAAGCGGCCCGTTCGCATTCCGTCGGATGGGATCACTATCTCCCCCGTCTCGAGGTTGCCGCAGCCGGGGGCGAGCCCGGCGACGACCCGTGGGTGGAGCAAGCGCCGTCAATGTGAAAAAGGAGAACGCAATGGCACATCCCGTCGTGCACTTCGAGGTCAACGGCAAGGACCTCGACTCACTCCAGAGCTTCTACAGCGAGCTCTTCAACTGGAAGACACAGAAGGCTTCCGGTGACATGCCCTACGCGATGGTCGAAGCCGAAGACGGCGGCATCGGCGGCGGCATCGGCGCGTCTCCCGACGGTGAAGGGCGCGTCACGTTCTATGTCGGCGCCGACGACCCGCAGGCAGTTCTCGACAAGGCCGAGCGGCTCGGCGGCAAGACGATCATGCCCGTGACAGAGCTTCCGCAGGTGACGATCGCGCTCTTCGCCGATCCGGAGGGTCACGTGATCGGCCTAGCCAAGGGCATGTAACACCCGCAGAGGGCTGTCGCGGCCGGCCTTCCGACGGCGCAGCGGACTCGACCCGCTGCGCCTGGCACCCGGACCTGGCTAGCTGCAAGGCCGCATCGCGAGCGGCGAGGCGGCACCCTCGCCAGGTTCTCGACACAGTTTCGCGACAGTCTCGCGACGGTGCCTGGCACCGGGGCATGCCCCGTTGCGACGGGAGCGCCGGCTTCGTCGCACAGCGCGGCGCCGCAAACGGTTTCGGTCGGCGCGCTGCTGCCGACCGGAGGGCACTTCCGCACGCACGGCTAGTTTGAGCGGGTCGTGGCGCTCCAGCGGTTAACCGGCGGTCGCGAGCTGGCGATCGATCTCGGCACGGCGAACACGCTCGTGTTCGTGCGGGGGCAGGGCATCGTCCTGTTCGAGCCCTCGGTTGTAGCGATCGACGAGCGGACCGGCTCCGTGCACGCGGTCGGCGAGGAAGCTCGGAGGATGATCGGCCGGACGCCGGCGACGATTCGCGCGATCCGGCCGCTCCGGCACGGCGTCATCGCCGACTTCGACGTCACCGCAGACATGCTCCGCTACTTCATGCGGCGCGCGGGAGGCGGCGGGCTCTCGCTCTCCCGCGTCGTCCTCTGCGTTCCCAGCGGCATTACGCAGCTCGAGCGCGATGCCGTCGAGGAAGCCACCCTCGCGGCGGGCGCCCGCAGCGTCACCCTTATCGAAGAGCCGCTCGCCGCCGCTATCGGCGCCGGGCTGCCGATCGGCGAGCCGGAAGGGACGATGGTCGTCGACATCGGCGGCGGGACGACCGAAGTCGCCGTCCTGTCGCTCGGCGGCATCGTCGTCTGGGAGTCGATACGCGTAGGGGGCTACGAGCTGGACGACGCGCTCGTCCGCTACGTCGACTCGGACGCGCGGCTGCTCATCGGCTCCGAGACGGCGGAGGCGGCGAAGATCGCCTGCGGCTCCGCCTGGCCGCACGGCGACGAGCTCGAGACTGACGTCGCCGGCCGCGATCGCGTGACCGGTTACCTGAGACGCGCGACGATCACGTCGACCGACGTTCGGACCGCAATCGCGCAGGCCGTCGACACGATCGTCGAGACGGTCAAACGGACGCTCGAGGAGACCCCGCCCGAGCTCGCTTCGGACATCGGGAACGCCGGCATCGTCCTCGCCGGAGGCGGCGCGCTCCTGCGCGGTCTCGACCTGCGGCTTGCCTCCGAGACGGGTCTGCCCGTTCACGTGGCGGAGGCGCCGCTCCAGTGCGTCGTCCTCGGAGCCGGGAGCAGCCTCGAGGAGCGCGAGGTGCTCGAGAAGACCGCCCGGCGACGCTTCTCGTCGCGCCGGCGCCGCCGCAAGCGACGCTGAGGGTCACTCGGACCGTCACCCAGGTCGCCTTTTCCCTGCGTAGCGCAGGTTTTGCGCCCGGAACGCGTCTACTCTGGCGGCCCGCGTGAGCTCATTCGTCGGAGGCTGAAAGTCGGGGGGAGCGCGAGAGCGGCCTCGCGAGCGAGGGGGAGCCACGGCTCCCCCTCGTGCTTTCCAGGGGCTCACGCCGGCCGCCGCCGCAATACCCGTAGCTCGGCAGGTCGTGTTAGCACGACCGAGAAGACGCCGGGAGCCCCTCTTTCTCCATCGGTGCGGGCGGAGCTACATTCGCCGCATGGAGCACACGTTGGAAACGCCGGCGATGAAGCGTGGAAAGACGCGGTCGTTCCTCAAGCCGCTCGTCGAGGGGCGGACGTACCTCGCCACGCTGGATCTCTGGCTCGACCTCGCGTTCGGCGTCTTGTGGTTCACCGTCTTCACCTTCGGCATCACCTTCGGGCTCGGCATGCTCATCACGCTTATCGGGCTGCCGATCCTTACCGCAACCTTTTTCGTCGCGCGAGGGGGCGCCTGGTTCGAGCGCAGGCGCGCGCGCGTGCTCCTCCGGGCGGAGGTCGCAGACCCGACGTCACGCCGGCGTCCGAAGAACGACGGTCTCTTTCAGAAACTCGTCGCGCCGTTCCTCGACCGCACGACGTGGAAGGAGCTCGTCTACCTCTGGCTCGTGCAACCCATCCTCTCCATCGTCAACTTCACCGTCGCCGTCACCGCCTGGGCCGTGCCGCTGTGGGCAATCACGGTTCCGATCTACGCCATCGAGTGGCCCGATGCTGCGCCCGAGGTCTGGAACGGCCGCCGGCTCGACACGCCGATCGAGACCCTGCCGCTCGCGGCCGCGGGTCTACTCCTGCTCCCGCTCGTGCCGTGGGTCATCCGCGGCCTCGCTCACCTCGATGCCTCGATCATCCGCGGGATGCTGAGCCCGAGCAGGCAGGACGCGCTCGAGGAGAGGATCGACACGCTTCGCGAGACGCAGGCCCGCTCGGTCGACATCGCGATGGCCGATCGCCGGCAGATCGAGCGCGACCTCCACGACGGCGCTCAGCAGCGGTTGCTCGCACTGGGGATGAACCTCGGCATGGCGCTGGAGAAGTTCGAGAGCGACCCCACTGCCGCTCGCGGCCTGGTGGACGATGCGCATCGCGAGCTCCAGCGCGCCGTGGCCGAGCTCCGCAACCTGGCGCGGGGAGTCCACCCCGCGGTGCTCACCGACCGTGGGCTCGACGCCGCGCTCTCTGCGCTGGCGGCGCGGTCTCCGGTTCCGGTTCGGCTCGACGTCGACCTCACCGAGAGGCCGCCTGCGTCCGTCGAGGCAACGGCGTACTTCATCGTCGCCGAGGCCTTGACCAACGCCGCGCGCTACGCGAACGCGTCGGCCGTTGAGATCCATGTTCGCCGTGCCGCCGACACGCTCCACGTCGAGATCTCCGACAACGGCGTGGGCGGCGCCGAGCTGCGGCCCGGCGGCGGGCTCATGGGTCTCGTGGACCGCGCCTCGTCCGTCGAGGGCTGGCTCCGCCTCACGAGCCCGGCCGGGGGTCCGACGGTCCTAACGGCAGAGCTGCCGTGCGCATCCTGATCGCAGAAGACTCCGTCCTCCTACGCGACGGGCTCGTTCGCATGTTGAACGACCACGGGCACGAGGTCGTCGCCTCAGTGCAGGACGCGGGCGAGCTGATGTCCCTCGTGCAGCGAGAGAGGCCGGACATCGCGATCCTCGACGTGCGGATGCCTCCTACACACACCGACGAAGGGATCCGCGCCGCCCTCGAGCTACGCTCGCGCTGGCCGCATCTCGCGGTCCTCGTGCTCTCGCAATACGTCGAGGAGAACTACGCGAGTGAGTTGCTCTCCGGAGACCTCGGCGGTGTCGCGTACGTCCTGAAGGACCGCGTGACGAACGTCGGCGACTTCATCGACACCATCGACCGTGTCGCCGGGGGTGGCACTGTGATCGACCCCGAGGTCGTGGCGCAGCTGCTCGCCCGCACCCGGCAGCACAAGCCGCTCGAAGACCTGAGCCCACGCGAGCGGGAGGTGCTCGAGCTGATGGCGGAAGGCCGCTCCAACGGCGCGATCGCCTCGACGCTCGTGATCACGCAGCGCGCCGTCGAAAAGCACGTGAAGAGCATCTTCCAGAAGCTCCGCCTCCCGCCGGCCGACACCGACCACCGGCGAGTGCTCGCGGTCCTGCGGTTTCTCGAAACCCGGTAGTGAGAGAATCGCGCGATGCGTATTCGCGCGGCCTTGCTGGAGGACTTCGGCGCACCCCTCCAGGTTCAGGAGCTCGAGCTCGCCGAGCCGCGGGCCGGCGAGGTGCTCGTCCGTCTCGTCGCGTGCGGCGTCTGCCACACCGACCTCTATACCGCCTCCGGCGCTGATCCCTCCGGCTACGTGCCGACGGTGCTCGGGCACGAGGGCGGCGGTGTCGTCGAGCGTGTCGGAGACGGCGTCAAAGACGTTGCGCCGGGCGATCACGTCGTCACGCTTTTCTCGCCGCAATGCCGCGAGTGTGAGCACTGCCGCGATGACCGCACGAACCTCTGCCTTGCGATCCGCGAGCAGCAGAACAAGGGCTACCTCCCAGACGGCACGACGCGGCTCTCGCGCGAGGGCGAGCCGATCAGGCACTTCATGGGGACCTCGACGTTCGCCGAGTACGCCGTCATGCCGGAGATCGCGCTTGCCAAGATCAATCCCGAGGCGCCGCTCGACCGCGCCTGCCTGTTCGCGTGCGGGCTCTCGACCGGCATCGGCGCAGCGATGAACACGGCCAAGGTTGCGCCCGGTGCGACGTGCATCGTCTTCGGCGCCGGCATGGTCGGTCTCGGCGCAGTCGTCGGATGCCGACTGCAAGGAGCGGGTCGAATCATCTGCGTGGATCTCTCGGGCGAGCGCCTCATGCTCGCGCGCCGGCATGGAGCGACGGAGGAGATGTTGGGCGGCCCCGATATCGTCGAGCGGATCCTCGAGCTGACCGGTGGGTTCGGCGCCGACTACACCTTCGAGGCGACGGGCAACGTGAACGTCATGCGGCAGGCGGTCGAATCCGCGCGGATGGGCTGGGGCCTGGCCACGATGTGCGGCGTCGCCGGCAAGGACGAGACGCTCGACATCGTCCCTCGCTTCCTGATCACCGGCCGCCGTGTCGCGGGCTCGTCCTTCGGCGGTGTGAAGGGACGCGACCAGGTCCCGCAGTTCGTCGATCGCTACCTCGCCGGCGACATCGACGTCGACTCATTCGTCTCGCACAAGCTGACGCTCGACGACGTCAACCGCGGGTTCGAGCTGATGGAGGCTCAGGACGGGATCCGCAGCGTCATCGACTTCGCCTGAGGAACCTCCTCGTGCCTAGGATGGGGCCATGTGCCGAAACATCCACACACTTTTCAACTTCGAGCCTCACGCGACCGAGGAGGAGATCCGTGACGCCGCGCTGCAGTACGTCCGCAAGATCAGCGGCTTCACGAAGCCTTCGAAGGCGAACGAGGAGGCTTTCGCGCGGGCGGTCGACGACGTCGCAGCCGCGACCGGCAGGCTGGTCGCCGAGCTCGTTACCTCCGCCCCGCCGAAGGACCGCGAGGTCGAGGCAGAGCGCGCCCGCGCCCGCGCGGCCAAGCGCTACGCCGCCGCCTGAGCGGCGAGGTGATACAACGCCCGGGTGAGCTCCGAGGAAAGGCTCGCGCGCCAGGCACGGAACGAGGCTCTCTTCCGAGAGGTCAACGAACGGATCGCCGATCTCGGCAATCGTGCGCAGGCGTGGTCGCCCGGTGGGACCGACTTTCTCTGCGAGTGCGGCGAGGAGGGAGGCTGCGGGCAGCGCGTGCGCGTGCCGGTCGACGTGTACGAGCGGGTCCGTTCGCAGGACGACCGTTTCATCGTCCGGCCGGGGCACGAGTCGCCGGAGATCGAGCGCGCGGTGGAGTGGACTGACGACTACGTCGTCGTCGACAAGGTCCCGGCGGTCGAGCCGTACGTCGCCGACGATCCGCGCGGAGCCTCTTCGACCTGACCCGTTAGACGAGGTGCTGCTCTACGACAGCCCGGTCTCGGGCAATTGCTACAAGGTGCGGCTGCTCCTCGCCCACCTCGGGCGCCCCTACGAGCGTCGGACGATGGACGTCGTCGACCGCTCGAACCGTCCGGAGGTCCTCGGCGGCCTCAACCCCTCGCTACGAGTCCCCACGCTCGTCCTCGACGACGGGCGGCCGCTCGCGGAGTCGAACGCGATCCTCTGGTACTTCGGGGACGGCACCCACTTCCTACCCGCCGACGGCTACGAGCGGGCGCAGGTATTGCAGTGGATGTTCTTCGAGCAGTACGAGCACGAGCCCGCGCTCGCGGTCGCGCGGTTCTGGCTCTCCTATTCCGGCAAGCCGGACGAGTTCGCGGATCGTCTGCCCGGACGTCAGGCGGCGGCACGTCGCGTGCTCGCGACGATGGACGGGCACCTCGACAGTCGGAGCTATCTCGTCGGTGACAGCTTCACGATCGCCGACATCTCGCTCTATGCGTACACGCATGTCGCCCCGGAGGCCGGCGTCGAGCTCGAGCCGTATGGGGCCGTGCGTGCGTGGCTCGCGCGTGTCGCGTCGCAGCCCGGACATGTTCCGATCGACGCTTAGTCGCTCTCCGCCTCGGCACTCGAGTGCGGAAACCTCGTGCGCGAGTACTGCACAGCGCCGGCAGGGACGAGCCACGGCAGGACCTGCACGTCGAAGACGCCTGCCTGCACCGCTGGGTCTTGCTCGCAGAGCGCCCGTGCTTCGTCGGCGCTGACGTTCAGAATGGTGGCACCGCGGAATCCCGTCGTGTCGCCGCCGACGAGCGGGCCCGCCGCGATCAAGTGGCCTGCCTCGTGCAGCGTCGCGAGATGATTCAGGTGCGCATCCTGAATCTCGTTCCGCCGTTGCTCGTCGAGCTCGCCGTCGTTGGGGCCCGTCAAGAGTAGGGCGAGGGAGAACTGATCGAACTCCATGTCCGCGCATGCTAGAGAGAACACCCATGGAAGAGGCGCGATGGTGGGCGCTGCGTCCGGCGCAGAACAGCAGAGCAGCAACGTACGTGTGTCCGTTTTGCGGCCGCCGGTTGCATGCGATGAGCGCGCACGCGCTGATCGCACCGGAAGGCGACATCGACCGGCGCCGGCATGCGCACGTCGAGTGCGTGCGCGCGGCGCGAGCTGCCGGAACGTTCAAGACCTACGACGACTGGCACGCCGAGCAGCCTCGGCAACGCGGGCGCCTGGCACGGCTCTTCAGGCGGGACTGATCAGTCTCCGGCGACGAGCAGGAAGGCGTCTACGCTTGCAACGTGGACGCAAGCCTGGCGATCATCGCTCTCGGCAGCAGCCGTGCCGCCGGGGGCGGCTTGTACCGAATCAGCCCCGCGTGCCGGCGCGTGGTTGCGGAGGCCGAGCGACTCGCGGGCCAGCTCCAACCGCGGGTCGTCGTCTTCACCGGCTGGGCGCCGGACGGGGGCACCCCGGAGGCCGAGCAGATGCGCGCACTCTGGAGAGGACCGGACGTGGAGCTCGTGGTCGAGACCACCGCATCCTCGACTGCGCAGAACGCCGCACGGACCCTTCCGCTTCTTCGCGAGCGTGGGATCGACCGGGCGGTCGTCGTATGCACGCCGCTGCACCTCTATCGCGCCCGTTGGTTCTTCCACCGACTCTTCCATGCGCACGGGATCGAGACGACGTTTCGGGCCGCGCGGGTTCTCCCGACTCCGGGCGCAGCGATCTGGGAGCTCGCGGCTCTCTCGGTGCGCTCGCGCCAGCTCCGTGCCGCGCAAATCGAGAACAAGGAACCCGAAGCGTCGTGAGCAACACCGTGGTCTTCATCCCGGCGTGGAACGAGGAGGAGAACCTGCCGGCTGTTCTCGACGGGCTTGCGCGCGAGCTCGACGGCGTCGACGTGCTCGTCGTCGACGACGGGTCGACCGACCGCACGGCCGAGATCGCTCGCGAGCACGGGGCGAACGTCCTCTCCCTGGGAAGCAACCGCGGTCTCCCGACGGGCATCGCGGCCGGGTACCGCTGGGCGCTCGACCACGGGTACGCCTATTGCGGGCGCGTCGATGCGGATGGGCAGCATCCGGCGTTGGAGCTCGCACGGCTGCTCGCGATCGTCAAGCGCGGCGACTGTGACGTCGCCGTCGGCTCGCGCTTCGTTTCCGGCGACGGCTACGAGCCGTACCGCTACCTGCCGAGCCCCGCTCGCAGGCTCGGGACGGCTCTCCTGCGAAGGGCGATGCGCATCGTCTTGCGCCGGCCGTTTGCGGACGCGACGAGCGGGCTCTACGCAGTGAACGCTGCGGCGTTGCCCGTGCTGGCGCGGCCCTTCGAGACGGAGGCGCCGGAGGTCGAAGCGCTGATTCGGCTGAACGACGCCGGTCTGCGCGTCGAGGAGGTGCCGGTCCGGATGGATCCGCGCGCCGGCGGGGAATCGAAGCTGCGAGGCAGCAAGTCGCTGAAGGTCGTCGTGACCGTCATCGGAACGCTGCTCGCCGCCTGGCTCGTGAAGTCCCGTCGCTCGAGCTGACGGACTCCGTAGAGTCCGCGGTGTGGCAGAGGACCACGGCGAGCTCGAACGGCATCTGAGGCGCGCGATCGAGCTCGCGCGACAGGCGCGTGAGCGCGGGAACCATCCCTTCGGCGCCCTGCTCGTCGACCGGAGCGGCGCCGTCCTGCTCGAGGCCGAGAATACGATCAGAAGCGATCGCGACGTAACCGCGCACGCCGAGACGAACCTCGTGCGAATGGCGACGCACAGGTTCCCGAAGGAGTTCCTCGCCGACTGCACCCTGTACACGAGCACGGAGCCCTGTGTCATGTGCGCCGGCGCGATTTTCTGGAGCAACGTGCGACGAGTCGTGTTCGGGCTCGACCAGGCCGGGATCCGCGAGATCGTCGCCGGCGATCCGGAGAACTTCCACATCGCGATCAACGCCCGTGACCTGTTCGCGCAGGGGGATCATCGGGTGGAGATCAGCGGGCCGCATCTCCTCGAGGAAGCGCGCGCCGTCCACGACGGCTTCTGGCCTTAAATCAGAGGGCGGGGCGTTCGCGCGCCGTGAGGGTGTCCTCGAGCCGGTCGCCGATCCAGTTGACCGCCCAGATGATGACGACCACGCCGACGTAGGTCCAGAACCCGTCGATCGAGAAGTTCGGGGCTATCCACTCCGCGAGCGCGACCATCGCGATGTTGATGAGGAAGTAGAAGAGGCCGAGGGTGACGATGATCAACGGCAGCGTGAGGATCGCGACTATGGGCTTGATGACCGCGTTGGCGATTCCGAGAACCGCCGCACCGATGATGTACGCCCACCAGCCGTGGATCCGGACACTGTCGAAGATCACGTCACAGACCCAGAGCGCCACGGCGTTGATCGCCAGGGCGAAGGCCAGCCGAGCCACAAACGGCATGTGGAGAGTGTAAAACGAAACCATCTACGCGCGCATGCACACCCTTCAGACCTCAGACGAGGTGCACGATCGGGGGCTCGAGCTCGTCCGCGACCAGATCCTGCCCTGGTTACGCGACAGCACCGGTTTCCGCGGCCTGATCCGGCTCGACAACAGGAGCACCGGTAGAACGCTCGTCGTGACGCTCTGGGCGGACGAAGACGCGCTCCGGGCGAGTGCCGAGGCGGCCGAGCGCCTGACCGCCCTCGCCACGGATACATCCGGCGCGACGCGCGAGGGGCTCGAGGAGTTCGACGTCACCTTCTTCGATCTGCGGGCCTGACACACCGGCCGTGGCCGAGACCGAAACACCTGGTTTCGTCCTGGGCGACGAGTTCGCCAAGGTTCTCACCGAGACCACGAAGTCGCTCATCTGCGTGCTCGACCGCGCGGGGCGCATTCTCTTCTTCAACGACGCGTGCGAGCGGGCGACGGGCTTCTCGCGCGACGAGGTGCTCGGCCGCGATGCGCGCGAGTTCGTCATTCCTCCCGAAGAAGCCGAGGCCTTCGGAGAGGTGCTCGCGTACATCTGGAAGACGGGGCACTCGAGCCCGCAGGTCGGTCACTGGGCGTCGAAGGATGGGGGTCGGCGCCTCATCGCCTGGTCGAACAAGCTCATGGCGGGCACCGAGGGCGAGGAGAGCTACCTCGTCACCACCGGCATCGATCTGACGAACCGCGCCTCGCTGGCAGAGGAGGAGCGTGCGCTCGGCGGCGACGCGGAGGCGAAGCTCGCGGAGGTCGGACAACTGGCACAGGAGCAGCGGGCGCTGCGGCGGATCGCGACGCTCGTCGCGTCGGAGGCCACGCCCGAGCGCGTCTTCACGGCCGTGTCCGAGGAGTCGGCGCGGGTTCTCGAGGTCAACGCGTCGGCCGTCCTCCGGTACGAGGGTGACGACACCGTGACAATCGTCGGCCGCTACGACCGCGACGGCATCGACGCGTTCCGGCTCGGCTGGCGCTTTCCCGTCGACGAGAACACGACGGTGGGGCGCGTCCTCTATAGCCACGCTCCGGAACGGATCGACGATTACGCCTCGCTCCCCGGCGACCTTCCGAAGCTCATGCTGCGGATCGGCTACCGCTCGACGGTCTCCGCGCCGATCGACGTCGCCGGAATCCTCTGGGGCGCGATTACGATCGCAAGCGTCGACATCCTGCCGGTCGAGAGCGAGGCGCGCCTCGGCGCGTTCGCCGAGCTCGCTTCACTCGCTGTCGCCAGCGCGCAGGCGCGGGACGACCTGCGCTCGTCGCGCGCGCGAATCGTTCGGGCCGGCGACGACCAGCGGCGTAAGCTCGAGCGGAACCTGCACGACGGCGCGCAGCAGCGGCTCGTGTCGCTCGCGCTGCAGCTCCGCCTCGCCAAGGCGCAGCTGAAGACGAATCCGGACGGCGCCGCCACGAGCCTGCAGGCGGCGACAGACGAGCTAGACCTGGCACTCGAGGAGCTGCGAGAGCTTGCGCGCGGGCTGCATCCCGGAGCGCTGACACAGCACGGCCTACCGAATGCGGTCGCAGTCCTCGGCGGCAGGCTGCCGATCGACGTTCGCATCGACGCGCCGGAAGAGCGTTTTCCGGACAACGTCGAGGCGACGGCGTACTACATCATCTCGGAAGCGCTGACGAACGTCGTCAAGCACGCGCGCGCGAACTGCGCGAACGTGAAGATTCGACGGGACGGTGACGTCCTGCGGTTCCAGGTCACGGACGACGGTCGCGGCGGCGCCGACCCGGCGGCCGGCAGCGGCATCCTCGGCCTTCGGGACCGCGCCGAGGCTTCGGGCGGAACGCTCTTCGTCGTGAGCCCACCCGGCAAGGGCACTACGGTTACGGCCCAGCTCCCGTTGGACGTCTGACCGGGATGCTCTGCGCAGACCGGAAGATGTTCTTCGGGTCGTAGCGGCGCTTGACGGCGATCAGGCGGTTCAGGTTCGAGCCGTAGTAGGCGTTGAGCCAGTGCGGCTGCTCGGGATCGATGTAGTTCTGGTAGGCGACGGGCGAGACGTGCGGCGCCATCGCGGCATGGAAGCCCCTCAGCCAGGCGAGATTGGGCTGCGCCGGTCGCGACGGATCCCAGTAGGCGAGGTACTGCATCGAGAAGAGCGCGTCCCGGTGGACAAACGCGGTCGCGCTCTTCTTGACGCGGTTGATCGCTCCGCCGTAGGCGTCGAGCAAGAGGATCCCGGAACCCGAGCCCGTCGCTCGCCGCGACTCGATCTGCCGGATCAGCGTCTCGATGCCGCGAACAGTCAGCGGCCTGTTCGCGTAGCTCGACTTCCCTTTGAACGTCGCGCGGCCCAGGTTTCCCTGCGGCGGAAGGTGGCATTCCTCGATCGTCCCCGAGCAGCCTGCCCACATCCGCTGTGCGTCCATGTACGTGCGGTTCGTGACCGTGAAGCGCGTCGGCGTGCCGGTGCCGGAGAGCGGTTGCAGCAGACTGCGGAGGGCGGCCTCCGTCCCGAAGAACTGTCCGGCTGATGTGATCCGCGGCGGCGCCGTGGAGCCTGCGAGCGCAGTCATGTTCAGGACGGAGAAGAGACCGTCCGGTGCGTGCGGCGCCAGCTTCTGCCAGGCGGCGATGACCTGGCTCGCATCGGACCACGGCCACTCGAGCGCATACGTGACGACGTCGGCGACGGGGTGCGTCCGGAAGACGAGCCTCGTCACGATCCCGAAGTTGCCGCCGCCGCCGCCGCGGAGCGCCCAGTAGAGATCCTGGTTGGTCTGCGCGTTGCAGACAACGGCCTTGCCGTTCGCGAGCACGAGCGTCGCCTCCAGCAAGTTGTCGCACGTGAGCCCAAACTTGCGCGCGGCGAAGCCAACTCCGCCTCCCTGTGCCAGTCCCGCGATGGCAACGGTCGGGCACGTGCCTGCGGGAATCGTGCGCCGGCTCTGCCAGAGGCGGTCGTAGACGTCGATGAGGCGTGCGCCGGCGCCGACCGCTGCGCGGTTGCGCTTGTCGAGCGAGATCTTGTTCAGCCGCGACACGTCGACGACGACGCCCGTCGTCGTCGAGTAGCCGCCGTAACTGTGTCCGCCGGAGCGCGGCACGATCCTGACTGCGTGTTTCCGCGCCCAGCGCACCGTCTTCTGAACGTCGGCGATCGACTCGCAGAAGACGACGGCGCGCGGCTTGACGGCGTCGAAACGCGTGTCGTACAGAAGGCGCGCGCGGTTGTATCCCGGTGCTCCGCGCTGCACGACGTCGCCGCGGAGGCTCCGCGCGAGCTCCTCGAAGATTCCCGAGGGCGCTGCCCACGCGCGCTGTGCCAGCCATTCCGCGGCCGGCACCGCGCCGATCGCGAGCGCGGAGCCGCGAACGAGCAGCTGACGGCGAGTAATCCGGTCCACCCGCGGCGAATCTAGCGGCGGGCTGTTAAGAGCGCGTGACGCCCATCGTGATGGTCGCGACGTAGATCCCGGAGGCGTTCTTGCGGACTTTCACGAGTGAGCGTCGGCCGCCGTTCCGGTAAATCGCGTCGTCGGCGTTGCGTGTGGTTCGGCTGGGCCGACTGGTGTACGGGGCCTTCCGGTAGACGGCGTCGGTGACGCTGTCGGGGAAGTAGAGCTGGCCCGTGTGCACGACGTTCCCGCCGAGGTGCACCTTCACGTGGATGTGGACGGTGCGGCCCTGGTACCAGCCGGGGTAGACCGTCTGGAAGGTCGCGAGCCCTTTGACGTTCGTCCGCTGGATGCCGCGCATGAACGTCCTGTTGCCGGCACCGTCGCCGAAGCCTGAGTAGATGCCGGCCGCGTCTGCGTGCCAGATGTCGACCGCTGCGTTCCGGATCGCCTTGCAGGTCGAGGCGTTGACGACCGTTGTGCGGAGCAGCAGGGGGGTCCCGGGCCGGCCTTCCGTGATGTTGCGGCGCACCCTCTCGCCGGCGATGTAGTACGGCCCCTCCGTCTGCTCCGGCGTGAGAATGCAGGAGACGGCGCCGGAGGCGACGCCCGCCGGGCCCGCGCCGTCCGACTCCTCGGCCTTCCAGGCTCCCGCTCCCAGAGCCGCGCCGAGGAGGCCTCCGGCCTTGAGTAGGGAGCCGCGCCTGGTGAGGCGGTCGTCGTTCATCGCCCGAACGTAGCGGCGCTTCGTAAGACGCGGGTAAGAGTCGGTAGGGCAGGCCGCACCTCGAGAGACCAGCGGGCCGTCTTTCGTAGGGTGCGCGGAGCGGTCACGCTTCGTCCATGCTGGCAACTGAATCGGGACTGTTCGGGCTCATGCGGCCGGACGCGTCTTCGCAGCCGTGCGACGAGCCGGAGCCGGTCGCCGGCGAGGACGACGACTTCGGGTGGCCGGTTCCGGGACTCGCGGCTTAGCCGCGGTGACGGTCGATGAACTCGACGACTCGGCGCCAGGCGTCGTCGGAAGCTTCGGCGTAGTCCTCCTGCTTTCGGTCGAAGAAGCTGTGCGGTGCGCCTTCGTAGGTCACCAGCTCGTAGTCGACGCCCGCTGCTGACAAGGCCTGTTCGAAGGCAGCGTTGTCTTCGGCAGTGATGCTCTGGTCGGCGCCGGCCTGCAGCGCGAGGATCGGCGCGTCGATCTCCTGCGCGCGCTGCGCCGGGCCCGGCGCGCCGTCGCGTCCTTCTTCCGGGCGGCCGTAGAACCCGATGGCCCCGGCGAGACCGTGACCGCTCGCCGCGGCGAGCCACGAGTTACGTCCCCCGAAGCAGAAGCCGAGGGTGAAGATCGTGCCCACGCCGCGCGAGCGGAGATAGTCGACCGCGGCGGCGACGTCCTCCTGGACGGTGTCCGGCGCGGTCCGGTCGACGTGCGGCCGGTATTCGAAGTCGTCGCCGCGCTTCTCGGCACCGGCAGTGCGGCCGAAGTAGTCGATGGCGACGGCAGCGATGCCTCGCTCGGCGAGACGAAGCGCCAGCTCCTCGTAGAAACGGTAGAGCCCGCGAACGTCGGGCAGGATCACGACGCCTGTCTCGGTCGGCTCCTCGGGCTCAGCCGCGAAGGCGGCAAACCGATTGCCGTCGCGGGCCTCGAGGACGAGATCCTCGTGCGAGACCGCAGCGCCGCTGAGCACCGGAATAGGTGGCAGCGAATCCGTCTGGAAGCACACGCCGGCGACACTAGCGCACGGCCTCGTCCTCGGTGACAGGCACCGGGACAAGGCCCTCCTCGACGAGTCCTCTTTCGATAAAGCGGCGGTACTGCGCGATCGCCTGTTCCGGACGCGGCGAAAAGAGCTGTAGGAGCGTCTTCGGCTTAAACCACTGGAGCGGGTATTCCAAGCCGGCGCACGCGCGGTGGCTGCTCCAGATCCACTCCTCCGGCCGCTTGGCGAGGCCCGCTCGAACGGGGTTCAGGACAACGTAGCGGCACGCCTCCAGGAGGTACTCCTCGGTCGTGATCTCGCGGCTGCTGAAGCGCCGTCCGAAGAGATGGTCGCACCGGCCGTACCTCATGTTCGACCAGCGCGCATAACCGCCGTTGAGCTCGCACATTCCTTCCGAGAGGCCGCCTTCGGGAATGTGGAGAACCGCGTGGTAGTGGTTCGTCATCAGGCAGTACGAATAGACCGACCACTCGTACTTGGCGACGGCCTTCCCGAGCATCTCGAGGAACCAGTAGCGGTCCGTGCCGTCGAGGTAGATCGCCTGCTTGTTGTTGCCGCGCGTGCCAACGTGGAAGTAGCCGCCGGGGTAGGCATTGCGAGGCGGGCGGGACATCGACCCAGGATGCCTCCGCGGTGTGCGCGCAGCGGCCGCGGTCACACTCTTGTCGCACTTCCGTGAAAGTTACGTAGCGGTGCCTGTCACCGGGGGTGGCCCTTTGCGACACGGCGTCCTCGCTCTAGTCCGGAAGAGGCGTAGGGAAGGGTTCTGGCGGTGCCCCGGAGCCGGGTTCGTGGTCGCGGCCACTAAGTCGTCTCGAACCGCCTGTTGAAGACGCAGGGCAGCCCCACCCCGGTGTAGGGATAGCCGCACTGCCCAGGAAACGTGCCGGGCGTAGCCTCGTTCTCATGAGCGTGGCGACCATCCATCTTCCTTCACTAAGAGGCCTCGCCTCCTCTCCCCGGCGCGGCTTGGTGGAGGTCGCCACGCTTGTCGGCCTCTACGGGATCTACGAGCTCGTCCGTGGTCAGGGCGACGCGACGCTCCCCACCGCACGCGCGCACACGGACGAGATCGTGGCGCTCGAGCGCCACCTACACATCTTCGGCGAACGAGCCGTCCAGCACGCTGCGCACGTGCTCCCGGGCCTGCCGACGCTCCTCGGCGCGGCCTACATCACGTTGCACTTCCTCGGCACCGCCGTGTTCCTCGTCTGGCTGCACCGCCGCCACCGCGAGCACTTCGCGCTCGTCCGGAACACGCTCGTGACCGCCACCGGGATCGCACTCGCCATCTACCTGCTGTATCCCGTCGCGCCGCCGCGGCTCGCTGGACTCGGGTTCGTCGACACGGTCAGCCACAGCGCGAAGATCAACCTCAGCTCCGACGCGCTCGGCAGCCTGTACAACCCCTTCGCAGCGGTGCCGAGCCTCCACTTCGGCTACGCGCTACTCGTCGGGATCGGCGTCGCCCGGATCGCGCGCGGCCGGATCGCACAGGTGATCGGCTGGAGCTACCCCGGGGTGATGCTGATCGTGATCGTCGCCACCGGCAACCACTTCTTCTTCGACGCGGCCGCCGGCGGAATCGCAATCGCCGCAGGCTTCGCCGTCGCTAGCTGGATCGACTCGCCCACCACGCGCCGGCCGCGCTGGCAACCTGCCGCGGGATCCGCCGCCGCGCAGTTCTGATCGCCTCGCGGAGCGCTGCGTCTGCTGCGTCGAAGACGCCCTCGCCGTGCCCGCAGAGGATGGCGTCCGGCTGAAGCGACTCGAGCTGCCGCGGCGGCTTGAACCGCAAAACTGGATGAACGCCGAGACGCTCGCCGCGCGCACAGAAGTAGGGCACCGTTCCCAGCGCGTCCCCGCAGGCCAACACTCGCCGCTCCGGCCACCACAATGCCGCCTCGCTCCACCAGCGATTCCGCTGGATCGGGACGAACTCGAACGGTCCGACGGGCCGCTCGGGCACCACGTGGTGCGAAACGCCTAGGCGCGCCGCGAGCTCTGCACAGTTGCGGCCGTGGCGGTCGAGGAGCTGGATCACGCCGGCCGGCTGGCCTGCCTCGCGCACTCGCTCCTCGACTCCGCCCGCGTCGACAGGATCGATGAGCCAGACGCCATCGTCGCCGACGAGCGCATGCGAGCAGCGTGCGAGGAACTCGTCCACGACCCAGCCGAAGCCGCCGTCGAACTCGTCGCAGAACTCGACCCTCAGCGCCTCCACATCGCCGCCCACCGCTCGACGTCGGGGAAATCCCTCGCCCGCGCGGCAGCGATGAGCTCGTCCACGTCGAACGGGATCCTGCGGAACTCGACCGTCAGATCGTCGCCGACGAGCGCGTACTCGCTCCGGGGTTCGAACGGAACTTCGTCGAGCGGCTCCTTGTGCTCGTAGACGAGGCCGACGCTGCCGACACAGAACCACAACACGTCGCCGAAGCGCCGCAACCACTGCAGATGGACGTGGCCCGCGGCCACGGCGTCGGCGCTCACGCCGTCGAGCGCACGCCGCACCTCCTCGCTGGGTGTCGCAGGGAGGACGACGTCCTCGTTCGAGCCCGGCGTGGCGTGACAGCACAGCACCATCCGCCCGCCGACGTCCACCTCGACCGTCGGCTCGAAGCCGCGCAGGAAATCCAGCCCGTCGTTGCCGAGCTGCTCCTGGGACCAGCGCGCGGTGTCGAGCAGCCGCCGCCGCTGATCCTCGTCCTCGACAGGCTCGGCACCGAGGTCGAGCGTCACGAGAAACGCATCCGAGTTGCCGTACACGCACGAACATTCCAGTTCCCGCAGCAACTCGACGCACTCCACCGGCTGCGGCCCGCCCTGAGCCACGTCGCCGAGGGAGACGATCAGGTCGACGTCGTGCCGCTCGATGTCGGCGAGCGCCGCGCGGAACGCAACGGCGTTTCCGTGCATGTCCGAGACGAGGGCGGCGCGCATGGCTCGCAGCTTATGGCCACGTCGTACACCGACAGCGGAGTCACCAGCCCAGCGTCGCGCACATAGAGCCGCAACGGCAACGCGTGCGATGCACGCCACCCCGTCTCCGTCTCGAGCACGCAACCCCAAAGCGCCACCTCGCCGAGCACCCGGCAGACCGTTCCCGGCTCGTCGCGACCGATGAGATACGTCAGCGCATCGACCGGGTCACGCACGCCGTGGAATCCACACGAGCACCGCGGCCCCGGAACCGGGTGGACGGCCCCGTCGACCGCGCACTCCGCGATCGCGACCGCGGCGGGCGACCAGACGAGCTCGTGCAGCACGGACCCCAACCGCAGCCCCGCCGACGTGTTCCGCACCGTCCAGGCACGCCAGCCGACGACGGTGTGCGATAGCTCCCGAACGACCTTCCCGGTTTCCATCAGCGCGCCATCGCGGCGTACCGGACCGACGCCGGCGGCATCACCGCATCCGCGAGCCCGTACGCCACGGCCTCCTCCGGCGCCATGAACCGGTCTCGGTCGATGTCCGCCGTCACGCGCTCAATGGGCTGCCCGGTATGACGCGCGATGATCTCGGCCATCCGACGAGTCATCTCGAGGATCTCCTCGGCCGCGATCTTGATATCCGCGGGCGCCCCGCGAGCCCCACCGGACCCCTGGTGGATCATCACTTTCGCGTTCGGCAGGACGTAGCGCTTGCCGCGCGCACCGCCGCAGAGGATCATCGCCGCCGCCGACATCCCCATACCGGTGCAGATCGTCTGTACGTCCGGCTTCACGTATTGCATCGCGTCGTAGATCGCCATGCCGGCGTACGACGAGCCGCCGGGAGAGTTGATGTAGAGCGAGATGTCCTGGTCCGGGTCCTCGGCCTCGAGAAAGAGCATCTGCGCTGTGATCACGTTCGCGATGTCGTCCTCTACCTGCTGCCCGAGGAAGATGATCCGCTCGCGGAGCAGTCGCGAGTAGATGTCGAACGAACGCTCGAAGCGGCCCTCCTGCTCGATGACCATGGGAATCAGTGGCATATGGCCTCCCTGGTAAAGTGCAACCGTCCGGTTGCGCCTAGTATACGCAACCCACGGGTTGCGGATTGGAGGAGTCGTGGAGGTCACACGCGAGGTCGTTTTCCCCGCCCCGCCCGACGAGGTCTGGGAGGCACTGACCGATCCCGAGCAGCTCGAGGAATGGTTCGCGAACGACGTCGAGCTCGACCCGCGCGAGGGCGGGGCCGGCGTCTTTCGCTGGGACAACGGCGAGGAGCGACGCGCAACCGTGGTCGTCGCCGAGCCGGCGGAGCGACTCGTGCTCGACTGGGACGACGAAGGGAGCGTCGAGCTGACGCTCGAGGAAGTCGACGAGGGCACCCGCCTCTACGTGCGCGAGTCGACTCCAGAGGTAGCGACGGCACTCGAGCTCCGCGCCTGCGCGTTGGCCTTCTCGCACGCGTGACGGACCCGACGGGGCGCGTCTTCGACGCCCTCGCAGATCCGAATCGCCGCTACGTGCTCGAAGCGCTGGCCGAGCGGGAGACGGCAACCGCAACCGAGCTCGCCGCGGAGCTTCCCGTCACGCGGCAGGCGGTCGCGAAGCATCTGGCCGCTCTGAACGAGGCGGGGCTCGTCGAACGCCGGCGGCAGGGACGGGAGACGCTGTACGAGCTGACGCCGGGGCCGCTCGGCGAGGCGATGGACTGGATGGCAGGGGTCGGCGCTCAGTGGGACGGGCGGCTCGCCGCGCTGCGACGTCATCTGGGAAACCGGCGCACCTAGAATCGCGCCGATGGAGCGCCGCCGCCTCGGCCGCACAGACGTCGAGGTCTCGCGGATCATCCTCGGCTGCGGCAACTTCGGAGGTATCGGCTCCGCGCCCGAGCTTTTCGGGCACGGAGAGTCCGAGGAAGAGGCGTTCCAGATCATGGATGCTGCCTGGGAACAGGGCATCACGACGTTCGACACGGCAGACGCGTACGGCGGCGGCGCGAGCGAGACCGCGATCGGCAACTGGATGCGCAGCCGCGGCCGCCGTCCGGAGATCGTCACGAAGACGTTCAACCCGATGGATGCCGGTCAGGACAAAGGCCTCGGACGCGCACGAATAACTCGGCAGCTCGAGTCGAGCCTCGCGCGTCTCCGAGTCGACAAGGTCGACGTCTACCTCGCCCACGCGTTCGATCCCGAGACGCCGTTGCACGAAACGGTCGCGACGTTCGAGGAGCTCGTGCATACGGGCAGCACGCGTGCGTGGGGCGTCAGCAACTTCGACGCCGATCAGCTCCGAGCGACGCTCGCGATCAGCAGGCCTCGGGTCGTACAGAACTCGTACTCGCTGCTCGATCGTGCCGACGAGAAGGAGCTCCTGGCGTTGTGCGCGGACTTCGACATCGCCTACACGCCGTTCGGACCGCTGGCGGGCGGCTGGCTGACCGGCAAGTACAGGGCCGAGGAGGCACCGCCGTCCGGCTCGCGGATGGACCTCCGGCCGGGGCCGTACGAGCGTTACCGCAACAAGGAGACCTTCGAAGCGCTCGAGAAGTTCGCGGAGCTCGCATCGCGCCGCGGCGTCGAGCCGGCCACGCTGGCAATGGCCTGGCTCCTCGCTCAACCACAGATCGCGGCGATCGTCGTCGGGCCGCGAACGCCCGAACACCTCGAGCCCGCGCTCCGGGCCCTCGAGAGGCCGCTGGCGCCCCAGGCGGCCGAGGAAGTCGCGGCCCTCTTCTAGGGCGACAGCCGCTCCAGGATCCAGCCGCCGCCATCCCGCCGGTAGCGGAGCCGGTCGTGCGCGCGATCCTCGCGGTGCTGCCAGAGCTCGTACACGTCTGGCGCCAGCCTGTACCCGCCCCAGTGTTCCGGCCGCGGCACCTCGCCGCCCGCATGACGCTGGTCGAGCTCGGCGACCCGCGCGTCGAGCTCGTCGCGATTCGAGAGGACCGCGCTCTGCTGCGACGCCGCGGCTGCCAGTTGCGCGCCGCGTGGCCGCGTGGCGAAGTAGGCGTCGGACTCCTCCGCGCTCACGCGTCGCACGGTTCCCTCCACACGCACCTGCCGTCCGAGCGGGTCCCAGTAGAAGAGGAGGGCGCCTCTCGGATTCGCCGCGAGCTCGCCCGCCTTTCTACTGACGTAGCCGGTGTAGAAGATGAACTCGCCGTCCTCGATCCCTTTCAGCAGCACCATCCGAGCAGACGGCGCGCCGTCGTCGCTCGCCGTCGCGAGTGCCATTGCCTGCGGCATCCGAATGCCCGCAGCCTCGGCGTCGCGATACCACCGCTGGAACTGCGCGAGCGGATCGCCGTCGACCTCGTCCTCGAGCAGGACTCCCGTGCGCTCGGTCACGCAGCCGACCTTATTTGACAGAGCAGTGTGTAAGCCTATACTTACCGTAAGTCATGGCTTACGAGAACGCGCTCCAGGCACTCGGCGACGGCACCCGCAGGGCCGTGCTGGAAGAGCTCCGCGAGGGCCCGCGGGCGGTCGGCGAGATCGCCGCTCGCCTGCCCGTCAGCCGGCCTGCCGTGTCGCAGCACCTGCGAGTCCTGAAGGAGGCGGGTCTCGTGACCGAGCGACAGGACGGGACGCGGCGTCTGTACCGCGTCGACCCAGACGGCCTTGCCGAGCTGCGCGAGTACCTCGACGCCTTCTGGGAGGAGGCGCTCGCGAGCTTCAAGGCGGCGGCCGAGAGAGAAGAAGGGAGACACAAGTGACGGTGACATCAACAGAGACGATTCGCAAGGAGATCTACGTCGACGCGACACCCGAGACGGCGTTCCGCGTCTTCACCGAGCGGATCGCGGACTGGTGGCCGCTCGGCAAGTACGGCATGTTCCACGCGGACGCCGAGTCCGTGACGTTCGAGGACCGCGACGGGTGGGTGCTCGTCGAGAAGGCGAAGGACGGTGGCGAGAGCGTCTGGGGCGAGGTGCTCGAGTACGAGCTCGCGAGCAAGCTGCGAATGACCTGGCATCCGGGAAAGGACGCGGCGACAATGCCGACCGAAGTCGAATTGACGTTCGCGGCGAGCGGTGACGGCACGACCGTCGTGCTCGAGCACAGCGGCTGGGAGAAGACTGCCGAGGACATCCGCGCCGCTCGCAGCGGCTACGACAGCGGCTGGATCGAAGTGCTCGAGCACTATCGCAGCGCTTCGAGCTAACGGAAGAGATCGAGCTCCTCGGGGATCACGAGGTCGCGGGCGCTGCCGTCGCCTGCGACCTCGAGCCCACGAACGACCGCGGCCGGAATCCCGGCCACCTTGCCCATCACGAGCTCGGCAGCCCCGGCGATCTCGTCGGCGATCGCGATGCGCGTGTAGTGCAGCTCGTAGCCGACGCGATCGCGCTCACCGCGCAGATCGAGCAGGACCTGGAGCCCGGCCGTGCCGAGCGCGACGTCGGTCGTCCCCTGTCGCCACGGACGGCCGAACGAGTCGGTGATCAACACGGCGACCTCGCGCCTGGTGAGCTCCCCGACGCGGGCTCGGATGCGATCTGCGGAGCGGTCGGGATTCTCGGGGAGCAGGACGAGCATGTCGCGCTCGGGCGCGTTCGACGAATCGACGCCGGCCGACGCGCAGATGAAGCCGTGGCGTGTCTCCGCGATCACGAGTGGGGCGCGAACACGAACGATCCGGGCAGCCTCTCGAAGGATCACCTCGATGCGCCTGGGGTCCTCGTCACCGGCGATCTCGCGCGCGCGTTCCGACGGCTCGACATCGGCGAGACGGACGACCCGCCCTTCGGACTTCGAAACGGCCTTCTGGGCGATGACGACCACGTCGCCGTCCTCGAGATCGACCCGGGCGGTGATCAGCTCGGCGAGATCGTCTCCCTCGTGAATCTCGGGCAGACCCTCGACCGGAATGATCCGGACTTCGCGGCTCAGGGCAGACCGGTGAGGCGAACGCCCGCGTGCGCGTGATAGCGCTTGTTCACGTTGAGGATCACCGCCGTCATGCCCTCGAGCGCGCGCGAGTTCTCCAGCGGGCCGACGTCGACTGCACGGTGGCCGAGGCGCGAAGCGAGCTCGAGCGCAAGCTCCTTGGCGCTCTCGTCGTCGCCGCAGATCAAGGCATCGCCTGGGTCGCCCTCTCTGAGATTGACTGCCGCGAACGACTGGAGCCCCGAGGCGACCGGGGCGCGCACGATCTTGGCGACCTCCTCGGCGAGTGAGCCGCGGTGACGCCCCGGCAAAACCCCGTTGTCGGTGAAGCGGAGGTCGCTGGCAACGCTCAGCACCGGCGTCTTGCCGATCGCGCCTGCGAGCTCGTGGGCGGTCGAGAGAGTTGCGTTCGACTTCACCGCGAGGATGACGAGGTCGACGTCGCGCACGACGTCCTCGTTTCGGCCGCCGGTCACGCCGAGTTCGTCTCCGACAGCTTTCCCCCGCTCGCCGTCGCGCGACCCGACCAGCACCTCGTCCTCTCCGAGCTCGTGCAGCCGCTCGGCGATCGCGCGGCCGAAGGCGCCGGTGCCGCCGACGATCGCGACCTTCATGTCAACGCCACCGCGTCGAGCGCCGCCTCCGCAAGCCGCCGCCGCGCGGACGCATCTCGCATCAGCGTCGAGGCAACGATCGGCCGCACGCCGAGCGTCGCGACATCGTCTGCATCGCCCCCGTCTGCTTCGTCGATCACCAGCGCGTCGATCAACCCCGGATAGCACCCCGCAACGTGCGCGGCGCTCACCCCACCCTGCAGCCGCTCGAGCATCGCGGCCGCCGGCCCCTTCACGGCGCGGCCGCCGATCAACGGGCTGACGGCGACGCACGGGGCACGCCGGCGCTCGACCGCGGAACGAATCCGCTCGACCGCGAGGATCGGCCCGATCGAGACGAACGGGTTGCTCGGCGCGACGAGAATCAGATCGGCGTCGTGCAGGGCCTCCAGGACGCCGGGCGCGGGCCGCGCCTCGACTGCGCCCTCGAAGCGGAGGCAGTCAACCGGATCACGATGCGCACGCGACACGAACCACTGCTGGAACGGAAACGTGCCGTTCGGCGTGTCGAGCCAGGTCCGCAGCCGCTCGTCGGTCGCCGGCAGGATGGTCGTCTCCAGCCCGAGCGCCGCCGTCAGGCGCGCGGTCACCGCGGACAGCGGCTCGCCTTCGCGGAGCGCTTGCGTCCGCACGAGATGGAGCCCGAGATCGCGGTCGCCGAGCCTGAACCAGTCTTCCCCGCCCAGCGCCGCAACCGTGTCGAGCGAGTTCCATGTCTCGTCGGCTCTCCCCCACCCGCGCTCTTCGTCGGCAATCCCGGCGAGCGCGTAGACGACGCTGTCTAGATCGGGCGAGACCGAGAGGCCGAGCACTTCCAGGTCGTCGCCGACGTTGACGATCGCCGTCACGCCGGCGGGATCCACCGCCTCGACGAGGCCCCGGAGAAAGCGTGCGCCGCCGACGCCGCCGCTGAGGACTGCGACGTTCACGACGCCTGCGCGTGCTCGAGCTGCAGCAGGTAGGCGCGTGTGTTGCTCCCCACGTGCGCGCGGACGCGCTCGAGGTCCTCCCACGTGTCGACGTCCTCACGCAAGCCGTGCAGGTCGAGCCTGCGCGCACCGAGGTGCGCCTCGAAGCGTTCGGCGCTTCCGGGGCCGTACAGCGACGCGAAGTCCGTCGCGTCGCGAAGCGCGAGCGCGTTCGTCGTGCCGTCGCGGGCAGCAACGAGAGCCGGCGCGGCGGCCGTAAGCCTCTCCAACTCTTCCGGCGTCACGCAGGGGCAGTCCCCGTTCACGATCGTGACCGCACCTTCGAGCGCCGCGAGCGCCGCGGAGACGGCGTCGCCGAGACCGCCGGGCTCGTCCGCGACGAGAGCCTTGTCCGAGACACGTCCGACGGCGGCGATCACATCGTCCAGCATGCGGAGCGCGAGCTGCGGATCGCCGAGCCGCGTTTTGCCATTCGGCCGGAACGGGACCACGTAACGCGTCACGCGGCAAGACTATCCCCGACGTGGAGCGCAACCTCGACAACGCGACGATCGCGGAGCAGCTCGAATCCTTCGCGGTGCTGCTGGATCTATCCGGCGCGAGCTTCTACACGTCGCGCGCGTATCGGCGCGCGGCGGAGACGATCCGGGAGACGAAGGCGCCGATCTCCGACCTCGTGGCGGCCGGGCGGGCACGCGAGCTTCGCGGCATCGGGACCGGCATCGCCACGCGGTTGGAGGAACTCGTCTCCACCGGCCGCATCGCGGAGCTCGACGAGCTCGAGCGCGAGGTGCAGCCGGAGCTTGTCGGCCTCGGCCGCTTCCTCGGGATCGCGCCGAAGCGGATGGTGGAGATCGGGAAGGCGCTCGGCGTCTCGACGGTGGACGAGTTCCGCACTGCGGCGCGCGAGGGCCGCCTGACCACGGTCGCGGGCATCGGGCCGCGAACGGAGCAGCGCGTGCTCGCGGCGCTCGACCGCGAGAGCCGGCCCTCGGGGAGGGGGATGCTGCTGAACCGGGCGCGCGCTCTCGTCGAGGAGCTCGCAGGCGCGCTCGGCGGGGAAGTCGCGGGCGATCCGCGCCGTTGGGCAGACCTGTCGTTCCACCTGGCCGTCGTTTGCTCCGCGGAGCATCCCGATCAGGTCCTTGACGCCTTCGAGGCGCTGCCGGCGATCGTCTCGGTGGTGGAACGGGAGGCCCACCGCGCCGTCGGCGTGACGGTCGAGGGCGTGCCGGTCGAGCTCGTCGTTGCCGAGCCGACGCGGTTCGGGACCGAGTTGGTGCGCGCCACGGGCACTTCGGCGTACGTGGCCGGGCTGGGTGAACTGCCCGAGGCGGCCGGAGAGGAGGAGGTGTACGCGCGGCTCGGCATTCCCTACTGCCCGCCGGAGCTGCGCGAGGAACCTTTGCGCGGCGAGCCGCCTCCACTGTTGACACGCGCTGACATCCGCGGCGACCTACACGTTCACTCGACCTGGTCGGACGGGAAGGCGTCCATCCTCGAGATGGCGAACGCGGCGCGCGCGCTCGGCTACGAGTACCTGGCGATCTGTGACCACACGCCGAACGTCCGTGTGGTGCCGGGGCTCGACGCGGACGACGTGCGTCGCCAGGCGGAGGAGATCGCTGCGGTCAACGAGGAGCTCGCGCCGTTTCGCGTCCTCCGCGGGATCGAGGTCGACATCAGAAGCGACGGAACGCTCGACCTCCCGGACGACGTGCTCTCGGAGCTCGACTGGGTGCAGCTCAGCCTCCACGCAGGCCAGCGGCAGTCGCGTGACGAGCTCACTCGCAAGGTGACGGAGGCGATGCGGCATCCCGCCGTCCGTGCGCTCAGCCACCCGAAAGGCCGCATCCTCAACCACCGTCCACCGAACGCGCTCGACCTCGAGAAGGCGTTCGAGGTGGCGCTCGAGACGGGAGTCGCCGTCGAGACGAACGGGCTTCCGGATCGCCTCGACCTGTCGGGCCCGGAGCTTCGGCTTGCGGTGGAGGCGGGAGTTCCGATCGTGGTGTCCACGGATGCCCATTCCGTGCGCGGGCTCGAGTACATGCGGCTCGCGGTGCACACGGCGCGACGGGGCTGGGTCACCGCCGCCGACGTCGTCAACACGCGACCTCTGGCGGACGTGCTCGCGCGGTGAAGGTTCTCGCGACCCGCCGCTACCCGGGCCCGGCCTTCGACGAGCTCGACGACGTCGAGGTGCTCCCGCTGTCCGAGCTGGCTGCGCCGCGGCCCGACGTCGAGGCGCTCGTCGTTGCGAACGAGCCGCCGCCTTTCGACCTCTTGCCGGGTGTGCGCCTGCTAGCGAACTTCGGGGTCGGCTACGACCGCCTCGGCGTTGGCGAGCTGGCGCGGCGGGGCATCGCGGTCACGAACACGCCGGGCGTCCTGGATGCAGCGACGGCCGACCTGACGTTCGCCCTCATCCTGGCGACGCGACGCCGGGTCGTGGAGGGGGACCAGCGAGTGCGCGCGCGGGAGTGGGTCGGCTCGTGGGCCGACAGCTTCCTGGGGGAAGAGCTGACTGGGTCGACGCTCGGTCTTGTCGGGCTCGGACGGATCGGCCAGGCGGTCGCGCGGCGGGCGCAGGGCTTCGAGCTGCGTGTCCTCTACACCCAGAGGCATCGCGTCGAGACGGCGCTCGGCGAGTACCGCGAGCTGGACGACCTGCTCGGCGCGGCCGACATCGTCACGATCCATGTACCGCTGACGCCCGAGACGCGAGGGTTGATCGACCGCCGCCGTCTTGCGCTGCTGAAGGACGGCGGCTGCTTCGTCAACACCGCGCGCGGTGAGATCGTGGAGGAGCCGGCGCTGGTCGACGAGCTCGTGTCAGGACGGATCCGTGCCGGGCTCGACGTGTTCGCCCACGAGCCTCACGTTCCCGACGAGCTGCTCGGGCTGACGAACGTCGTGTTGACGCCGCACCTCGGCAGCGCAACGCGCCAGGCGCGTGAGGCGATGACGCGCATCGTCGTCGACAACATCCGCGCGTTCGAGCGCGGGGAGCCGCTCGTCAGTCCGGTCTGGCGATAGCGGCGCTGCCCGGCCCGCTCGAAGTCCACTCGGCCAATTCGAACCAGTGTGTCTCCCGGAGCGCGTGGCTCACCTCGGGATCGGTGTGCGCCGCATTGAACACGTGCCGGTCGAGGTCACAGCAGATCGCGACGGCGCTGAGGAGAACGTTGGGAATCGTCATCAGCGCGTCGGCCGGCAGCTTCGCCTCGGCGACCGTGTAGTGCTTGAACTGGAGGTCTGGGGCGTACTCCATCAGCTTGGGCCAGTCGGGACACGTACGGGAGCTCATGTTCGGACCTTTTCTGCGTCGGCGCGCGTTTCCTCCCCGCTCCAGCGGCCTTCGAGGCGGACGACACCCCGCTCGTCGCCGGCGGGGTAGACGACAAACGTCGTTGCGTCATCGAGCCAGTGGTAGAGGTTCTCGCCCGTCTCGTCCGCCAGGCCGAGGCGAACGTGGAAGCGCCCGTCCGCGAGGGGTAGCTGGTCGACCTCGTAGCGCGCGGTGAGCGCGACGGTGTCGGAGTCCCAGCCGAGCTCGGAGGTGGACTGGCCGCCGCCGGCGACCAGGAGGCCTGATGCGTCGCGCAGCTCGACCGAGACGCGCGGGGGCGCAAGCGGCCGCTGCGCCGCGATCTGCAGTTGCAGCGCGAGCGGCTCGCCCGCAAGGAACTGCGTGCGCGGTTCCCCCTCCGGACCGACGAGCTCGACGCTTTCGATCCGGGCCTCTCCGCTTCCCCACTCCTTCAGGCCGGCGCCGCGCTCGGCGGGGTCGCGATCGCCGGCGAGGAGCTGCCGATACCGGACGATGGCGTCGTGCGTCGCGCCGTCGAAGTCGACCTCGCCGCCTTGCAGCAGGATCGCGCGATCGCAGAGCCTCTCCACGGCCGAGGCGTCATGCGAGACGAAGACGATCGTCCCGCCGCCCTGCTTGAACTCGAAGATCTTGCCGAAGCACTTTCGCTGGAACTGCTCGTCTCCGACGGCGAAGACCTCGTCCAGCAGCAGGAGATCGGCGTCGATGTGCGCTGCGATCGCGAAGCCGAGGCGCATGTACATCCCGGACGAGTACGTGCGCACCGGGAGATCGATGAACTCCTCCAGGCCGGCGAAGGCGACGATCTCGTCGAGCTGCTCGCGGATGTACGCCCGCTTGAGGCCGTGGATCGAGCCGTTCAGGAAGACGTTCTCGCGGCCGGTCAGATCCTCGTGGAACCCTGCGCCGAGCTCGAGCAGCGAGCCGATCCGGCCACCGACGTGGACCGTCCCGGAGGTCGGCTTGATGATCCCGGAGATCAGCCGCAGCAGCGTCGTCTTGCCGGAGCCGTTGCGACCGACGAGGCCGACGGCGCTGCCGGGCTCGACGCGGAAGGACACGTCTCTGAGT
>JBKPMS010000187.1:0-10652 GCA_046732275.1 Actinomycetota bacterium | reverse complement strand
CCGACCACATCGGACGAGTTGGCCAGGCCGTTGGGGTGCTTGTCGTCGGCCGAGCGCAGCAGCAGCGCGGCCGAGTTCGCCGCCCCGCACGAGACGACGACGACGTCGGCGCTGTAGCGCTCCTCGTTGCCCCTGCGGTCGACGACGACCTCGCTGACCGAGGAACCGGAGGCGTCGGTCTCGATCCGCTCCACACGCGCGTGCGTGCGCAGGGTGACGTGTTCGTGCTGGATCGCCGGACGGATGCAGCGGACGTGGGCATCGGCCTTGCCGTCGGTAAGGCACGGGAAGCCGTCGAAGCGGTCGCAGCGCACGCATCGCCCCGCTTCGGGGTCGGATTCGTTCATGTCCACGCCGACCGGCAGATGGAAGGGGCGGTGGCCCTTGCGCTCGAGCGTGTCGTGCAGCTGCTGGATGCGCGGCTCGTGGGAGACCGCCGGGTAGGGGAACGGGCTCGAGCGCGGCGGCTCGGTCGGGTCCTCGCCGGCCTCGCCGTGCACGAGGTAGAGCTCCTCGGCCTCGGCGTAGTACGGCTCCAGGTCGGCGTAGGAGAGCGGCCACGCCGGCGAGACGCCGCCGTAGTGGCGCACCTCACCGAAATCGCGCTCGCGCAGCCGGAACAGGATGGCGCCGTAGACCTTGGTGTTGCCGCCGACGTAGTACTGCGCGTGCGGGCGGAACTCGGTGCCGTGCTTGTCGATCCACCGCTCGCTGGTGACGTAGCGCTCGTTGCCGAAGACCTCGGCCGAGTCCCAGTTCTCGGGCTCGCGCGGAAGGTATCCGCCGCGTTCGAGCAGCAGCACCTTCTTGCCCGACGGGGCGAGCCTGTGCGCGAGCGTGCCGCCGCCCGCGCCGGTGCCGATGATGATGACGTCGTAGTGCTCGGTGCTCATGGCGCTTCTCCTGGTCAGACGAGGGCGATCGGGGACGTCCACGCGCCGGTGGCGCCGCGGAGCTTGGGATGGGTGAGGATCAGGGCGAACCGCCGCACGCCGGCGGCGGCCAGCTCGGCGGTCCGCAGGTTCTCGACCACGAAGACGCCGTGGCGGACATTGAGCATCTGCGGGACCTCGAAGGGGCGCGAAGGGTCCTCCCCGGGCACGGGGCCGTAGCTCCACGTGTCGCACCCGGTCAAGGCAACGCCGCGCGCCACCAGCCACTCGGCAACGGCGTGACCCGGTCCGGGCTCGCCTTGCACGTAGGCATCGGCGTCGTCCCAGCGCGCGCTCCAGCCGGTGTGGAAGAGCACGGCGTCGCCGGGCTCGGCCTCGACGCCCTCGAGGTCCTCGACGCCGATGACGTCGCCGGGGCCGAGCCCCTGCGCCGAGACGTCGACGAGCCATCCGCAGGTGACGATCTGGGGGATCGTCTCCGCGCCCAGCCGGGTGACACCGGCGGTGCCGGCGAGGTCGGAGACCGTCCACCCGTTGTAGCCGCGGTCGCCGATCTGCAGGTGGCTGAGCGCGTCGAGATGGGTGCCGAGCTGCATCGTCGTGCTGACCTGCTCGGTGACCCAGTTGACGTCGTTCTCGCCCACGCCGCCGCCGGCGTTCGCGTGGTGGGCGGTCGTGACGAGGGTCTGACGGAAGAACCGTCCCGGGAACACCGGGATGTCCTCGTGGAGGTCGTGCGAGAGATCGAACAGGCGGCCCTCGCTCACCAGGCGCAGCGCCTGCAGGCGCTTGCGCTCGTCCACGTGGTTGAGCATCCCGCGCTCGTCGTCGGCGCCGAACGCCGACGGCCACCAGCGCTGCTGCGTTGTGGTGGTCACTCCGACGACCACGGCGTGGCGAAGCTCGGGAACAGGGTCAGGCCGCCGTCGACGAAGATCGTCTGGCCGGTGATGTAAGCGGCGTAGTCGGAGGCCAGGAAGCACGCCACCGCGCCCATCTCGTCCGCGGTGCCGGCGCGCGCCATCGGAATGTGGCTCTCGACCTGCTTGCGCTTGACGGGGTCGTCGATCCACGCGCGGTTGATCGGGGTCACCGTGGCGCCCGGACCGATCCCGTTGACGCGGATGCCGTTGGACGCATACTCGAGCGCCAGCGTCCTCGTCATGTTCTGCATCCCGCCCTTGCTAGCGGAGTAGCCGAGGTAATCCGGCTTGGGGATGACCTGGTGGACGCTCGAGACGTTGACGATCGAGCCGGGCTTGTCATCGTCGAGGTAGCGCTTGATCGCCTCCCGGGCGCACAGGAAGGCGCCGCGGAGGTTGACCGCGATGACCTTGTCGAAGTCGGCGCTGGAGAGCTCGGCGCTCGGACGCGAGATCTGGATGCCGGCGTTGTTGACCAGCACGTCCAAGCCGCCGAGGCGGTCGACCGCCGCCTCGACCATCGCGACGACGTCCTGCTCCTTGGACACGTCGCCCTGCACGAGGACGTCGCGGACGCCCATCTGGGCAACCTGGGCGGTGCAGGCATGCACTCGCTCCTCGGTGTCGGCGGCCTCGTCGGGCTCGCGCAGGTAGTTGATCGCGACGTTGGCGCCAAACTGGGCGAAGCGGACGGCGATCGCCTGGCCGATGCCCGAGCTGCCGCCGGTGACGAGGACGTTCTTGCCCTTCAGCCCGGGCATGGCCTCGGTCGGCGAGACGGTGGGAGCGGCGGTCGACATGGGTGCGTTCTCCTTGGCGGACGGTGGTTGCCGCCGTTGGTCCGTCAGGGCGCCGGGCCGTTACACCGCGACCGCACGCGCAACCTCTTTCGCAAGATCGGTGTATCCAGGCGGGAGGATGCCGTCGAGCGCGCCCACGCGCAGGAGCTCATCCGCTCGTCGACCGCTTCCCCGGACCATGAGGCTGGCCTACCTCGACAACCTGAGGTGCTGCTGGTGGTCGGAGTGATCGCCGTGCACACCGCCATCGTCTACGGAGTCGACGGGTCGTTCTACCTCGAGGGCTACGAGGAGATGGGCAGCGGCGGCATCGCCGTCATCACGGTCTTCGTGGCCGTCGGCTTCTTGTTGGGCTCGGCGCGTTCTTCCTGATCGCCGGGCGGTTGAGCGGACCGTCGCTGGACCACAAGGGTCCGCTGCGGTTCGTGGGCGACCGCCTGATGCGGCTGGGGATCCGGTGGTCTTCTACGTGCTGGTCATCGCGCCGCCGATGGAGTACGTCAAGTACCGGGACGAGGGCGGGCATGGCGGCTTCCTTCGGTATGCGCGCGATCAGCTCACGGATCCGGCACCAGGACCGACGTGGTTTCTGGAAGCCCTGCTGGCGTTCTCGCTCGCCTACGGGCTCGTGCGCTGGCTGCGCCCTGTCCGGGCCGAGCCGTCGCGGGACCCGCTGCGCGGAGGCAGGTCGCCGGCGTCGCGGTCGCCATCGCCGTGCTCTCGTTCGCGACCCGTCTCGTCGTTCCCTATGGCGAAGAGCACCTGCACATCCAGTTCGCGCTCTTCCCGCAGTACGCGATCCTGTTCGGGCTCGGCTGCGCCGCCGGGCGACGCGGCTGGCTCGAGACGTTGACGCCGGAACTGCGCCGCCGGTGCGGCATCGCGGCCATGGCGGCCGTTGTCGCGCTCGCCGCGCTGCTGCTCGGCGGCGGGTTCACCGACGGCGAAGCCGAGCGGGAGCTCTACGCCGGCGGATGGCACTGGCAGGCCGCCGGCACGTCGCTGGTCGAGGGGGCGCTCGCTGCCACGCTGCCGCTGTTCCTGATCGGCTGGTTCCGTATGCACTGCAGTCGGCAGGGCCGGCTGCTGCGCCGCATGACGCCGAGCGCGTACGGGGCGTTCGTCATCCATCCTCCGGTGGTGGTCGGGCTGGCGCTGGCGCTGCACCGCGTGGCCATTCCGGCGGAGCTGAAGTTCGCCTTGGCCCTCGTAGGCGCCGTGGCAGGCTCGTTTGCCATCACCGCGCTGGCCATGCGCATCCCGGCCGTCGGCCGCATCATCGGGTCGGCGCCACGAGCTCATCTGCGCCCGCGGCCACCGTCTCCGGCAGCGCCTCCAGGGTCTTCTACCGCGGCCTCCCGCCCAGATCGCGCTAGCTCCCGACCGTGATCGAGGGTGGCGCTAATTCCAAGGCAGCGCCGAGCGCCGCGACCAGTAGGCGTCGGGTGGCTCGGGCTCGACCTCCGGCATGGTCCCGCGCCGGTCGCGCGCGACGAGGTTGCTGTGAACCTGCTCGACGGTGGCGGCGCCGCTGAGGACGACGTCGCACCACGGCTCGGCCAGCGCGGCCGCGATGCCGACGGCATCCCAATCCGGACCGAGCGCCTCCGCGAGCCTCCCATTCGCCAATGCCTCCTTGACGATCACGCCCAGGCCCGCGTCGTGGGCGCGCGCAAGCGCCGGCCCGGCCGAGGGCTCGAACAGGTTCCACGTGGCCTGGACGCAGTCGAAGCCATCGACGGCGAGCGCGCGGTCGATCGTCGCGGCCTGATCCGGGCCCGTGGTCGTCAGCCCGATCGCGACTCCGGTGCCGCGCAGGGCGTCGAGCTCGCCGCGCACGGCGTCGTCGTCGAGCACGCCGCTCTCGATCGTCGCCGAGTGGATCTGGTACAGCGACAGGTGCGCGCCCAGCAGGGCGCGCGTCTCGCCGAGCTGGCGGCGGAGCGCGTCGACGGAGAGGTCCTTGACCTCGGGTGGATCGGCGTCCACCTGCCAGTTGGCCGTGTACGTGTAGCCCCACTTCGAGCCGACGGTCACGTTCCCGGGCGTCAGGCCGCGGGCAGCGAGCCAGGAGGCGAGGAACGCCTCGGCGCGGCCGTAGGAGCGCGCGGCGTCGAAGTAGCGGACGCCGCTCGCGTAGGCCGCGTCGAGCACCTCGTGCGCGTGCCGCTCCATGGCCTCGACGGACCGGTCAGGACCGAGGTCGCGGCCGTGACCGACCGTCAGATAGCCCGGCCGCCCGAGGGCGGCGAGCCCGAGGCCGATCGCCGTGACCGGCAGCCCCGACCGGCCGAGCCGGCGTTCCCACACCCCGCGCGCCTCAGCCATCGGCATCCCAGACCGCGCGCCGGGCGCCGATCTCAACCGGTCGCTGCTTGGGCGAAGCCAGGCGCCATGGTGCGCCCGAGCCGAAGCGTCCCGTGAGCCTGGTCGACGGGATGGCCGCAGAGCTGGAGCTCGTAGACGGCGTCACCCGGCCAGCGCACCCCACCCGCCGAGAGGTCCTCGTAGGTGATCGGTCCGTCGGCCTCGCGGAGGATCTCGAGCGCTCGTTCGGCATCGGGGGTGATCACGCTTTCGTGTTGCCCAGCGGGCGCGGCCGTCACACGCCTTTCGTCTCGCTTGACGAAGGAGATCCGGAACGCCCCGGGCCCGGCGGGTGTACAAGCGGCAGTGGTGGTCCGGCCGCTCGATCAACCGGGGCTCGCCGATGCCGAGCTCGTGGAGCGCGCACAGCGTGGCGACGTCGTTGCATCCGAGCAGCTCGTCGAGCGGTACCGGGAGCCGGTGTTCCGGGCGGCGTACCTCGTGACGCGATCGGCGGTCGAGGCCGAGGAGGCCGCGCAGGAGGCATTCGTCAAAGCGCACGGCGCGCTGCACCGCTTCCGCGCGGGCTCTCCGCTTCGGCCCTGGCTGCTGCGGATCGCCGTCAACGAGTCACGGAATCGCCGGCGCTCCGCGCACCGGCGCGAGGCGCTGACGCTGCGCGCGGCGCAGGAGCGGCCTTCCGGGGACGCGGACCCGTCCCCGGAGGCCGCCCTGCTCGCCGGCGAACGCCGCCGCACGCTGCTGCGGGCGGTTGAGGGGCTGCGCCCAGACGACCAGCTCGTGATCGCGTGCCGATTCTTCCTCGAGCTGTCCGAGCGCGAGACCGCCGCCGTGCTCGGCTGGCGCCTGGGGACGGTCAAGTCGCGGCTGTCGCGGGCGCTCGGCCGCCTGCAGACGGAGCTGGGGGAGGAGGCCCCGTGAGCGTCGAGCGGCTCGAGCGCGAGCTTGACGCCCTGGCCGGCGAGTTCGCCTACCCGCCCACTCCGGCGCTGGCTCCGGTTGTGCGGGCGCGCGTGGCGGCCGAGCCGGGCCGTCGGCGCCGCGTGCCGGCCCGCCGCACCCTGACCCTGGCGCTGGCGGTCCTGCTCGTCCTGGCCGCGGCTGCCGTTGCGGCGTCGCCCGACCTCCGGCACTCCGTCCTCGAATGGCTCAGCGTGCGCGTCGAGCGCGTCCCGACGCTTCCGCACCTTCCTGACGGCCGTGCCGGCGGCGGGCTCGGCCTCGGGCAGCGGACGACCCTCGCTGCCGCACGCGCCCGTGTCAGCTTCCGCGTGCTCGTCCCGGCGGGCGCCCGGGACGAGGTGTATCTCGCGAGCTCGCCGCCGGGCGGGCGCGTCACCTTCGCCTACCGCCCGCGCCCCGGGCTGCCCCGCGCCCGCGGGACCGGCGCCGGCCTCCTGATCACCGAGCTGCGCGGCCGCCAGGACACGACGCTGATCGACAAGTCGCTCGGGCCCGCGACCAGCATCACGCGCGTGCGCGTTGGCGCCGACCCGGGCGTCTGGATCGCGGGCTCGCCCCATGAGTTCGCGTTCGTCGACGCGCGCGGGCAGGTCCGGGCGGAGAACCTCCGCCTGGCCGGCAACACGCTCGTGTGGCGGCACGGCGACGTGCTCCTGCGGCGGGAGGCCGACGTCTCCAAGGCGCGGGCTCTGGCGATCGCGCGAACGCTGCGCTGACCCGGAACCCGATCGCGCCGCCAGTTGTAGAGAGGGCATGCGCTCCACCTTGCCCTGGCCTTGCTCCTTCTGACCGCCCCGGCTGCGGCGGCCAAGTCCGGGGTCGAGCTCAGCACGCCGCCCGACGGCTTGCGCGCCGGCCAGCCGTGGGTCGTCGACCTCACGCCGATCCGCGCCGAGCGCCCGGTTCCCATGCCCGGGAACGTCCCCCTCACGGTCGAGATCGAGAAGGTCCGCACCGGGGAACGGCACGTCGTCCGGGCACGCCCGCTGGGCAACGGCGCGTTCCGGGCCCGCGTGGTGTTCTCCTCCGGCGGGCGGTGGGTCTACCGGGTGACGGGGTTCGGCTCCGACCGTCAAGAAATGGCCGCCGGCGACGATTCTGCCGGCCGAGCCCGCCGGCGCGTCCGACAGCGCAGCACAGGAATCCGCGGGCGGCTTCCCGTTCGGGTGGGTCGTCGCGGGCCTAGCGCCGGTGATCGGCTCCGCCGCGCTCGTCATGCGGCGGCGGCGCAGCTGAGCGGCAGGCTCGCTGCCCGTGTCGTAATTCGCGCCGGTGGGTACTTCGACCGCTCGTGAGCACAGACACGCTGCGCGCCACCGAGTCGCTCTGGCTCGACACCGCCGAGGCCACGCGCTATCCGGCGCTCGACCGTGAGCTCGAGGTCGACGTGGCGATCGTCGGCGGCGGCATCGCGGGCATGACCACTGCGCTGTTGCTCAAGCGCGCGGGCATGCGCGTGGCCGTGCTGGAGCGCCGCACGGTCGCGGGTGGCGCGACCGGCCTGACGACCGCGAAGGTGTCGGCGTTGCAGGAGGTCAAGTACTCGGAGATCGCCAAGCTGCACGGCGAGGAGGGCGCGACCGCCTACGCGTCCGCCAGCCTCACCGCCGTCGACCGGGTCGAGCGGATCGTCCGCGAGGAAGGCATCGACTGCGACTGGGAGCGCCTGCCCGCCTACACCTATGCGGCGGAACCGGGCCAGGTGGATGCCGTCCAGCGCGAGGCCGAGGCGGCGCTGGCCGCCGGTCTGCCGGTCACGACGACGAGCGAGACCCCGCTGCCGTTTGCGGTGCCGCTCGCCGTGCGGCTCGATCACCAGGCCCAGTTCCACCCCGTCCGCTACGTGGACGGGCTGGCGACGGCCGTCGACGGCGGCGGCTCCCACGTCTTCGAACACAGCGGCGTCGCCAGCGTCCACGAGGGCTCGCCATGCCGGCTGCGCACCCTCGACGGCACCGCCATGACCGCGCGCGAGGTCGTTGTGGCGACAAACTACCCGCTGCTCGACCGCGGGCTGTTCTTCGCGCGCATGGAGGCCGCGCGGTCCTACGTTGTCGCCGCGCGCGTCCGCGGGCCGATGCCCGAGGGGATGCTGATCAGCGCGGGGTCGCCGACGCGCTCGCTGCGCCCGCACCGTGAAGGCGACGAGCAATGGCTGCTGGTGGGGGGCGAAGGGCACCTGACCGGCGCCGACGAGGCCCAGCCTGAGCGCTTCGAGCAGCTCGACCGCTTCGCGCGCGAGCACTTCGACGTGGTCGACGTCGCCTACCGGTGGTCGACCCAGGACGGGATGCCGACCGACAAGCTGCCCTACATCGGTCACTACACGCCGATCTCGTCCCACCTGTTCGTGGCGAGCGGCTTCCAGAAGTGGGGGATGACAGGGGCCACCATCGCGGCTGAGGTGCTGTGCGATCGCCTGACCGGCCGCGACAACCCCTATGCCGACGTCTTCGACCCGAACCGCCTGACCGTGCGCTCGGCGCCCGAGGTGGCCAAGGCGCAATGGTGGGTGGCGCGCCACCTGGTCGGCGACCGGCTCGCGCCCGCCGAGGCCGGCTCGGCCGACGAGGTGCCGGTCGGCGAGGCGCGCGTCGTCCGCTCGGGGCTCGGGAAGATCGGTGTCTATCGCGACCACGGCGGCGCCGTCCACGCAGTCTCGCTGCGGTGCACCCACCTCGGCTGCCTCTTGCACTTCAACGACGCCGAGCGCAGCTGGGACTGCCCGTGCCATGGCTCGCGGTTCGACGTCGACGGCGAAGTGCTGGCGGGTCCGGCCGTGCGTCCGCTCGCACGGCGGAATCCCGGCTGACCGCCGCTAGTCGGGGCGCCGGGTGAACGTTGCCGGCTGCTCCGCTGCCCGCATGGTGGGCGTGCACGACCGCGTGCCCCCGGCAGCGCGCGATCAGCCAGCGGTTGATCGGATAGGCGACGACGCGGAGCACCATGCCGAGCACCTCGCCGATCGCGCATCCGATCAGGCAGTGGGCCGGGGCGCTGAAGGCCAGCCGGCCCACGGGTTGTTCGGCGGCGTGGGCCTCGTGACACGTAGCCGCGTGCGGTATGAGTACTCGCAGCGGCATGGGTCCCGAACGCATCGACGAGCTGCTGCGCGAGTCCCGCGCCCGGCTGGATCGACTGGCCGCCGAGGATGCCCATGCCGCAGCGCACCGCGGCGCCTTGCTCGTCGACATCCGCTCCGAGTGCCAGCGGGAGGCCGACGGCGCAGTCGCCGGAGCGCTGTCATCCCTCGCAACGTGCTCGAGTGGCGGCTGGATCCCTCCTCTGGCCATCAGGACCCGTCGGTGGGCGGGCTGGACCGGCACGTCGTCCTGATGTGCAACGAGGGCTACCAATCCAGCCTCGCGGCGGCCACGCTTCAGACGCTCGGCTTTGCCCGCGCGACCGACGTGGCGGGCGGCTTCCAGGCCTGGCGCGACGCCGGACCGCCGGTGGTCCCCGCGTGACAAGTCCCGGCTCGAAACCCGGAGGCGGGCGTTTCAGGCGATCGGCGGCGAGATGATTCGAGGCGTCTGTTAGCCTACACTTACCGTAGGCGACCACTTACGAAGGGAGAAAGGGATGATGAGCACGAAGACGGCCCGGACGGCGGTCCGATCGTCGATCGTGGTCGACGCTCCGATCGACCGCGCGTTCACGGTGTTCACGGAGGGGATCGGCAGATGGTTCCCGCCCGAGTACAACCTGCTGCCCGTGCCGATCGCCGAGCGGGTGTTCGAGCCGCGCGTCGGTGGGCGCATCTACGACCGCGGCGAGGACGGCAGCGAGTGCCACTGGGCGCGCGTGCTGGCGTTCGAGCCTCCCGCGCGCGTCGTCTTCAGCTGGGACATCGGTCCGCAATGGCAGATCGAGACCGACCCGGCGCGGACGAGCGAGGTCGAGGTGCGCTTTCTCGAGGAGCCGCCGGACCGCACGCGGGTCGAGCTCGAGCACCGCAAGCTCCACCATCACGGCGAGGGCTGGGAACAGATTCGGGAGAGCGTCGCCTCCGACGGTGGCTGGCCCGGCTGTCTGCGCGCGTTCGCCGCGCGAATGGCGGCGTGACCATGGCGCCCCTGGTTTCCATCATCGAGGTCACCCGGCCGGCCGACAAGGTCTTGCCTACGTGACCGATCCGTCGTGCTTCGGCGAGTGGCAGCACGGCGTGGTCAGCGGCACCTGGACCGGGGGGTAGGCCCTTCATGAGTCGATGAACTGGTAGTCGAGGGGATGCGGCCGTCGGGCGCGAGGACCGGGACTCGCGCCCGGCGGCGACGTCGCCGCCGCCGGGCGGGGCGGGCCCCGCTCCAATGTCAATCATTGAGGCGCGGCCGTGGCCCTACTCTTCTTTTTCACGGTGATCGTGACGGGCGAGCTCGTCGTCGTCGCGCCCTTGTTGTCGGTCGCCGTCGCCGTCAGTGTGTGTGTGCCCGCGGCGGTCACGTTCCATCTGTAGGTGTAGAGCGGCGTCGTATCGGTGGCGATCAGCGACGACCCGTCGTAGAACGCGACGCTCGACACCGTGCCGTCGGCGTCGCTCGCCGTCGCCGCCAGGTCGATCTTCGCGGGAGCGGTGTAGCTCGCGCCGTTCGCGGGTGAGGTGAGCGCCACAGTCGGCGGCTGGTTCGCCTGCGGAGTAGCCGAGACGCTGCCGGACTTCGCGGATTCGTTGCCAGCCTTGTCGACCGCGGTAACCGCATAGCTGTAGGGCTGTCTCTTATACACATCTGACGCTGCCGACGACT
>JBKPMS010000186.1:0-22989 GCA_046732275.1 Actinomycetota bacterium | reverse complement strand
GGCCGGCGGACGCTCGCCGCGCTGCTCCCGGGGCTGCGCGAGGAGCTCGAGCTCGACTTCGTCGTCGTCAACGGGGAGAACGCCGCCGGCGGTCTCGGCATCACGCCGCGCACCGCCGACGAGATCTTCGCCCTCGGCGCCGACGCGATCACGCTCGGCAATCACACCTACCGCCACCGCGACGTCTACGGCTACCTCGACGAGAAGCCGAACATCGTGCGGCCGGCGAACTTCCTCCGCTCGCAGCCTGGCCACGGCTCCTGCGTGGTCGAGCGCAACGGCACCCGCCTCGGCGTGCTCAACCTGTCGGGCAACGTCCACCTGCGCGCCGGGCGCAACGCGTTCGCCGAGGCCGACGCGGCGGTGCGCACCCTGCGCGAGGGCTCCGACCACGTGCTCGTCGACATGCACGCCGAGGTCACGAGCGAGAAGGTGGCGATGGGCTGGCACCTCGACGGCCGCGTCACCGCGGTGGTGGGCACCCACACCCACGTTCCCACCGCCGACGACCGCGTGCTCCCCGGCGGCACCGCCTACGTGACCGACGTGGGGATGACCGGGCCGCGCGGCGGCGTCATCGGCGTCAAGCGCGAGCAGGCGATCGCGTCGCTGGCGACGATGATGCCCGTGCGGTTCGAGACCTCCGACGAGGACCCGTGGCTCATGGGCGTGCTCATCACCGCGTCGCAGCCTGGGCGGGCCGACGCCATCGCGCCGGTGAGGCGACCCGCGCAAGGAGTGAAGTGAGCGCGACGAGCAGGAGCGCGTTGCGGAAGCCGACGAGCACGACCGGCCCGGTGTCGCCTGCGACCAGGTCCCAGTAGCGCGACGGGAACTCGAGCTGGGTGGCGACGACCGCGACCGTCGTGGCGACGGCGGCCGCCCACTCGCGCCACGCCCATGCGATCGCCGCGAACGGCACAAGCCAGAGGACGAATTGTGGCGAGAGCACCTTGCCGAAGACGACGAACGCGAGCAGGGTGGCGAAGGCGCACAGCACCAGCCCGCGAACATCGGTCCGCAGGCGCGCCGCGAGCGCCATCAGGGCGATGCCGACCACCGAGAGGACCCCGAACGCGTCCGCCACCGCGTCCGCCGTCCCTCCGACCAATCCCTGCGACTTGAACGCGTCGGGATGCCCGGGCGTGCCCGTCACGGTGCTCTGGCCGAGGGCGAAGAGCACCGTGGCGGGCGCGGACTCGATCTGCACCGGGCGGTCGAGGTGGAAGGACACGACGCGGCCGAGGCCGTGGGGCGCGAAGGGCACCGCGACGATCGCGACGACCGCCACGAAGACCGCCGCGCCCTGCCACGCCGCGCGTCGGTCGCCGCGGGCGACGAGCCAAACCAGGGTCATCGGTACCAGCAGCGCGGGGAAGAGCTTGGTGACGGCGCCGAGGCCGAGCAATCCGAGGCCGAGTCGCGGCCGGTCGCGCGCCAGGGCCAGCAGCGCCGCAATCGTCATCGCCGCCGGCCAGGCGTCGAAGTGGGTGCGCGCGATTGCTCCCACCGCCAGCGGGGCGAGGATCAGCGCGCCCGCCGCGCCCGCGCCCGAGCCGCCTCCCGCCTCGGCCAGCCGCACCGCGACCCAGAACATCACCACCCCGGCGGCAAGCATCAGCAGACCGAAGATCAGGTCGAAGTCGCCGGTCTGCGCCGCGAGCCACATCGGCCCGAGGGCAACCGGCGGGTACTCGGTCAGCGCGTGCTCATACGGCCAGGCGCCGTGGTCGAGCGCCGCGGCGATGTCGCGGTAGATCGGGACGTCGGTGATGCTCGCGTCGCTCGTCGGCCCGACGGTGGTCGCCAGCACCGCGACGACCGCGAAGGCGGCGGTGGCGACGACCAGGGCCCGCCGCGTCATGCCGGGACGGGTGTGCGCTCCTCGTGTGCCGGCGCCGGCGCGGGCGGCCCCGGCGTCACCGGCTCTCCGTAGCGGCCGAGCAGGGCGACGAGCACGAGCGGGAAGAACCACGGGATGTAGAGGTAGAACCAGTGGGTGATGCCGAGCTCGAGCGCCACGATAACCGCCGCACCGAGCGCGGCCAGGGTGACGACGTCGCGCCGGCGTGGCACGAAGGCCAGAAGCAGCGCGAGCAGCAGCGCTGCGATCTTGACCGCCGCCTGCGGCATCCCCAGGCCCCCGTAGAGGCCCCAGATCGAGAACGGCGAGCCGCGGTCGCCCTGATAGGCCAGCGTGCGGTCATAGAACGTGTGCAGGCCGCCGTCGAAGAGGAATGGCAGCATCACGACGGCGACGGTCACCACGAACGCGGCCACGAATGACACCAGCACCCGCGGCCGCAGGGTGACGCGCTCGCGTACGGCGTCGTAGGTCGCCAGCATCGGCGCCAGCCCGAGCGGCGCGAACTTGCTCAGCCCGGCCAGCGCAGTGCTCGCTCCCCGGGCCGCCGGCCATCGGACGACGAGCAGCGCCAGCACTACCAGCATGGCGACGAGCGAGTCGTTGGCGTTGGACTCCAGCGTGAACGCCGTGAACGGGTAGGCCGCCCAGCCGTAGGCGAGCGCGATGCCAAGAGTCGGGCCGCGGATCCGCCGGCCGAGCAGCCACAGCAGCAGCATCGTCCCGAGGTCGAACAGGACTGCCGCCGCGTGGGCGGCGGGCAGGTCGTCCCAGCGGCCGCTCCACGGCCACGCGACCGTGCTGGGCACGTAGGCGTAGTAGTTGACGGGCCCGTAGGTGTCGCCGTGCTCGTTGTCCTTGGGGAAGGCGCCGTAGAGGTCCTTGCCGTCCAGCAGGTGGTCGGCGCCAATCACGCCCGAGTAGCCGACGTCGATCACGTTCGAGTTGGTCACGTTGAGGCCGACCCGAAACCCGATGAGGAACACGATGGCCACCGCCAGCCACGTCGCGGGCACGAGGAGCCGGATCGGTTCGGCGGGCGGCCCCGGCTTGCGCCGGAAGGCGACCCAGAGCATGCGCGCGAGCACGTAGGCCAGAAGCGGATAGGCGAGGGGCACCGACATGCCGATGTTCGCGTTCTCGAAAAAGGCAAGCGAGACCGAGAACCCGAGCAGGACGAGCAGGTCGAGGTGCAGCAGCCGGAACGGCCGGCGCCGGTCCACGAACGGCACGAAGAAGAGCAGGCACAGCGGTAGCCAGATCCAGACCGCGTTGATCTTGCGCCCGAACGCGCCCGCGTAGCCGCGGGCCATGGTCCATGGCACCTGGAAGCCGGTCCACACCTCGGTCGCGGCGGCGCTGCGGTCCTCGATGATGACCTGGGCGACCTCCTTCTGCTTCTGGCGCGGGTCGTAGTAGGAGACCTGCCAGCGGTCCGTGCCCTTCAGGAACGCGCGCGGATAGGTGCCCCGGTGGTGGCGCTTGGTGTCGATCACCTTGGGCTGGTTGTTCGCGATCGCGATCGCCTGCTTGCCGGTCAGCCGGTGATTGGCCGGCGGCACGGTCAGCGACTCCGGCGAGCTCAGCGCGTTCGGGTCGGCCTGCGTGGTCGACTGCGAGCCTGGAGTCTGCGCCGCCGCGGCCGGCGCGAGGAGCGCGCCGAGGGCCAAGGCCACCAGCAGCGCGCGCCCGATCACGGCAGGACGGGCCTCACCGAAAAGTCCACAGCCGGTTGCCCAGGAAGTTGGCGGGCATCGCGACCAGGACGGCGATCGCCTGGGCCGGCACCTTGGCCAGGCCGGCGATCACGACGAGCCCTTGGAGGAGCAGCAGCCCGAGCCCGAAGGCGGCGAGCGAGACGACGAGGAACCGCGCCGCCTGGAAGCCGGCGTGGCCGCGGCCCGCCCGGAACGTCCAGTGCCGGTTCCACCAGAAGTTGTTGGTCACTGCGGCCAAGAAGGCCAGCGTGGCCGCCACGCGGTAGTCGATGGCGAGGGGGTGCACGCACACCGCATAGACTGCGAGGTTGACGACGTAGCCGCTCGCCCCGACGAGTCCGAAGCGCACGAGCTGGAGCCAGTTCGGGCCGTGACGGAGGCCGAGGCGGACGCGGGTCGAGAACGGCAGCCGGAGCTCGGCGGTGCTGACGTCGTGCTCGGGCATCGCGCCAGCTTAGCCACAGCGCGCCGGCCATCCGGCGGTAGGCCGGATGCGTCGGCGTACGTGACTAGTCGTCTCCGCCCGAAACCCCGAAGTGGTCGCGCACCATCGGGGCGACGTCGTGCAGCGTCCACTGCGGACGCGCTTCGCGCCCGTCCGGGCCCGTGCCGCACCACAGCAGCACGCCGAGCGAGTCCGACCGGTGCAGCGACCCGTGCGAGCCGCCGCCGACGTGGTCGACGCCGCCCCAGTCGGTGAACTCGTAGCCCGGCGCGGCCGACAGGAGGAGGTCGCCCGACGTCGGGCACGTGACCGCCGACCACGCCCGCGCGAGCGCGTCCGGGTACTCGTCGCTCCACACGCCGCCGTGCGCGGATTGCAACTCGAGCACGGAGAGGTCACCCGCCACCGACCACCGGCCGCCCCGCACGTCCTCCAAGGGGCCGTCCGGTGAGAACCGCAGCTCGCCGCGCTCCGAGACCACGACCGCCTCGCCGTCGTCGGCGCGCAGCACGAGGTCGACGCCCGGCGTCTCGAGCGCCGTGCCCTCAAGCTCGGGCAGCAGCTCGTCGGCGCGCTCGGGATCGAGGACGTAGAGGCTGGCCGAGCGCTGCGCCGGGCAAACGGCGATCTCGGCCCCGTCCTCGGCCCCCACCGGACGGCGTACCTTCCACGCCGCGAATGCCTCCCCCAGCGTTATCCGATCCTCGACCTGCACCTGGGAGTGGTCGCCCATGACGATGATCGCATGCTCCTCGAGAAAGGCCTCGATGCCCCCCGCGGCCTCCGCGAGCCGCTGCAGCTCATTGTCGGCGGCGGCAATCGACTCGACCTGACCCGCCGGCCCAGTCTTGTGCGAGTGGGTGTCGTTGTCGGGAAGCGAGAACAGCAGGAAGTCGAACAGGTCGTGCTCGACCAGGTAGGCACCGACGCAGCCGGTGTGCTGGTCGCGCACCCCCGGCAGCCCGAGCTGGCTGCGGCATCCGGTGCGGCGCGATGCGAAGATGTCGGCGTAAAACAGCTCGCGCGGGCCCCATACGCCATGGCGGAACAGGGTGCGGTTCACGAGCCCCGTGATCGGCGTCTCGCGCGCGATCTCGTGGCGGTGACGGCCGCGGTAGATCAGGAACGTCGTCCCGGCGGTGCGGACCTCGGCGTCGTCGAGCGACTCGAACACCGTCTCCACGTCTGGCGACAGGTGCGCGAGATTCATGTTGTAGATCGTGTCCAGCAGGGAGCGGTGTATGCCGAACGTGCGGCTGGCCGCGAACGACGACCCGTACTCGATGTAGCGCGCCTCGCCGCGGTGGTACCAGTTCATGTTCGGGATCAGATGTGCGTCCTGCCCGACGCCGGTGGCGATCGTCGCGGCGCATACCGGGGTGATCGAGGGGAAGGCGGAGACGCAGTCGTCGACGTAGACGCCGCCCTCCACCAGCCGCTCGATGACCGGCGCACGGCCGGCATCGATCGCCCGCTCGAGCATCGCGGGCTTGACCCCGTCGATGACGCAGAGGACGAGCTTCTTCACTTCGACAGCGTGCGCAGGCCCGCGTACTTCTCGCCCGCGCGCTTGCGCCCGCCCACCCACAGCCAGCCGAAGAAGCCGAGGGTCAGGATCGAGATCGGCGGGATCAGGATGGCCAGGGCCGCCGTCGCCAGGGAGCCCCCGTCGGCGTAGAGCGGCAGCGCCGCCCGCGCCTCGCGATCCAGGCGCCGGGCCACGCGTCCGAACAGCGAGCGCGCTGCGGCCTGGCCGATGAGCGCGCAGGCGATGCCGGGGGCCAGCCACGCCCACGAGGTCTCGCCGTGGTCGGCGAGCGAGCCGGCGAACAGCAGCGTGCCGATCCCCACCGCGACCCCTCCCAGCGCTGCCCCGAGGGTGCCGGACTCGGCCGCGCCGGGCGAGCGGCGTTCGATCACCACGGTGACGATCAGCAGCACCACCACGGCGATCAGGAACCAGTTGGACTCCAGGAACGCGTAGCGAGTGTGCTCGAAGTCCAGGCCGAGGTCGGCGCGCCCCAGGGCGCCGCTGAGGAGCGCCGGCAGGAACGGCCGCACGCCGGCCGCGCCCGCGAGGCCCATGCCCTGCGTGATGTCGAGGAACAGGCGCACGTCCAGTCAGGTCGTGCTCCGCCCGACCACCCTCCTTTCGCTACCTTCTCGCGGGCCGTGACTGTAGACGAAGGCCCGAGGAACCCCCGCGGGCGCGGCGAACTGGATCGGATGGGCGAGAGGCAGCGGTCGACCTCCCGCGATCTGGAGCGTTACGCGGGCCTGTTCGCGGCGCGCACGCGCGTCATGAAGTCGTCCGTCATGCGGGACATGATGGCCATCACCGAGCGTCCCGACGTGATCTCGCTCGCGGGCGGCCAGCCCGACACCTCGACGTTCCCGCCCGAGTCCTACGCCGCGCTGATGGGCCGGGTGGCGGACGAGTCCACTGCGCGCGCCCTCCAGTACGGGCCTACCGAGGGCATGGCCGTGGTCAAGGACTGCATCGTCGAGGTCATGGCAACCGAGGACATGCGCGTCGACCCGGAAAACGTCCTTGTCACCACCGGCGGACAGCAGGTCATCGACCTGATGTGCAAGACGTTCATCGACCCCGGCGACGTCGTCGTCGCCGAGGCGCCGACGTACCCGGGCGCCGTGCCGTCGTTCATGGCCTACCAGGCCGACGTGGTCCAGGTCCCGATGGACGCCGACGGCATGCGCGTCGACGAGCTCGAGACCCTGCTCGACCGGCTCGAGGCCGACGGGCGGCGCCCGAAGTTCGTCTACACGGTGCCGTCGTTTCAGAACCCGGCCGGGGTGACGATGTCGCTCGAGCGCCGGCGCCGGCTGGTCTCGATCGCCCACGAGCGCGAGCTGCTCGTGCTCGAGGACAACCCGTACTCGCTGCTGCGCTACGAGGGCGAGCCGGCGCCGACGCTGCAGTCGCTCGACGGCGGGAACTTCGTCGTCTACCTGGGCACGTTCTCGAAGATCCTGTCGGCGGGGATCCGGCTTGGTTGGGCGGTGGCGCCGGCGCCGATCCTCGACAAGATGAACCTCGGCAAGCAGGGCGTCGACCTCTGCTCGTCCTCGATGACCCAGCTGTTCGTGGCCGAGTACTTCGCCGACGGGCGCTGGATGGACTACGTGGGGTCGCTGCGCGACCTCTACCGCCGCCGCCGCGACGCCATGCTCGACGCCCTGGCCGAGCACTTCCCGCGCGAGGCGGAGTGGACCTACCCGCAGGGCGGGATGTTCCTGTGGGCGACGCTGCCCGACTACATCGACACCACCGACCTGCTGGCCCGGGCGCTGGGTGAGAAGGTGGCGTTCGTGCCTGGGCGTGCGGCCTACGTGGACGGGCGCGGGGGCTCGTCGATGCGGTTGAACTTCTCGGGGTCGGGCGAGGAGGACATCCGCGAGGGCATCCGGCGCATCGGCAAGGTCGTGCGCGAGCAGGTCGGCCTCTACGGCACGCTGACCGGCGCCGAGCCGGCGCCTCAACCCGACGCCCAACGCCCGACGCCCGAAGAGCTCTCCAACGTCCTGCACCTGCCACGCCGTCGGCGCGACGAGCGTGAGTCGAGTAGCGGTCCTTAAGGGCGGACGCTCGCTCGAGCGCCAGGTCTCCCTGCGGTCGGGAGCGCGGGTCGAGGACGCGCTCGAGCGGCTCGGCCACGAGGTGATCTCGATCGACGCCGATGCCGACCTGGTCGAGCGGCTACGGGCCGAGCGGCCCGACGTCGCCTTCGTCGCCATGCACGGGCGCGACGGCGAGGACGGCACCGTGCAGGAGCTCCTCGAGCTCGTCGGCGTCCCCTACACCGGCTCGGGGGTGTCCGCCTGCATCCGGTCGATGGACAAGGTGCTGGCCAAGCACGCGATGCGCGACGCCGGGATCGCCACGCCCGACTTCTACTCGTTCACCCAGACCGCGTTCCGCGAGCTCGGCGCGGCGACGGCGCTGCCGGCGATCGAGGAGCGCTTGGACTTCCCGATCGTGGTCAAGCCGGCCGGGCAGGGCTCGGCGCTGGGCATCAAGTTCGCCCGAACGGCCGAGGACGTGCCGGCCGCGCTGCTCTCCGCGTTCTCCTACGACGACAAGGTGCTGCTCGAGCGGCACGTCGAGGGCCGGGACCTGGCGGTCGCCGTGCTCGACGGCGAGGTGCTGCCGATCGTCGAGGCGGTGCCGGTGGACGAGGAGTTCTACGACTTCGAGGCCCGCTACCAGATCGGCAAGACCGAGTTCGTGTGCCCGGCGGTGCTCTCGGACGCGATCGCCGCCGACGCCCAGGCCGTCGCCCTGCGCGTGTTCGAGCTGCTCGGGCTCTCCGGCTTCGGGCGGGTCGACCTCATGCTCGAGACGGGAACCGACCGGCTCTACGTCCTCGAGGCCAACTCGATCCCCGGCCTGACCGAGACGTCGCTGCTGCCGCAGGCAGCCGACGCGGCGGGCATCGGCTTCGACGAGCTGATCGGGCGGATCGTGGACGGGGCGCTTCAGCGCGCGGCGGCCTAGTAGCAGGCCACAGCTCGGCGTTCGTGGGTCGGGACGCAGGGGTGAAGCCGTGCTGGGCACGGCGAGCCCCGAGGGCCTCGCCAGGGGCGGCGAGAATGGCCTAGAGCTCGCCGGGGCGGCTTTCGGGGCCCTCGCCCGGCCCTTCCCCTTCGCCCTCCCCTTCGCCGGCCTGGAAGTCCTCGGGCGAGACCTTGTCGAGGAAGTCCTTGAACTTCTCGACGACCTCCTCGGTGTCCTCGACGTCGTGCTCGAACTCGATCGCCGACTCCTCGATGACGTCCTCGGCGGCGAAGATTGGCGCGCCGGCGCGCACCGCGAGGGCGAGGGCGTCGGACGGGCGGGAATCGATCTCGAGCTCGCGCCCGTTGATGGCCAGGGTGATCGACGCGTAGAAGGTGTTCTCGCGCAGCTCGGTGACCGCCACGCGGGTGCAGGTGGCGTCGAGTTCGCCGAGCATGTCGGAGAGCAGGTCGTGGGTCATCGGGCGCGGGGTGCTGGCGCCCTGGAGCTTCATGAGGATCGCCGCGGCCTCGGGATGACCGATCCAGATGGGCAGGAACTTGTTCGAGTCCACGGTCTTGAGGAGCACGATCGGCTGCTTGCCGACCATGTCGAACGAGACGCCGTAGATCACCATTTCCTGCAACGTGCAGCTCCCTCGCCTGGCCTGTCGGGCCAGTATAGGCCCAGGGCCAGAGCGCTCAGGCCGGGGGTACGCGTACCACTCATCGGTGGTCCTCTCGCGCCTCGCCCACCCGATCGTGCTCGCCCCGATGGCCGGCGGGCCCTCCACGCCCGAGCTCGCGGTCGCTGTCAGCGAGGCGGGCGGGCTCGGGTTCCTCGCCGCCGGCTATCGCACCGCAAAGGCGCTAGACGAAGAGATCGACGCGGTGCGGGCGGGGACGCGCGCACCGTTCGGGGTCAACCTCTTCGTGCCCGGGGAGCCCGCTCGCAACCTCGACGCGGTCCGGGCGTATGTCGCCACGCTCGGCCCGGGCGCCGGCGAGCCGCGATACGACGACGACGGATGGGACGCCAAGCTCGCGCTGTTGCGGGAGGCCAGGGCGCCCGTGGCCTCGTTCACGTCCGGGTGCCCGCCGGCCGAGGTGGTCGGGGGGCTGCGCGCCGGCGGCACCGAGGTGTGGGTGACGGTGACGTCGGTTGCCGAGGCGCGGCTCGCGCGCGACGCGGGCGCCGATGTTCTCGTCGCCCAGGGCGTGGAGGCCGGCGGGCATCGGGCGTCGTTCAGGGACGGGCCGGAGGCATCCGACCTGAGCGTGCTCGCGCTGCTACGCCTGCTCGCGGCATCCGACGTCTCGCTTCCCGTCGTTGCCACGGGCGGCATCGCCGACGGGGCCGGCGTCGCGGCGGCGCTCGCAGGCGGTGCGCTGGCGGTTCAAGCGGGCACCGCGTTCCTGCGTGCGCCCGAGGCAGGCACCCACCCCGCCCATCGCGCGGCGCTCGGGGGCGACCGGCCCACCAGGCTCACGCGGGCGTTTACGGGCCGCCTTGCGCGCGGGATCGTCAACCGCTTCATGTCCGATCATCCCGACGCGCCCGTCGCCTACCCGGAGCTCCATTACGCCACGGCGCCGCTGCGAGCAGCGGCCCGCGAGCGCGGCGACGCCGACGGCTTCAACCTGTGGGCCGGGCAGGCACACGCCCTGGCGGTGGAGCGGCCGGCGGCGGAGACCGTGCGGGCCCTGGCTCCGGGCTAGTTTGCGCGCTCGTGCGCACGCTGACCCAGCGCGAGCTCAACCGCGCGCTGCTGCACCGTCAGCTCCTCCTCGAGCGCGCCCGCACGCCCATCCCGCGCACGCTCGAGCGCATGGGCGGACTCCAGGCCCAGTACGCGCCCGCGATCTACATCGGGCTGTGGTCGCGGCTGGATGGCCTCGAGCGCGATCAGGTCACGCGGGCACTCGAGCGGCGGTCGGTCGTGCAGGCCACGCTCATGCGCACGACGATCCACCTGGTCTCCAGGCGCGACTACTGGCCGCTGGAGGTCGCCGTGCGTGAGGGCCGCAAGGGGTCGTGGGCGCGCACGCACCCCGCCTACGACCCCGAGGAATGGGAAGCGGCGGCGCGACGGCTGCGCGAGCGCCTCGGCGAGGTCGGGGCGCTGCGGCGGTCCGAGGTCGAGGACCTGCTCGGCAAGGAGCTCGCGCGCGGCATCCATGCCTTCCTGCCGATCGCGCGCGTGCCGCCGTCGGGCACCTGGGAGCGGCGCCGGGCCGACGTCTACGCCGCCGCCGAGGATTGGATCGGCCCGCCGCCGGAGGATCTCGTACGCGAGGACGGCATCGAGCTACTGATCCGGCGCTACCTGGCCGCCTTCGGGCCGTCGACGCGCGCGGAGATCGCCGGCTTCGCCGGCCTGCAGGTGGGCGACATCGGCGGTGTGCTGGACCGTATGACGTTCCGCCGCTTCCGGGCCGAGGACGGTGCCGAGCTGCTCGACTTGCCGCGCGCGCCGCTGCCCGACGCCGACACAGCGGCGCCCGTGCGCTTCCTGCCGGTCTGGGACGCGACGCTGCTCGTCCACGCCCGCCGGGCGCAGATCCTGTGCGAGGAGGACCGGCCGCGGATCTTCAGCTCGAAGCGGCCCCAGTCCTACAACACGTTCCTCGTGGACGGGGTCGTCGCCGGCACGTGGCGGCACGAGGACGACCGGATCGAGCTCGATCCGTTCAAGAGGCTGCCGCGTGCGGTCACGCGGGAGCTGCTCGACGAGGCCGAGCGCCTCGCCGCCTTCCACCGGTAGGGCACGATCAGTCAGGCGTGGTCGGCGCGGCGGCGCGGCCAGCCGTCGAACTCGGTGCCCCGTCCACGGGGCGCGCGGTCGAGCAGCTGCCACGTCGCATTGAGGACATCGGTGCCTCGGTCGTAGGTGGAGTAGGTGTGGTAGACGACCCCGTCCTCCAGGGCGAAGGCGCTGAGCCCGTGTAGCTCGGTTTCGCGGAGGTCGATGTCGGCGTTGCGCGCCGTGCCGAAGTTGAAGCCCCTGCCGGTGCGTCGCTCCTCCTCGGTGAACGCGGAGAAATGGAGGTTGAAGTCGGTGCCAAAGGCGGACGCCCACTGGAACCTCCATCCGCTGCGGCGCCGGTAGCCCTGGATCTTCTCGAGCGGTGCGCGCGAGACGGCGATGAACGTCACGTCCCGATCGGCGAGGTGGAACGCGGCGCCGTCGAGATTGTCCGCGGTGTAGGAGCAGCCGATGCACGGCACCGCGTCCTCGGGACCGAACATCAAGTGGTACACGAGCAGCTGCGAGCGCCCGTCGAAGAGCTCGGCAAGCGTCTTTGGTCCTTCGGTCGTTGTGAAGCGATAGGGGTCGTCAACCTCGACCCACGGCAGGGCTTGGCGCTCGCGTGCGAGCTCGTCGCTGCGGCGGGTGAGCTCCTTCTCACGCTCGAGCAGCGCACGCCGCGCGACCAGCCACTGCTCGCGCGTTCCCTTGGTCATGGCGTCCTCCTCTGTTGGATCGTGCCGCACTGCACTGCACTCATGACCGGCCGACGGGGCGAAAGTCATCGGTCCGGGCCGCGCGCGCTCTCCCGTGACGCTTATCTGATCGTCCAGCGCGCGCGGTCTCGCTCCGGGCGGTCACCGGCAAATCCGGGTCGCTGCTCGCGGCCCCAGCGAACCGCGCCGTAGGCCACTCCCGCGACCGGAGCGACGGCAAGAACGATGTCGAGGATCTGGGTCATTTTCTTCTTCCTTTCGTGGTGGGTGACGGAGGAAGTCCTAATCGGCGAGCCTTTGACCCGAGTTAGAGCGTCCTTAGCCGCTGGGCGAGCGGTGCTTCACTGCTCCGGCGCGAGCACGGCCACACCGCCGATGCGCCTGGACGCTGGAGGTTGCGGGCGTCGGGACAGCGGCGAGTCCAACGCGGCCACTGCGGCATGGAAGGCAAGGCGCCGGGGGTGACGTAGAGTGCGCCTCGCAGGATGAATCAGCGGCGCGCAGCCAACGTCCTACGGGTTCACGCGGTTGTCACGCTGGCGCTCGGTGCGCTGCTCGTCGCGGACTCTTGGGACGGCTTGCCGAATGGCTCGCGCTCCCCCAGGCGCTGCCTGCCCTGCTCGCTCAGTTGGGTGGCGTCTTCCTGGTCGCGTTCGCCTATCTCCTGTGGCGCGCCGCGGCGGCGACCGTGGAGCTGCGTCGGACGGTGGCCACCGCCGCCGCGGGCGCCAACGGAGCGGCCGCGGTGATCATCGTCCTCTGGCTCATCATCCGCGGCAAGGCAGACCTAGCGGTCACCACTCAGGGCATCGTGGATACCCAGGGCATCGTGGAGCTGATCGTCGCGGCCCTCGTGCTCGCTGCGTTCGCCCTTGGCGAGGCCGTGGTTGCGCGCCAGCGAGACGCCTGACGTACGCTGCCAGCGCGGACGTTTCTGCGTCCGCGCCCCGACCAGCGGAGGCAGCGCATGGGCACGATCACGACGACCGACGGCACGGACATCTTCTACAAGGACTGGGGGTCGGGCCAACCGGTCGTGTTCAGCCATGGCTGGCCGCTTTCGGCCGACGACTGGGACACCCACATGCTGTTCTTCCTCCAGCACGGTTACCGGGTCGTCGCCCATGACCGCCGCGGGCACGGACGCTCCACGCAGACCAGCGACGGTCACGACATGGACCACTACGCCGATGACCTGGCTGCGCTGACTGACCATCTCGATCTCCAGGACGCCGTCCACGTCGGACACTCCACCGGTGGCGGCGAAGTCGTGCACTACATCGCCCGACACGGTGAGAGCCGTGTGGCGAAAGCGGTCTTGATCAGTGCGGTGCCGCCGCTCATGGTGCAAACCGATGCCAACCCCGGCGGCCTGCCGAAGAGCGTGTTCGACGACCTCCAGGCCCAACTGGCCGCCAACCGATCCGAGTTCTACCGGGCGCTGCCGTCGGGCCCCTTCTATGGCTACAACCGGCCCGGCGTGGAACCATCGGAAGCGATCATCGAGAACTGGTGGCGCCAGGGAATGATGGGCGGCGCGAAGGCCCACTACGACGGCATCGTGGCCTTCTCCCAGACCGATTTCACCGAGGACCTCAAGCAGATCACGGTGCCGGTCCTGGTGATGCACGGCGACGACGACCAGATCGTCCCCTACGCCGACTCTGGACCGCTGTCCGCCGAACTCGTACGGAACGGGACGCTGAAGACGTACAAGGGATTCCCGCACGGCATGCCGACCACCCAGGCCGAGACGATCAACGCCGACCTGCTGGCCTTCCTGCAGTCCTGACCGACTCGGCGTCCGAGCGATCGCATGAAAAGCGAGGAGCCAGAGGTGACCGGCCAACCGCCGAAGATCGACCTCGAGAACGTGCCGGCGCCCTCCGAGGGCATCCTGGTGACCCACTTCCTGATCGTGCGCGACGTCGCTCGATCCCGAACCTTCTATGCGGACGTGCTCGGCGGCGAGGTGGTCATCGAAGAGAACCCCTGCATCGTCAAGCTCGCCAACAGCTGGATCATCATGAACCCCGGCGGCGGACCAACCCCGGACAAGCCGGACATCTCGGTTGTCCCCTACGAGCGGTCGAATGAGGTCTCCAGCTTCCTCAACCTGCGGGTGGCCGACATCGAAGCGTGCTATCGCGACTGGAAGGCCAAGGGCGCCGAGTTCCTGACGGAGCCGATCGACCGGGTCGCAGAGGTGCGCTGCTACATGCGGGACCCCGATGGCTACCTGATCGAGGTGGGGCAAGCCACGGGGATGCTCGAGGGCAAGTTCGCCAAGAAGCGGCCTGAGGACCTGCCAGGCTGAGGGCTACGCGCCCGCGCGGCCCGTCTGTCCAGTTGCGCAGCGCTCGCACTGACCACGACGGCTAGGGAGCAGACCAGAGTCCTTACGGGCGGCCGACGTGCGCAGACTCCTGCGCCCATGAAGCTCGCCTCCTAGCCGAGCTCGTACAGGCCCCAGGGCGGGTTGGCGTTGACGACCCGCCCGGGCTTGCAGGTGGCGACGAAGCTCGCGAACCGCGTGGTCGGCGACGTGGCCGTAATCCGGTAGACGCCGGTGGGCACGCCGGTCCAGACGACGCCGCCGTCGTCGGAGGAGACCATCTGCGCGGGGTCGGGGATGACCTGGGCGTTGAAGTAGGTGGGCGGGGGGAGCGGTGGCCAAGCCGACGCGGTCGCGCCGGCCACGCCGTGGGCGCCGAACGCGCGGAACTGCTTGTAGTCGAGGTTGCGGATGTCCTTGGTGTTGAAGGTCGAGACGATCGCGCAGGCCACGAGGTTGCCGGCCGCGTCGACCGGCACGTTGAGCAGCGCCACCAGGGCGCGGTAGACGTTTTCGGTGGGCGTCTGGAAGTTGACGTGGGCCAGGTCGCGGCGCCCCGTCGTGAAGGTCTGGAGGTAGATCGAGTGGTATCCGGGCGCGACGATGTAGGGCGTCACCCGGGCCCTGGACGGAACGGTGAGGACGTAGCTGCCGTCGCGTTTGGTGGTGGCCCGCGCCGACGGCAGCTCGGCGACGCGGACCCGTGCGCCGGCTATCACCGGCTTGGCGTTGAACTCGTAGGCCGTGCCGCGGAGCTTGACCTCGGAGCGCTTGGCGGCGGCGGGCGCCGCGGCGACGGCCACGGCGAGGACTGCGAGCGCGAGGACGGAAAGGAGGCGCATCTAAGATCATTTCGTCTCAGCCCGGCTGCGGCCAGGACCCGCTCCGCTGTTTGCGGATGAGATGATCGGCGACGATGGGAGTCCAGGCGCGTGAAGACCTGCTGCGTGGGGGCGAGCGTGCGATCGCCGCCGCGGACTGGGAGACGGCGCGAGCGTCTCTCGAGCGTGTGCTTGATGAAGGCGACAGCCCCGACGCGCTCACCGGGCTGAGCAAGGTCGCGATGATCCAGCGCGAGTACAAGCGCGCGATCGAGCTCAGGGAGCGGGCGTTCGACTTGTACAAAGCGGCCGGCCAGCTCGAGCGCGCGTCGGACAGCGCGATCTGGCTGACGTTCATGTACGCCACGTATCACGGAAACTTCAGCGCGGCTTTCGGCTGGAAGGAACGTGCGGCGAGCGTCCTCGACGGCACCGAGGAGAGTGCCGCGCACGGCTGGCTGACGCTCACGCAAGCACCGTTCTCGCGCGACCCTGCAGAACGCGAGCAGCTCGCGGTGTCGGCGCTGGCGGTCGCTCGCCGCTTCGGCGATGTGGACCTCGAGATCGAGGCGCTCGCCCTCCTCGGCGAGGTGCACGTCGTCGGCGGTCAGGTCGTGGCAGGCATGCGGCTGCTCGACGAGGCGATGACCGCCGTCACGGCCGGCCGCGTCCGCGATCACTTCGCCGTCGGCGAGATCTACTGCCGACTCTTGAGCGCGTGCGAGGCCGCACTCGACGTGCGCCGTGCGACGGACTGGCTGTCGATGCTCGATCGCTACGTCGTGTGGACCGACTTCGTGCGGCCGACCTGCCGAACTCACTACGGCGGGCTCCTCGTCGCTCTTGGCCGCTGGGCCGAGGCCGAGGCCGAGCTCTTGGCCGCCATCGAGGGCTTCGACCGTGGGTATCGCGGTGACCGGGTGTTCGCCGCCCTGCGCCTCGCCGACCTTCGCGTCCGCCAGGGTCGCGTGGAAGAGGCCGAGCGCCTGCTCGCGGGCGGCGAGTGGCATCCCACCGCCCGGCGTTTGGCCGCGATGATCGCACTCGCGCGCGGCGACGCCGTGCTTGCGTCCGAACTCGGAGAGCTGTGTGCCGAAGGGACGGCGCTCGATGATCCGACGTGTGCGCCGGCACTGGAGCTGCTGATCGTGACCCGGCTCGCGATCGGGGACGTGGCTGCGGCGCACGAGGCCGCCGAACGGTTGGCCACCGTCGCGCGCGCGTCGAGACTGGAGCGCCTCGAGGCGTGCGCCGCACTCGCCGAAGGGCGCGTCGCGGCGGCAGAGGGCAACGAGCGGGCGGTGGGGCAGCTCAAGCGCGCGGTCGAGCTGTTCGCTCCACTCGAGCTGCCTCTCGACGCAGCGCGGGCTCAGCTCGAACTGGCACGCACGCTTGCGGCGTCTGCACCAGCGGCAGCCGTGCGCGAGGGCAAGCTCGCGCTCGCGACCTTCGAGCGACTCGGTGCGCTGCCCGACGCCGACGCAGCGGCCGGTTTGCTGCGCGGGCTCGGTGTAGCCGCCGCACGCGCGTGGCCGCGTGGGGCAACGTCGCTCACACGGCGCGAGGACGAGGTGCTGGGCCTGCTCGCAGAAGGCTGCTCGAATGCCCAGATCGCGGAACGGCTAGTGATCAGCACGCGCACCGCCGAGCACCACGTCGCGAGCATCCTCTCCAAGCTCGACCTTCATAGCCGTTCCGAGGCCGCCGCCTACGCGGTGCGCCGGACCTCCGAAGACCCGTAGCGGTCTTAGGTAGTTCCACCGATGCTGTGCCGCGCCGACTCGGCGAAGCTTGCAGCATGAGCACACACGAACAGAACAAGGCCGCGGTCCGCGAGTGCTTCTCGCAGGCGGCCGCCGGCAACTTCGACGCGCTCCCCGGCTTGCTCGCCGAGGGCTACGTCCTGCATCCAGAGGGCATCCGCGGCGCCGACGGTCTGGCCGAGATGGTTCAGGGCTACCGCTCGCAGATCCCCGATCTGAGCGTCACGGTCGACTACCAGTTCACCGAGGGCGATTACGTCGCGACCCGGACCACAATCCGCGGCCGGCACGTGACCGGCCACGACGTCGAGTTCACCGGCCTCACGATCAGCCGCTGTCGCGACGGCAAGATCGAGGAGGAGTGGGAGATCGTCGACGTCATGAGCCTGCTGGCCCAGATCGGCCAGCTGCCCGAGCCGAGCACTGCCTGATCCAAACGTGCTGGTCAGGCCAGGCGCTCGGACTCGGCCTCGAGCTGCGCGTAGTGGCCGCCGGCTGCGCGCAGCTCGGCGGGTGAGCCCTGCTCGACGACGCGGCCGGCCTCGAGCACCACAAGGCGGTCGGCGCCTAGGATGGTGCTCAGCCGGCGGGCGATGACCAGTGAGGTGCGGCCGGCCAGCAGCCGCGCCAAGCCGCGCTGGACGCGTGCCTCGGTGGCGACGTCGATGCTGAGCACAGGTTGCAGGCTCGCGAACGCGGGCTGGGCCTGTCCGAGCGTCATCCCGACCGCCTGGACCGACGGAACCAGCATCACGACGTCGGTGTAGAAGACCGGGAAGGCGACGACCGACAGGTCCCGGGAGATCGCCAGTCGCAACCCCGCCTGAGCGGTCTTTGTCGAGGTGGGCGATCCTGGACTCGAACCAGGGACCTCTTCCTTATCAGAGAAGCGCTCTAACCGACTGAGCTAATCGCCCGCTGCGGCGCTGAGTCTAGCGCCGGTCAGGCCGCCTGGCGGCGGGTGATTCGGGCGGCCAGGGCGAGCGCCTCGTCGAGGCTTCCGAGCTCGATCGTGGCCGAGAAACCGGTGCCCTTCGCGGCCAGGTGAACGTCCGCTCCGAGGGCCGCTCCGAGGGCGTCGGCGGCCTCCGCCGCGGCGGCCGCCTGGTCGGGGTGGATGCCGCGCGGGCGGGCGCGGCGACTGCGCGGCTTACCGGTCTTCTCGGCCCCCGCACGGGCCCTGGCCTCGGTCTCGCGGACCGACCATGCGTGCGCGGCGGCGGCACGCGCGAGGTCTCGGCGGTCAGCGTGGTCGAGTGCCAGCAGCAGGGCGCGGCCGTGGCCCTCGCTGAGATCGCCGCGCTCGATCAGCGCGATCGCCTCGTCGGGGAGGTCGAGCAGGCGCGTGAGGTTCGACACCGCCACGCGGGAGCGGCCCACGCGGCGGCCGACCTCCTCGCGGGTGAGCCCCAGTTCCTCGATGAGCGCGGCGCACGCGCGAGCCTCGTCGATCGGGTTGAGATCCTCCCGGGCCATGTTCTCGACCAGGGCCAATTCGAGCGAGGCGGCGTCGCCCTGTGGGCGGATGACCGCGGGAAGCTCGTCCAGGCCGGCGATGTCGGCCGCCCGCCACCGACGCTCGCCGGCGATCAGCTCGTAGCGGCCGTCGACTGACGGCCGCACGAGCACCGGCTGCAGCACGCCGTTGGCCTTGACCGACTCGGCGAGGGCTACGAGCGCCTCGTCGTCGAACGCGGAACGGGGCTGGTTGGGGTTGGGGTCGATCAGCTCGACCGGCAGCGACCGCAGCTCCTCGGCCTCCTCGCGCGGGGCGACCGACAAGATCGCCGAAAGCCCACGCCCCATCCCACGCTCCTTAGCCATCGCCGATCCTTTCTCCCGAGAGCGAGACGGCTCGAGGGGGGTCCGATCGTTTCTCAGCCACGTGCAGCCACCTCTTTGGCGAGCTCGAAGTACGCGTCCGCACCCGAACAGTGCGGATCATGGTGGATGATCGGCCGTCCAAAGGACGGAGCCTCGCCGAGGCGCACGTTGCGCGGCACGACGGTGTCGAAGACGAGGTCCGGGAAGTGCTCGCGTGCCTCGCGCTCGACGTCCTGGGCCAAGCGTGTCCGGCCGTCGTGCATAGTGAGCAGCAATCCGGCAACCGTCAACCTCGGGTTGAGGTCGCGTTGTATGACCTTGAGGGTGTCGAGCAGCCCGGCCAGGCCCTCCAGGGCGAAGTACTCGGTCTGGACCGGCACGATCAACCGGTCGGCGGCGACCAGGGCGTTGACCGTGAGCGGCCCGAGCGACGGCGGGCAGTCGAGGAAGCCGAAGGCGAAAGCGTCCCGAACGTCGGCGAGAGCATCGCGCAACCGCGTCTCGGACCCGGGCAGCCGCGGGAGCTCTGCGTTGGCGCCCGCGAGATCCGGGGTCGAGGGCGCGACGGACAGGCGCTCCATTCGACCGTTTTTCAGTGTCTCGGCGAGCGCGGCGTTGCCCGCGAGAACGTCGTAGACGCTCGGCGAGGCGTCCTTTGGCAGCCCGAGGCCTACGGTGGCATTGGCCTGGGGGTCGACGTCGACGAGCAGCGTCTCGTAGCCGGCCTCGGCCACGCAGGCTGCGAGATTGACGGCGGTGGTGGTCTTGCCCACCCCGCCCTTCTGGTTGGCGACGGCGTAGATCGTGCCCATGGCGGGTGCCCTAAGTCGGGGTCTGGCTTCGCCCCACCCCCTGACTGCCGGAGGCTAGCGACGGTCCCGGTCGGCGCCGAGCGGTCGCTTGCGCGCCATGCCGGGGCGGCGCGGGAACCGGTCGGGCGTCGCCGCGACCTTGACATAGGTGTGCAGATGGCGGTGCTGCGCAGCGGGAAACGGGCGCACTGAGCGAAGTTCGTCGCGCTCGAGGCCGAGCTCGGCGGCGGCCGCCTCGGCCCGCTGCTCCTCGTTCGCGTCCCGGCGGCCCTGCCAAGCCACCACCGTGCCGCCCTGGTGGAGCAGCGGCGCCGCGTACTCGAGCACGACCGGGAGCTCGGCCAGTGCCCGGGCGGTGACGACATCGTGCTTTCCCGCGGCCTCCTCGGCCCGTGTCGCCGCGACCTCCACGTTGTCGAGCTGCGCGCTGGCCGCCAACTCCGCGACGAAGGACGCCTTGCGGCGGTTGCTCTCGATCAGGGTGACCGCGGCATCGGGCCGCGCCGTGGCGAGCGCCAGGCCGGGGAAGCCGGCGCCCGCGCCGAGGTCGGCGATCGTCGCCGCCTGGCGCACCGCGGGCAGCTCGAGCGCGACGAGCGAATCCGCGAGATGGGCGTCGATGGCCTTCTCGCGTGCGTGGACGGTGGTGGGCGCCGCCGAATCCGCGAGGCCGCCGAGCAGGGCCTCGAGCTTCGGTTCCGCGTCCTCCGGCAGGCCGAAGCGGGCCACCAGGTCCGCAACCGTCGTCACGGCGGCGGCCGCCGCGCCCGCGCGATGTACTCGGCGTAGCGCCCGCGCATCGCCGCGAGCCGCGCGGCGGCGTGGGCGTCGACCTCTGACGTGATCGCACCCTCGATGACGGGCAGCACGTCCTCCACGAGCGCCCGACCGCGCGCCATCCACTGGAAGTAGGAGCGCCCGCCGTGGTGGTAGGGCCCGTAGACCTTGGTCCGCGGGAACCGCGCGGCGAGCCAGCGGAAGAGCGCCTCATGGCGCGTATGCATGCGCAGCGTCACCTGCGGCTGCCGCCCGTCCCCGCCGAAGCTGCCCTCCCCGATGAGCACGCCGACGAGGATCCCCCGGTCCAACTCGGTGAGCTTGTCCTGTTTCACGTTCTACCCGACGGTGAAACACGCGGCGGACGGAATCGCGGAGTGGCGCTGTCAACCGGACGCGCGGCCACTTGCCAGTTCGAGCGCCTCGGACTTGTCCAGGAAGTCGTCCTGGCGGAGTACGAGGCCCGCACGCAACGTGAACACCTGATACACCGGCTCGCTGACGCTGACGCCGCTACCCGAGCCGGTGCCCCGCTGCTGGGTCGTGACGACGAACCGGTCGCCGAAGTCGACAATCTCCACGGGATCCCAGCGGATGTCCCCGAACGCCTCCAGCCAATGGCGCCAGAGGTCGAGGTAGCCGTCGTGCCCGTGGAAGACGCGCTCGACGTCGATTGGCATCAGGTCGCGGCTGGGGCGGTACTCAAACTCGGAGTCCAGCCCGACGAGCACCGCAGCGAAGTCGTGCCGGTTCGAGGCCGCATAGGCCAGGGCGACTTGCCGGGCAAGCGCTCGCCGCCGCGCGCCCGACGTCGGCGGAAGCCGCAGCATTAGCCCGGCCAGCACGTGGTAGACCGCCGGGAAGCGGACGCTCACCCGCTGTTCGACCGGCCGGCCCCGCGTCCGCTCACCCAGCGACGGGACGGCGGTGCGGATGCCCTGTTTCACGTGTGTCCTGACGGTGAAACAGCGGCCACCGAGCCCGACCTAGGGCTTCACCGGCGCAACCACCAGGTGCCGGTCGGGCTCGTCGCCCTCCGAGTAGGTCTCGACGTCGCCGCGGTCGCGCAGGTACTCGTGGACCACCTTCCGGTCCGAGGCCGTCATCGCGTCGAGCGCGACCGGGCGGCGGTACCGGAGGGCGTCGGCGGCCGCCTGGTCGGCCTGGGCTTGGAGGGCGGCGGCGCGGCGCTCGCGATAGCCGCCGGCGTCGATCACCACGCGGCGCCTGTCCTCGGTATCGCGTACGGCGATCCGCCAAGCGAGATGCTGCAGGGCGTCGATCGTCTGCCCGTGGCGCCCGATCACGAGCCCGACGTCCTCGCCCACGACCGTCCCGGTGATCAGCTCGCCGTCGTCGGAGACCTCGACGCGCGCGTCGAGGCGGAGGGCCTCCACCACCCGCTCGAGCAGCTCGCGCACGCGGATCTCCGGAGTCTCTGCCGAAGCCTCCTCCATGGCCGGCCGGATCATGCCATGCGCCGGGTGGGGTAGGTGTGCTCGGCATGCCGCACGATCTTCTGCGCAACGGCGACGGGCGCTTCTGGCGCGGCAACCTTGCTCCATCCCGCCCTCAACCACCTGCCGGTGCAAGCCACCGGCCACCTGCCCGCCATCGACGCCGTAGACGCCGTGAGATCTACAACCACAGCACCTTCGGCTCCGCCCCGACCGCGCGGACGGCGCGTACATGGTCGACGGACTGCTGGACCGCGGTCGCCACGTCAGGCTCACGGCCGGCGACGACGCCCACTTCGCCTTTCCCGCCGACCGCTTTGGGGGCTGGATCGAGGTCTGGGCCGAGGAGCTCGACCCCGCCGCGCTGCTGGTGAGCGTGCGCGCCGGCGCCTATTGCTCCACGCGGGGGCCGCGGCTCGAGCGGCCGCAGCGCGACGGCGATCGGCTCGAGGCCGCGACGAGCGCCGTCCAGGCGATCGCGCTCGGCGGGCCCGGCGACCGCTGGCTGGACGGCATCGCCGTGCTGGACGAGAACGGCGGGCCGGTCAACCACGCGACCTTCGACCTCTCCGCGTTCAAGGGCTCGTACTGCCGCGTCACCGCGATCGACGGCGCCGGTCGGCGCGCGTGGACCAACGCGATCTGGCCGTAGCGCGAGGGCAGGTCCGGTAGCCATAGCCCGGTGTGGCTCGCAAGGATCCAGGGAGCGTGGCGTGCGCGGCACGCGAGCGACCAAGGACGCAGCGAGCCGCGGCGGGAATCGCTACCGGCCGCGTAGCGGAGGCGCCCACCTACCGGCGACGCCCGGACCGCTTCTTCTTCTTGCGCGGGGAGGCCGGCGGCGGGCCGCCGCGCTTCGGCTTGGGCTTGGCCGACGCCGACGAGCCGCCGCCGCCCTTCGGCTTGGCACCGGCCGCCACCTTCTCCTTGGAGCCGGCGCCGTTGCCCTTCGACGTATTCCCGCTCGAGCCGCCTCCGCCGCCCGAGCCTCCGCCGCCGCCCGAGGCGCCGCTCAACGCCTCGCGCAGCTGGGCGAACGGCGATGGCGCCGGGGAGCCGTCGGCCTGCACCGGTGGTCGTATCGGCCCCACGGTTCGGCGGACGATGTACTGCTGGACGATCGTCCACGTGTTCGTCGTGATCCAGTAGACGAGCAGGCCGGCGGGGAAGTTGATGATGAAGATGACGAAGA
>JBKPMS010000185.1:0-21639 GCA_046732275.1 Actinomycetota bacterium | reverse complement strand
GCGGCGATCGGCGCGATGTGCGCCGCGATGCGTCGCGCAACCTCGTCGACGATGTCGCGCGCGACTGCGTCGCCGCTTCGTGCCGCGGCGAAGATGTCCCTCGCGTCGTAAGGAGGACGTAGCCCCTTTCCGTCGGCCGCCGCGATGCGCGCCGCGAGTGCGGCGACCCCGTCCGCGGACGGGTCGAGATCGTCGCCGGCGCCCGACAGCGCCCAGTCGACCTCACCCGCCGCCCCGTGCGTGCCGCGGTGCAGCTCGCCGCCGAGCACGAGGCCCATGCCCATTCCGGTGCCGACGGAGAGAAACGCGAAGTCGTCGACTCCGCGCGCGACACCTGCCCAGTGCTCGCCGAGCGCGGCGAGGTTGACGTCGTTCTCGGGCGTGACGATGGTGCCGAGCGCGGCGCCGAGATCGTGCGCGAACGCTCGGCCCTCGAGCCCGGGAATGTTCGGCGTCGTGAGGCGCAGCGTTTCGTCCCGTGCGTCGACGACACCCGGAACCCCGAGGACGACCCCGTCGATTCGATCGACGGGAAGCTTCGGCCCGTCGACGAGGGATGCGTGCAAGGCGATGATCTCGCGGAGAGCGCTGTCTGCATCCGCGCCGCGGAGCTCGACGTCCTGCCGTGCGCGGATCGAGCCCGTGAGGTCGCAGACTGCGCCCCTGACGAACCGCGCGCCGAGGTCGAGCCCGAGGACGAAGGCCGCGTCCGGCACTGGCTCGAAGAACAGCGCGCCGTAGCTCGGCCCACCGGGGCGGCCTGACGCCTCACGCACGAGCCCTGCGTCGAGCAGCGACTGCAGCGCAAGCGAGACAGTGGGCTTCGAGATGCCGGCGCGGCGCGAGATCTCGGCGCGCGAGATGGGCGCCGTAGCTCGTATCGTCTCGAGGATCGTCCGCTCGTTGAGATGCTTCAGGAGCGGGGGAGTCGCCCGGCCGGCAGATGACGGAATTCTCGGCATTGGTCAACAAAGTTAACTCCTGGCAGCCAGCTCTCGTCAAGGTTGACTCTTTTCTGCAGGTCTCGTAGAGTCCTGGTTCGGAACCTTTACGAGATTCCAGATAGCCGACGCACCGGGCATCGGCACTGGACAGCAGACCGGGGCCGAGACAATCGCCCCAAGGGAGGCTGGGTATGAAACGCGTGGGGATTGGGTTGCTCGTGGCGCTCGTGCTCGGCGCGGCCGCGATCGTGGCAACCTCGAGGACTCAGGCCAAAGCAGGCTCGTCTGCGGCCAAGGCCGAGACGATCACGATCTGGGTGGGCTGGAGTGCCCGCGAGCTGAAGGAGTTCAAGAAGATCGTGGCTGAGTACGACAAGAAGAACGCCGATGTGAACGTCAAGGTCGTCGGCGGGATCAACGACGACAAGATCACGGCGGCCATCCGGAGCGGCAACGTTCCGGACGTGGTGAGCTCGTTCACGTCCGCGAACGTCGGGAGCTACTGCAAGTCGGGCGCGTGGATCGATCTCAAGCCCTTGCTCCAGAAGGACAAGATCGACGTCAACATGTTCCCGAAGACGACCCAGTACTACACGCAGTACAACGGCAAGCGCTGTGCGCTTCCGTTCCTGGCAGACGTCTACGGCCTCTACTACAACAAGAAGATGTTCAAGGCGGCCGGCCTGAAGGGCCCGCCGAAGACGATGTCGCAACTCACCAGCTATGCAAAGAAGCTGACGAAGAGGAGCGCGAACGGGAAGATCACGGTCGCCGGTTACAACCCGTTCCTCGGCTTCTACGCCGGGAACGCGCCCGATCTGAGCGCGTACGCGCCGCTTTTCGGAGCGAAGTACGTGGACGGCAGCGGGAAGTCCATGCTCTCTCGCGATCCGGCCTGGACCCGCCTCCTCAAGTGGCAGAAGAACCTCGTTGACTGGTACGGCTACAAGAACCTGCAGAAGTTCAATGCCGGTGCGGCCGACGAGTTCTCGGCGTCACATGCCTTCGAGATCGGGAAGCTCGCGATGATGATCGACGGCGAGTGGCGGGTCGCGTTCATCCAGGCCGAGCACCCGGAGCTGAGCTACGCGACCGCTCCGGCTCCGGTCGACGACGGCAAAGCGAATCTCTACGGAGGCGGCTACGTCAACGGCACGATCATCGGCATCCCGAAGGGTGTGAAGCACAAGGACCAGGCGTGGAAGCTGCTCAAGTACCTGACCACGAACGCTCATCCTCTGGCGCTCTTCTCCAACGGGATCCGGAACGTGCCGACGACGAAGGCGTCCCTGACCTCGCGGGAGATCAAGCCTGACGCTCACTTCAAGACGTTCCTCAAGGTCTTCGCGAACCCGAACTCGAAGACGACGCCGATCACGGCGGCGGGGAACGCGTACGGCACGCTGATCCAGGCCTTCGCGGTCAAATGGCAGGCCGGTCACGCCGGCTCCCTTCAGAGCGGGCTGAAAAAGCTCGACAAGCAGATCGACGCACAACTGAAGCAGGCACAGGCCGGCGGAGTGCCGTGACAGACACAGCAGTACCAGCCGCCGTTCCGTTTGCAGTGGAACGGCGGCGGGCGAGGCGGAAGGCGGCCTGGCGTCGCCGCCGCCTCGTCCTGCTGCTGATGTCGCCGTGGCTGGTCGGCTTCTCCATCTTCTTCGGCTACCCGCTCGTCATGAGCGTGTACCTGTCGTTTACGCACTACGACCTGCTGTCACCGCCGAAGTGGATCGGTACCGCGAATTACCGCTATCTGTTCACGCAGGATCCACAGGTCGGCCCGGCGGTCAGGAACACGCTGTGGCTGATCCTGATCATGGTGCCGCTGCAGGTTCTGTTTGCGTTCGGCGTCGCAATGATGCTCGCGCGCGCCAGGCGGGGCGTCGGGTTCTTCCGCACGATCTTCTACCTGCCTGCCCTTGCGCCGCCGGTGGCGGCCACGATGGCGTTCGTCTATCTGCTGAATCCCGCGACCGGTCCCGTGAACGTCATCCTCGGGCACCTGGGCATCGACGGGCCGCTCTGGTTCCAGTCGCCCGGATGGTCGAAGCCGTCGCTGACGCTGCTCGGCATCTGGGGCGTCGGGAACATCATGATCATCTTCCTGGCGGCGATCCTGGACGCGCCGCAGCAGCTCTACGAATCGGCCGAGCTCGACGGTGCGGGCGCGTTCCAGCGAATGCGCTGGGTGACGCTGCCGACGATCAGCCCGGTCATCCTCTTCTCGGTCGTGATCGGCGTGATCGCGGCGTTGCAGTACTTCACGCAGGCGTATGTCGCCGCCAACATCGCGGCGGGGCAGGCATCGCAGGCGGGTGACCAGACGGTCAACAACCTCGGCTACCCCGAAGGCTCGACGCTCTTCTATCCGGTTCTGCTCTACCAGCACGGCTTCAAGTTTTTCAACATGGGCTATGCGTCGGCCCTGTCTGTGCTGCTGCTCGCCGTCGCGTTCACGATCACCGTCCTGATCATTCGCAACTCGCGGCGATGGGTCCACTACGCGGGAGCCGTCCGTTGAGCTCCGCGAGCGTTCCGGTTGCTGCAGGAACCCTGGTAAGGCGCAAGCCGCCGTGGGCAATACGGCGCAAACGCTTCCTGCTCGCGGTCGCCAACCACTCGCTGCTGATCGTCGCCGCGGTCATCTTCCTTGCACCGTTCATCTTCATCGTGCTGACCTCGCTGATGACGAACAGCCAGGCGCTCTCTTCGCACCTCTGGCCGAGCCCGTTCCGCTGGCAGAACTATGTCGACGTCTTCCATCAGGCGCCGATCTGGCGCTGGACGCTCAACACGATGACCTACGCGTGCCTGGCAACGCTCGGCGTGCTCTGCTCGAGCATCCCGGTTGCCTACGCCTTGTCGCGCATCCGCTGGCGGGGGCGGAACATCGCCTTCGGAACGGTGTTGATCGCGCTGATGCTGCCGCCGGTCGTGTCCGTCGTCCCGCTCTACGTGATGTGGGCCAAGCTGCACCTCGTCGGCGGGCTTGCGCCGCTGATCATCCCGAACTGGTTCGGCGACGCGTTTTCGATCTTCCTCCTGCGACAGTTCTTCCTGACTATTCCGGAGGAGTACCTGGACGCTGCGCGCGTCGACGGCTGCGGTGAGCTGCGCATTCTGCTCACCGTCGTGCTGAGGCTTGCCAAGCCGGCGATCGCGGCGGTCGCGCTGTTCTCGTTCCTCTACACGTTCAACGACTTCTTCCTGCCGCTCCTCTACTTGCGCGAGAACCCCAGCCACTGGGTGCTGCAGATCGGCCTCTCGGAGTTCCGGTCGTTGCACCAGGTGCAGTGGAACCAGACGATGGCGGCGACGCTGCTCGTGATGGCGCCCGTGATCATCGTCTTCTTCCTGGCGCAGAAGGCGTTCGTAGAGGGAGTCACCTTGACCGGGGTCAAGGGATGAAGATCGCTGTCATCGGCGGCGGCTCGACGTACACACCGGAACTGGTCTCGGGCCTCTCACGCGAGCGCGGGCGCATCGACGTCCGCGAGCTCGTGCTGCACGACATCGACGAGGAGCGCCGCGAGGTCGTCGGCGGGATGGCGGCGCGGATGCTGGCTGCGCAGGGCTTCGACGGCGTGCTGGAGGTCACCGACGACCTCGACCACGCGGTCGACGGAGCCGACTTCGTGTTGATCCAGATCCGGGTCGGCGGGCAGGACGCCCGTCTCCTCGACGAGACGGTGCCGCTCGCCTGCGGGTGCATCGGACAGGAGACGACCGGTGCAGGCGGCCTCGCCAAGGCGCTTCGCACGGTTCCGGTCGTGCTCGAGATCGCGGAGCGCGTGCGTGAGCTTGCGGCCGAGGATGCCTGGATCGTCGACTTCACTAACCCGGTGGGGATCGTCACCCGCGCGCTGCTCGATCACGGTCACCGCGCAGTCGGGCTCTGCAACGTCGCGATCGGCTTTCAGCGATCGTTCGCGCGCCGGCTCGGCGTGCACCCCGAGCGCGTGCAGATCGACCAGGTCGGGCTGAACCATCTGTCCTGGGTGAGGTTCGTCCGGCTCGACGGCCGCGATGTCCTGCCCGACCTCCTCGCGGAGCACGGGGACGAGATCGCGGCTGAGGTCGACATCGCGCGGCGCCTGATCGACGAGCTCGGTGTCGTGCCCTCGTACTACCTGCACTACTTCTACGCGCACGATCAGATCGTCGCCGAGCAGCTCGAGGCCGTTCCGCGCGCCGCGGCGGTCGCCGAGATCGAGCGCGAGCTGCTTCAGCTGTACCGCGATCCGAGTCTCGTCACGAAGCCGACGTTGCTGGAACGGCGCGGTGGTGCGTTCTACAGTGAAGCTGCGATCGGGCTCGTCGGCGCGCTGTCGACCGACGCGGGCGAGGCGCACGTCGTCGACGTCCGCAACGCCGGGACCATCGGCGGGCTCGCGGAGGACGACGTCGTCGAGCTTCTGGCGAACGTCGGCCGGAGCGGCGCGACGCCGTTGCCGCAGCCTCCCGTCGCGCCCGAGCTGCTCGGCCTGATGCAGCACGTCGCCGCCTACGAGCGGATTGCCGCCCGCGCGGCACTGAGCGGCGACCCCGTCGACGTGCGCAAGGCGCTGCTGGCGCATCCGCTCATCGGCCAGCACCCGCTCTCCGAGGAGCTGTCCGAGCGCTTGCTCGAGACCGGCGCAGCTCACCTTCCGCAGTTCCACGTGGACGTGGGGCGATGACCCGAGCGAGCGTGCTTGCGGTCGACGGCGGGAACTCGAAGACCGACCTCGCGCTCGTCGCCCCTGACGGCAGCGTGCTCGCCCTCGTGCGAGGCCGACCCAGCTCTCCCCAGCACCTGGGGGTCGACGGCTCGCTGAGGGTGCTGTCCGGCCTCCTCTCCGAGGCGAGGCAGCAGGCCGGAGTCGACGGTCGCGGCCGGCGCGTCGCGGAGGTCGGGGCGCTGCTGATGGCAGGCATCGACTTTCCTGCCGAGGAGACGGCGATGCGCGGTGCGCTCGAGAAGCGCGGCTGGGCGGGTCATTTCACCGTCGACAACGACACGTTCGCCGTCCTGCGCGCGGGCACCGAACGCGGGTGGGGCGTAGCCGTCACGTGCGGCGCGGGGATCAACTGCGTTGGGATCGCACCCGACGGCCGTCACGCACGGTTCCCTGCCCTCGGGGCGATCACGGGCGACTGGGGCGGTGGTTACGACCTCGGGCTCGCCGCGGTCTCGGCTGCGGCGAGGAGCGAGGACGGCCGCGGGCCGCGTACGAGCCTGGAGCGCGCAGTGCCCGCCTACTTCGGGGTCGGAACGCCGAGCGAGCTCGCGGAGGCGATCCATACGGGCAAGCTCGAGCTGCGGCGTGTCGTCGAGCTCGCGCCGCTCGTCATCGAGGAGGCGGCCGACGACGCGGTTGCCGCGGACATCGTGCGGCAGCTTGCGTCCGAGGTGGTTGCGCTCGCGCGCGTGGCTTTGACGCGACTCGGCCTGACCGACGAGCCGGTCGAGGTCCTGCTCGGCGGTGGCGTCCTCCAGGACCCGGACGGCAATCTCCTCGCCGCAATCGTCGAGGGGCTGCGCGAGACGGCGCCCGCAGCCGTCGTGCGGCCGACGGCCGCGCCGGCGATCGTCGGCGCGGCGCTGCTCGGGCTCGACGAGCTCGACGCTGCGGCCGATGCCCAGTCACGCCTCCGCCGCGAGCTCGCGGCCGCGTTTTCGCAGCTGGAAGGGGTGGCCAGCGTTGGCTGACGTTCGATTCGTCCAGGCAACTCGCGTGTATCCGGGCAACGACCAACCTGCCGTCGACGCGCTCGACCTGGAGATCGCGGACGGCGAGTTCATGGTCCTGGTCGGTCCGTCGGGATCCGGCAAGACGACCGCCTTGAGGATGCTGGCGGGCCTCGAGGAGATCGACGCAGGCGCCGTCTTCATCGGCGAGCGCGACGTCAGCGACATACCGCCGAAGCAGCGCGACGTCTCGATGGTGTTCCAGAACTACGCGCTGTATCCATACCTCACCGTCGCGGCGAACATCGGCTTCCCGTTGCGGATCGCAGGCGTGAAGAAGCGCGAGCGAGAGCTTCGCGTCAAGGAGGTCGCCAAGATGCTCGGCCTCACGGAGTTCCTCGAGCGAAAGCCCGCGCAGCTGTCCGGCGGCCAGCGCCAGCGCGTCGCCATGGGACGGGCGATCATCCGGACGCCGAGCGTCTTCCTCATGGACGAGCCGCTCTCGAACCTCGACGCGAAGCTGCGTGTGCAGATGCGCGCCGACATCGCCGCCCTCCAGTCCGATCTCGGGATCACGACCGTCTACGTCACGCACGACCAAGCGGAGGCGATGACGCTCGGGCACAAGGTCGCGGTGCTGCATCAGGGCCACTTGCAGCAGTGCGGTCCGCCGCGCGAGCTCTACGAGCGCCCGGCGAACGTCTTCGTCGCCGGCTTCATCGGCTCGCCCGCGATGAATCTCTGCACCGTGCCGGTGCAGAACGGCGCGGCGTCGTTCGGGGGCGTCGACGTGCCCGTTCCGCAGGGCTCGGCCGTCAACGGTCGCACGAGCCTCGTCGTCGGGGTCCGCCCGGAATCGCTCGACGTCGCGGGCGAAGGAATCCCGGCCAGGGTGGACGTGATCGAGGACATCGGCGCCGACGCGTATGTCTTCTGCACCGCCGAGCTCGGTGGTGCGAGCACTCGGCTCGTCGCGCGAACCGACGCGCGGAAGGCCCCGGAGCAAGGCGAGCGTGTTGCGCTCCTGCCGCGAACGGACGAGGCGCACCTCTTCGATCCGGCCTCCGGCGAACGGCTCGGCGCGCGCTGAGCAGGCGCCGACGAACCGTCCTGAGCGCATAAGCTCCGGGCGCTGCCAGGTGGCGAGGACGATCTTGATCGTGGACGACTTTGCGCCCTTTCGGGACAGTGCGCGCAGCCTGCTGGAGGCCGAGGGCTTCGAGGTCGTCGGCGAGGCGGAGGACGGCGCGGGCGCCTTGCGCGCCGTCGAGGAGCTCCGGCCGGAGATCGTGCTGCTCGACGTGCAGCTGCCGGACTTCGACGGCTTCGAGGTCGCGCGTCGGCTGCACGGGCTCGACCCGCGGCCCGAGGTGATCCTCATCTCGAGCCGCGAGGACTACCGCGCCCTCGTCGGCCCGGACGACGCGCGCGCCTTTCTGCGGAAGGACGAGCTGTCGGGGGAGACCCTCGCCGCGGCGCTCGGCTGAGACCGCCCGCTAAGGGCGCGATTTCTGTCGCGCGACCTGCGAGATCTCCTTCCAACGTTTCTTCCGCGCGAGGCGGAGTCGCCGGTCGCTTCGCGCCGCGATCGCCTCCAGCTCGCGCTGCAGCTTGCGCCACGAGCGCAGGCGGTCGACCTCGAGGCGGCCGTCGTCGATCGCGGCGTGCACCGCGCAGCCGGGCTCGTGGAGGTGGGCGCAGTCACGGAAGCGGCACTCGCCCGCAAGCGCCTCGATGTCCTCGAATGCCGCGTTGAGGTCCCCTTCCCAGAACTGCAGCTCGCGCAGGCCCGGCGTATCGATCACGAGCGCACCGCCCGGGAGCTGCACCAGCTCTCTGTGCGTGGTCGTGTGCCGGCCCGTTCCGTCGGCGGCGAGGGCTCGAGTCGCCATTAGCTCGGAGCCCGCAAGGCTGTTCAGCAGGCTTGACTTGCCGACCCCCGACGATCCGAGCAGGACGGCCGTCCGTCCGGGCTCGAGGCGTGTGGCGAGCGCGTCCAACCCTTCGGCCGTCACATTCGACACCGGATACACGGCGACGCCGATCGCAACGCTTTCGACGGACAGCACGGCCGCGGCGACGTCGTCGCAGAGGTCCGTCTTCGTGAGCACGACGATCGGCTCTGCGCCGCTCTCCCAAGCCGTCGCGACGTAGCGCTCGAGCCGGCGAAGGCTGAAGTCGTCGTCGAGCCCGGCGAGCAGCAACGCGACATCGACGTTCGCGGCCAGGACCTGCTCCGTCGAATCCCTTCCGGCGTGCTTCCGCACGAACGCGCTCCGCCGGGCGAGGATTGCCGCGACCGTCGCGGGCCCGCCGCCGTTCCGTGCGATCGCCACCCAGTCGCCGACGGCGGGCAGCGGCGCGCCGACGTCGTGTGCGTAGTACAGCCGCCCGGCCGCGCGCGCACGCAGCTCGCCGTTCGCGGACCACACGACGTAAGAGCCGCGGTGGTGCGCTGCAACGCGCGCGGGGAGCAGATTGTCGTCTTCCAGTTGCTCGAACCTGGACGCCCAGTCGGCGTCCCAGCCGAGCTCTTCCAAAGCAGGCAAAGCGAGTCTCCTTTTTGAATGAGGCAACGACGGAGCACCACCCCTTCGGGTGGATCAGCTCACGAGACTCGTCGCGCTAGCTTTGCTCGGCGACTAGCCGAGGAGCCGCGTGGCTGCTCGGAAGGAGGCGGGTGCAATCGTCATGTGTTCGACCTCCTTTGTCGCCGGGAACGGTTGGACGGTAGCAGGCTGCTACCTGCAGCACCAGCCCGCGAGAACGGCATAGTGCTCCGGGCCCGAGTCGAACACGTTGCCGATGTTCCGCACGGCGATGCGCTTGACGGCGCTCGACCGGATGAAGAGCCATTGATCCGCGGTTCGCCAGTCGACGAGGAGCCAGCGCCTGTCCGGGGACCATGCGATGCCTCCGAAGATGCCTGACCCGGAGAAAATCGTCCGCCGGTGCTCGTACCGAGGGCCGGAGTAGACGATGACGGAGCTACGCCGGTTCTTGACGGAAACCAGCGTCAATGCACCGCTCCCCGGGACAAACGCCGCCGGCAACACCGACTCGCGGCCGAGGGTCGCGATCGTCCGCCCATCTGGAGCGAGGACCCGCGGCGAGCCGTCGGCGACGAGAAGCCGAGAGCCGTCGTCCGACCAGAGCAGCTTCTCCGTCTGGCTCGACGGGCGACGCCAGAGGATCCTGTTGCGATCGACATCGACGAGCACGAGCTGACGACGGCCGTTCGTGAAGACGAGCTGATGCGTCTCCGGTCGCCATGCGAGCGCCGGCAGGCCCGAGCCCACGGCGTTTGGTGTGAGAAGACGGTCGCCCGTGCCGTCACCGTTGACGACACGAAGCGCGCGGCCGCTGAGGTACGCGATGCGAAAGCCGTCGAAGGACCAGGTTGGGCCTCCCACGAGACGGCGGCGCGCCAGCTTCCAGTGGACCTTGCCGTTCGGCTCGAGGGCGAGCAGCTGATTTCCGCGCGCGGCGGCGAGATACAACCCGTGCGGCGACCACGCCGAGTCCGAGTAGCCGCTGAGGAAGCGCTTCGAGCCGTCTCGCTGGACGACCCAGCTGCCGGCCTGTGCGTTGACGAGCACCCGGCCGGGGCTGGGGAGCGAGAGCAGGTTGTCCCTGTTCTCACTCGTGTCGCGGAACGAGCTCCAGACGGCGTGGCCCGCAGGAGTCAAGGCTGCAGCAAGAACCGCGAGCACTGCGACCAGCACCGCGACCGGCCGCCAATCGCGACGGGGCTGCGAGGGCAGGCGCTCAGCGAAGGCCTCCCGTACGACCTCCCACGTGCGATCGCCTGCCTCGGCTTCGCCCGGTGCAGGGTCGTTCCAGTTCAACGGACGTCCTCGGCGACGCGGGATGCAAGTTCGTCGAGGCCGCGGCGCAGGCGCGAGTTGACGGTGCCGCGGGGAAGCCCGAGCAGCTCGGCGATCTCCCCCGGCGTGTACTCGAGGAGGTGGCGCAGCACGATCACGGCGCGGTGCTCGGGCGAGAGCTCCGCGAGGGCCGCGGCGAGCGTGTGCGAGTGAGGGTTGTCGGGCCGCGGCGCCGCCGCGCTGACCGAGAGGGCGCCCTCTCCGACCTCGCGCCGAAGTGCCCGTGCGCGCGACCAGTCGATCGCTCGGTTGATGACGATCCGGTGAAGCCATGGCCCGAACGGACGGCGGCGGTCGAAGCTGTCGAGCGCGCGCACAGCCGCGAGGAAAGCCTCCTGTGCGATGTCCTCCGCCGCGCCGGCATCGTGCACCACGAGATATGCGGCGCGGTACGCGCGAGGCCAGTGGTGCCGGAACAGCGCCTCGAGGTCGGCTTCAGAGCCGCGCTGCGCGCCCCGGATCCAGGCGCGCTCGTCGCCGGGAGAGCCCGCCATCGCGCGCCCACTCTACGAGCGATGTGGGCCGAGAGGTCCATGCGGAGGTACTACGCGGCGGGAACACGCACAGGTCCGGGCGGGCGCAAGACCGCGAACTGGTCCGTGATCTCGAGCTCCTGCGCGCTGAAGCGAAAGAGCGAGCCCGGGCGGCCCCCCGTCGGCCCCGAGGCTCGGCGGCGGCCCGTCGGCTCGAGGACTTCGCGACGGAGGAGAACGCGTTGGAGGTTCGTCGCGGAAACGTCGTGTCCGAGCGCGGCGGCATAGACGTCGCGTAGCTCCGAGATTGCGAACTCGGGGGGAGCGAGCGCGAATCCGAGGTTGGTGTAGGAGAGCTTCGCGCGTAGACGTTCCCGCCCGGCGAGGACGATCGACTCGTGATCGAACGCGAGCCGCGGCAGCGCGTCGACCGGGTGCCACGCCGTGTCGTCCGGAACTGCGGGATCGAGGTCGCGGGGCACGAGCCCGAGATACGCAGTGGCGAGCTGCCACTCCTGCGGAAAGCGGTCCGGCTCGCTCCGAGTCTCGAGCTGCTCAAGGTGCGAGAGCTCACGGACGTCGACCTTCTCGGCAAGGTGGCGGCGAATGGAGTCTTCGAGCGTCTCGCCGGACTCGAGGTAACCGCCGGGGAGAGCCCAATGATCTTTGTCCGGCTCCTTTCCACGCTGCCAGAGCAGGACCTGCAGGCTCCTCGCGCGCACCTGCAGCACAACCGCGAGGGTGACGTGGGCGGGAGTAGGGTGCCCGCTGCTAGTCTCCCTCGATAGTTTTCGCCCCATAGTCGGAAACCTTAGCGGAAAGGCCAGGGATGAAGAGATCGCTCGTACCGCTCAGTGTCATCGTCCTGCTCGTCGCGGCCGGCTGTGGCGGAGGCGGCAGCAGCAGCTCAGAGTCGTCCAACACGACGACCGAGGGCAAGGCCGGCAGCAACATGAAGGTGGGTCTCGTCACGGACGTCGGCGGCCTGAACGACCGCGGCTTCAACCATCTCTCGTATATCGGCCTTCAGCGTGCACAGCGGGAGCTCGGAGTTCAAACGCGCGTCTTCCAGGCGAAGTCGACGCAGGAGTACGTTCCGAATCTGTCCACGTTCGCCCGCCAGGGATACGACCTCACGATTGGTGTCGGCTTCACGGAGGCGACGGCGATCGACACCGCGGCGCACAACTTCCCGAAGTCGAACTTCGCGATCGTGGACGTCGACCAGACGGAGGAGCCGCACAAGCCGCCGAACCTGCTCGGCCTACTCTTCCGCGAGCAGGAGACCGGGTACCTCGTCGGTTACCTCGCGGCGCTCGAAGAGAAGCGCCGCCCAGGGCCTGACGTCATTTCATCGGTGGGCGGCCAGAAGCAGCCGCCGGTCGACCGGTTCATCGCCGGCTACCAGGCGGGCGCGAAGGCGGCCGACCCGGGCATCAAGCTGCTGAACGACTACTCGCAGGACTTCACCGACCAGGCGAAGTGCAAGACGATCGCCCTGAACCAGATCGAGCAAGGCTCCGGCGCCGTGTTCCAGGTTGCGGGCGGCTGCGGCCTCGGCGCCCTCGACGCGGCGAAGGAGAAGGGCGTCTGGGGAATCGGCGTCGATGCCGACCAGTCGTTCCTCGGCCCGCACATCCTGACGAGTGCGGTGAAACGAGTCGACACGGCTGTGTTCATCGCGGTCAAGCGCGTCGTCGACGGCAACTTCAAGGGCGGCAACCTGACGTTCGGTCTGAAAGACAACGGCGTCGGCGTCGGCAAGATCAGCTCGAAGGTGCCGAAAGCCGACGTCGCAAAGGTGAATCAGATCCGCGCTGACATCATCAGCGGCAAGATCAAGAACATTCCGACGGAAGTGAAGTAAGCGCGCGCGATTATTCGCGCTTCATCATCGCGAGCGCTTCCAGCTCGAGATCGACGTACTCCTCGCCGGAGACATCGACGATTACTTCCGTGATGGTCCCGCCGGTGAACGCGAACGGGCGCTCTCCGGGGTAGTCGTCGGTCACCGGTGAGGCCGGGTCCCGGCCGACGTTCAGGCCCTCGCCGACGAGCGAGAAGTTGCCGGGCTGCGTGGTGATCTTGCCTTCGCCCACCTTCTCGTCGTCGATGAAGAGGGAGAGCGTGCCGGTTGTCGGCATGTCGTCTCCTTCGCGCACGAACGAGGCTCCGAGGATCACCTGCCCGGTCGGTACGTCTTTGCTCGATTCGACCGTCTGCAGCGTGCTACCGACGAAGTTGTAGGCGTACTTCAGCTTGTTGTCCTTCAGATAGAGAGCGTGGCCGCCGAAGCGTGCGCCGTGGGAGAAGACCACCCCGGAGGCGTCGGGCGAGTCGATCTCGACCTCGGCGGTAATCGAGTAGCTGCGGTTGCGGATGTTGGCGGCGGCGCTCTCCGGGACTTCGGCCGCATCCGGGTAGTAGACGTAGCGATCGCCGGGCCGTACGACCTGCGGCCGCGTCGGGTCGGCGACGATCTCGAGCGCGGTGCGGTCTTCGAGCGGAAGGCCGTTGTACATGCCGGCCAGGTGGAACCAGTGGTTGACCATCTCCTGCAGCTTCGTCGGGTTCTCGCCCGCGAGGTCGTGCATCTCGGTCGGGTCCTCGTCAGTGTGGTAGAGCTCCCAGCGGTCCTGGTCGAACCGGCCCCAGCCGGCGATCGTCGGGTGAACGCTCACGGCTTTCCAACCCTTGTGCCAAACGGCGCGCGAACCGAGCATCGAGAAGAACGCCGACTCTTTGGGCGACGCGGCGTCTGCGTCCTCGAAGGTCGAGCGGAAGCTGACTCCTTCGAGCGGGATCTGCTGATAACCCTTGACCTCGACCGGCAACTCGATGCCGACTGCGTCGTAGAGCGTCGGCACGACGTCGGTCGCGTGCATGAACTGCTTGCGCAGCTCGCCCTTCGCGCGGATCCCCTTCGGCCAGGAGATGATCAGAGGGTCCGCGACGCCGCCCTCGAAGTTGTAGCGCTTCCACATCTTGAAGGGCGTGTTGAATGCCCACGCCCAGCCGACCGGGTAGTGGTTATAAGTCGACGGCGAGCCGAGCTCATCGAGGTACTGCATGTTTTCCTCGATCGTGTCTGGAATCCCGTTGAAGAACTTGTTCTCGTTGACGGAGCCGTTCGGGCCGCCTTCACCGCTGGCCCCGTTGTCTGAAACGAGCACGACGATGGTGTTCTCGAGATGCCCCGACTGCTCGAGGAAGTCGAGCAGTCGCCCGATCTCGTGATCGGTGTGGGAAAGAAAGCCGGCGTAGACCTCGGCCATCCGGCAGAAGAGCCGCTTCTCGTCCTCGTTCAGAGAATTCCATGGCCGCACGACGTCGAGCGGCGGCCACGGCTTCCCTTCGGCGCTCGTCTCCTCCGCATACGGGTTGAGCGGCGACAGCTCCGCGCTCTCGGGGAAGATCCCGAGCTGCTTCTGCCGCTCGAAGACCTGCTCGCGATAGGCCTCGTAGCCCATGTCGAAGCGGCCCTTGTACTTCTCGATCCACTCCTTCGGGGCATGGTGCGGCGCGTGGCAGGCTCCGGGGCAGAAGTACATGAAGAACGGCTTCTCCGGCGCGATCATCTTCGCGTCCTTGACGAACTCGATCGCCTTGTCGGTCAGATCGGTCGTGAGGTGGTAGCCGTCCTCCGGCATGGCCGGTTGCGCGGTCGGGTGGTTGTCGTAGACGAGGTCTGGATACCACTGGTTCGTTTCGCCGCCGAGGAAGCCGTAGAAGCGCTCGAACCCGCGGCCGATCGGCCAGTTGCGCTTCGTCGAGGCCATGTTCATCTCGTCGGATGGACACAGGTGCCACTTTCCGAGCATGTAGGTGTTCCAGCCGCGCTCGCCGAGCACCTCGGCGATCGTGGCGCACTCGAACGGGATGTGCCCGTTCGCGTTCGGAAAGCCGGCTGTCGCCTCGGCGATGCAGGCCATGCCGTTCGTGGTGTGGTTGCGGCCCGTCAGAAGAGACGAGCGGGTCGGCGAGCACAGCGCGGTCGTGTGCCAGTTCGTATACGTGAGGCCGTTGTCGGCCAGCTTGTTGATGTTCGGCGTCTCGATCAGGCCGCCCCACGGCTCCATCGCCGAGAAGCCGACGTCATCGAGGACGATGTAGAGCACGTTGGGCGACCCTTCGGGAGCAACGGGCTGGACGTACGGCTCCCAGTCCGGAGTCGAGTCGCGGCCGTCGATGTTGATCGTGCCCGCAAACCGCTTGCTCATCTGGTCCCCTTTCTAGAAAGAGTCGCTGTCGAGAAGGTCGCACCTCGCGGCGCGACACCACATCCTCCTGAGTGGGTGATCAGCCGCGGATCGTCATGGGCGAGCGGAACCATGCCTTGACCCACCCGTAGTATCGACGGTGTGGCGGCCTTCCGCCGGCACACATGCCCTGTGGAGCTGCGAAAGGCGCGCTAGCTGGAGCTTGCATTCCTCAACAGCCTGATCGACCTGCTGACGGGTTCGCTCTGGACGTATCCGCTGCTCTTGGGGATCTGCGTCGGGGACGCCGTGTTTCCGGCGTTCCCCAGCGAGACCGCCGTGATCGTATGCGGCATTCAGGCCGGGCGCGGACAATTGTCCCTCGAGTGGGTGATCGCCATAGCGGCCCTCGGGGCGTTCATCGGCGACAACCTCTCGTACGCGGTCGGGCGCTATGCCGGCCAGCCGGCGGTGAAGCGCTTCTTCAGCGGCGAGAAGGCTCAGGACCGTCTGCAATGGGCCAGGAAGTTCCTCACGGAGCGGGGGAGCTACGTCCTCATCGTTGCCCGCTTCGTGCCCGGCGGACGCACGGCCGCGACGTTCACGTCGGGCCTCGTTCACCTGGCGTGGATGACGCGTTTCGTGCCGTTCGTCTTCATCGCCGGGATCTGCTGGGCGACGTTCGGAGCCCTGCTCGGCTACCTCGGCGGCCGCACCTTCGAGGACAAGCCCATCTATGCGCTGCTCCTTGCGTTCGGCATCGCCGGCGTCATCACTATCGGGGCCGAGGCGTTCCGCCGCTGGCGACTGCGTTAGGTCGGAGGGCGATCCGGCTTTGCGCGGCGTCCCCGAAGCCGTGCCCAGAAGGACTTCGACGGGCGCGGGGGCGGAGGCGGCGGGCCCACGGGCGATGCCCCGTGCGGCAGAGACCCCGAGATCGACTGTTTCACGAACTCTTCGATCCGCTGCTCGAAGTCCTCACCGAGGACGTCCGCCTTGCTGTGCGTCCGTCGGCGTTCGGTCTTGAGGGGCGCGAACGCGACCTCCTGTCCGTCCAAGGCAAGGTGAAAGATCCGCTCCTCACCGATGTCCTTGAGCTCCTGGCCGCCGAGGTCCCGGAGTGTCACGCCGTCGGGAAGATCTGAGCCGAGCAGCGCACGCGTCGTCTCGGAGAGGAGGATCTGGCCGCCGTGTCCGGCCGAGCAGATGCGCGCCGCGCGTACCACATCGAGACCCACGTAACCTTGCTCGCCGACGGCCGGCTCTCCGGTGTGAAGCCCCATCCGTACCTTGACCTGGGCGTCGTCCGGCCATTCGTGGTCTGCGAGGGCGCGTTGCGCACCGACTGCGCCGGCGACCGCATCGCGCGCCCGTGCGAAGGAAAAGAAAAACGCGTCACCCTGAGTATCGATCTCGCTCCCGCCCGCCGCTCCAAGCGTCTCGCGCAGGATGCGCCGCTCCTCGCCGAGCAGATTGCCGTAATCGTCGCCGACCTTGCGTAAGAGCTCGGTGGAGCCCTCGATGTCGGTGAAGAGAAAGGTGACGGTGCCGCTTGGAAGGGCGCTCACGGGGCAGAGTATGGCCATGAACCATCTCGCCGAGGAGACGAGCCCGTACCTCCTCCAGCATGCCGACAACCCGGTCGACTGGTTCCCGTGGGGGGAGGAGGCCTTCTCTCGGGCACGCGGTGAGGACAAGCCGATCCTGCTCTCGGTCGGCTACGCCGCCTGCCATTGGTGCCATGTCATGGAGCACGAGTCGTTCGAGAACGAGGAAACGGCTCGTCTCATGAACGAGCACTTCGTCTCGGTGAAGGTCGACCGCGAGGAGCGCCCGGACGTCGACTCCGTCTACATGGACGCTGTCGTGTCGCTCACCGGCCACGGCGGCTGGCCGATGACGGTGTTCCTCACCCCGGACGCGAAGCCCTTCTACGGCGGGACGTATTACCCGCCGGAGCCGCGCCACGGACTGCCGAGCTTCAGGCAGATCCTGCAGGCGGTCGCCGATGCGTGGCACGAGCGACGTCGCGACCTCGAACGCGATGCCGGGACGATCACCGAGTCCCTCCGCCGCACCGTCGAGCCCTCTCGCGAGCCCTTGACGGCGTCGCTCCTGGGTGAAGCGGTGCGAGGGCTGCGCCAACAGCTCGATCCCGTCTGGGGCGGGTTTGGCAACGCGCCGAAGTTTCCACCGGCCTCGGCGCTCGAGCTCCTCTTGCGTCGAGGCGAGCTCGAGCCCGCGACGAAGACGCTCGACGCGATGGCGCGCGGCGGGATGTACGACCTCGTCGGCGGCGGCTTCCATCGCTACTCGGTCGACCGCGAGTGGCTCGTGCCGCACTTCGAGAAGATGTTGTACGACAACGCACTGCTCGTGCCGGCGTACCTGCACGGCTGGCTCCTCACCGCGAACGAGCGCTATCGACGGGTGGCCGAGGAGACGCTCGACTACATGCTTCGCGAACTACGCCTTCCCGACGGTGGGTTCGCCTCTGCCCAGGATGCGGACACGGACGGCGTCGAAGGTCTCACGTACACCTGGACCGAGGACGAAGGTGTCCCGGCGGAGCTGCTCCACCCCTTCGAGCACGGCCGCTCGATCATCCGCGGCGAGCTCGACGAGGAGTTGCGCGCACGGCTGTTCGAGGCGCGGGAGGGGCGCCCCAAGCCGCTTCGCGACGACAAGGCGATCGCCTCGTGGAACGGCCTCGCCCTTGCGGCACTGGCCGAGGCCGGCCGGCGGCTCGACCGTACAGATCTCCTCGACGCAGCGCGGTCGCTGGGCGAGTTCCTGCTCGGGCCGCTCTCGATGAAGAGCGGGCGCCTCTATCGGACGTGGCGTGGGGGACAGGCAAAGCACGCCGGAGTCCTCGACGACTACGCGGACGCTGCGAACGGTCTCTACGAGCTCCACCTGGCTACGGGTGAGCTGCGCTGGCTCGACGAATCGCGCCGCCTCGCCCTGCTTGCCGTGGAGCTCTTCGCCGACGACGTGCGAGGCGGCTTCTTCCTCACTGCGGTCGACGGGGAGGAGCTCGTCAACCGCAAGAAGGACTTCGACGACCATCCGACGCCGTCGGGCAACTCGATGCTCGCGTACGTGTTGCTCCGGCTCAGCCGGCTCTGGGGCGATGACGAGCTGGAACGGCGCGCCGTCGGCGTCCTCCGTCTGGTCGCCCCGCTGCTCGGACGGGCGCCGTCCGCATTCGGACACGCGCTGTGCGCCCTCGATCTTCACCTATCGCCGCCGCGGGAGCTCGCACTGATCGGATCACCGGAGTCCGACGTCGTCCGCGCCGCACTCGCTCCGTTCGATCCGAATGCGGTCGCGGCGTTCGGTCCGAGCGACGACGTTCCGCTGCTGCAAGGGAAGGGTTTCGTCGACGGGCGACCAGCGGTCTACGTCTGCGAGAACTTCGCCTGCCGGGCGCCGCTGACCGATCCCGCACTCGTGACGCCCTAACAGGAGAGGAGGCGCGCTCCGAAACGAGTGCCGGCTCCTAGCAGGCCGACATTCGCGGGCGCGCCCCTCCAACGTAGAAGACCCGCGGCGGCGCAGAAACCCTGCAGCGGATCTCGCTACGAGATTTCGCGCACGTCGACCCCGGGAATCGCACCGATGAGCGCTTCGGTGGCCACGGGGAAGACGGCGTTCGGCGTGCCGCCCGCGCACCAAACGGTGTCGAAGCGGCGAAGCGAGGCGTCGACGACCGTGCGTATGGGTTCGTCGTGGCCGAGCGGCGGCACTCCGCCGATCGCGAAGCCGGCCGCCTCGCGCACTTCGCGACCGTTCGCCTGCCGGACATCGGGCCCGAGCTTCGCGGTGTCCACGCGCCGATCGCCGGCGCACAGGCACAGGAGCGGTCCCTCGCCGTCCATGAAGACCAGCGACTTCACGATCTGGCCGGCCTCGACCCCGACCGCGTCCGCGGCTTCCTGGGCGGTCCGCGTGGATTCCGAGAGCTCACGCACCTCGATGTCGAGGCCGAGACCGCGCGCGCGTTCCTGGAACATCTCGGCGGTCGGGTGCATCGGGAGAATCTACGCGTTGCGGTGCTCTGTCTAGCGACAGGCGTCGTCGTTGCCGATGATGGCGAGGAGAGCGCGGCGTGTCGTCACGTCGAAGTGCAGCCTCACGACTCCAGGCTCGTCCACGATCAGCTGCGACATGCCGTCCCGTGTCGGCGCGAGGCACCCCTTCGGCGTCTGCCAGTACGGGGAGTAGGTGACGGCGAGTCGGTAGCGGCCCGCCTTCGGGACGAACAGGCGGATCGAGGTGTACCCGAGCCCGAGGACGTGCGCGGGGCTCGCGACGAGCGGCCGCGGCGACGGGACTTCGAAGATCTTCGTCGTCGGCGTTCTGAAGACGACCTTCAGCCCCGAACGCCCGCTTGCGAGCAGCCGCGCCTCGCCGCGCGCGCTGTAGTCGGGAGGTGCAGTCGTCAGCACGACGTAACGCACCCCAAGCCGCCTGAGCCAGGCCAGGTACGTCGAGGGACCGAGCGGGCCGTAGAGGACGCGGTTTTGCGGGAAGTCCTCCTGTCGAAACCAGCCACGCGCGAGGGGGATGCGGGCGCCGGCAAGGAAGTTCGCAGGCCAGTGACCGGCTGTGTCGACGGCCTCGACGCGGTATGAGGGCGTGATGTGACGCTGCAGATAGGTGAGCGCCGGACGCCAGTACGCCGCATGCGCGGCCGGGTCCCCGGCGCCCCGGACAAGGCTCGCCGCGATCGGCGAGAAGTTCCAGGCGAGCGCGAGCCCAAGGACCGCGGTGCACACGGGCCAGGGTCGCCAGCGGCGAAGTGACAAAGCGAGGATCGTGATCGGCACGGCGGCGAAGCGGAGGCGGGCGATGTTCTCTCCCACGGGGGAAGAGACGGCGAATGTCGCCGTGCACGCTGCGAGGTACGCGACGAACGTCCAGCGCAGGATGCGCGCCGCTGCGACGTTCCACGTGATCCCGATCCCGATGAGGCAGAACGTGATGACCGCGAGGAACTCTGCAATCGAGAACGGGAACGTGCCGCCGCCCGGAAACATGCGCTGCAGCAGGATTTCCACCGCCGCGATCCCGACGACGGCGACTGCGGGCGCAACGAGTCGGGCGGTCTGGTCGCGCCGTGCCAGGGCGACGCCGGCGAGGACGACCACGAGCAGGAGGAAGGCGAGCGGGCTCGAGGCGAGCGTCAGCGTGGCGGCCGCGACGAAGATCCAGACTCGTCCGCGCTGAACCGCGCACAGCGCGACGAGCGCAAACGCGCTGCCGAGCATGAACGGGTACGCGCCGGAGATGACGAGCGCGGCCCAGCAGAGGGCGAAGGCCCAGGTTGCCCAGCGGCTCTGTTCGCCCCACTCACGATGGGCGAGTGCAGAGAACGCTGCGACCGCGACCGCAACCGTGACGACCGCCAGAATCCCGATCCCGACTGCGGCAGCGAGTGGGTAGTAGACCAGGCTGTAGGTGACGAAGCTGTACCGGCCCGCGTACCAGAAGTTGTTCCAGAGGAGGAAGCCGTGCTGCAGATAGATCGCGCGCTGGTACACATGCGCGGCGAGGTCGTTACCAGGCGGCCCGAGCCAGACGAGCATTGACGCGACGAACGCCGCCAAGCTCGCCGGCACGAGCACGTCGCGCCGGCTCCGCGGCAGCGCGATCGCCGTCATCAGCGCATGTTCCCGGTGTGTCCGAGTGAGAACCGGCCGGGCTGTGGCCAGACGGAGACCCCGTGCGGGCTCGCGCCGACGGGTATGCGCGCGAGTAGACGCCCGGTCGTCGTGCTGAGCGCGTACACCTCTGAGGAGTAGCGTCCGGACAGCCAAAGCACACGGCCGTCGGCCGACACGTTGCCCATGTCGGGGCTTCCCGACGGGATTCGCCACTTGGCGATGACTCGTCTGGTCCGGAAGGAGATAACCGAGACGCTACCGTCGTTCCGGTTCGCGACGTACAGCGAGCGGCCGTTCCTGCTCACGACGAGACCGTGCGCACCCGCGCCCGTGCGGAGGAAGCCGACGACTCGAAGTGCACGCGGCTGCACCAGCCAGACGCCGCCGGCGGCGAGGTCCGTCACGTAGAAGATCCGCGCGTTCGGCGAGGCTCTGACATCCTGCGGAACGCTGTAGCGGCGCGGCAGGCGCCTGACTGCAACAACGCGCCGGCGCTCGATGTCGACCTTCACGAGACGGCCCGAGAACTCACAGCTAGCGATCGCGAAACGGCCGTCGGCGGTGAAGTCGAGATGGTTGACGCCTGCACAGGGAACGCGCAGCGATCGGACGAGGCGAAAGCTGTGGGCGCGGCGGAAGTCGAGCCGCTGCATGCGTTCCGCGACCACGATGGCGAGTCGCCCGTCGAAGGTGAAGTAGAGGTTGTAGGGATCGGTGACCGGCACGGGCTTGCCCGGCCGCCCCGTGCGCGGATCGATCGGCGTCACCACGTTCCCGGCATCGCTTGCGACGT
>JBKPMS010000184.1:0-8146 GCA_046732275.1 Actinomycetota bacterium | reverse complement strand
CTCGGGCGTCGCGTTGCGGTCGTAACCCCGGAAACGCATGCGATGGCCGACGCTGTCGCCATCATGACCGGGGCCGCGCCCGGCACCGAGCTCACGACCCCGGGACGTCCGTCGGCAACCGACCAGCCGTGACTATTCGATGGGGTCTGCTCTCGACGGCGCGCATCAACAAGCTAGTGCTCGAAGGGGCACGCGAATCCGATTGCGTCGACGTCATCGCCGTCGCGAGCCGCGAGCGCGCGCGTGCACAAGCCTACGCGCGAGAGAACTCGATCGAGCGCGCGTATGACGGCTATGAGGCGCTACTCGCAGACACCGAAGTCGACGCCGTCTACATCTCGCTGCCGAACGCGTTGCACGCCGAGTGGACGCTGCGCGCGCTCGAGGCCGGCAAGCACGTCCTGACGGATAAGCCATTCTCGCGACGAGCAGCCGAGGTCGAGGCGGCATCCGAGCTCGCCGAGCGTTACGACCTCGTCCTCTCCGAAGGCTTCATGTGGCGGCATCACCCGCAAACGCGCGCCCTCGAGGATCTCCTCGCTGGAAACGCGATCGGGAGGCTGCGTCTCGTGCGCGCAGCCTTCAGCTTCCCGCTCGCGACGGTACACGGTGCGGACGACGCCCCGGTTCGATCCGCAGCTCGCCGGCGGCGCACTCATGACGTCGGTGCTATTGCGTGAACGCGCTTCGGGCCTTCGGCGGCGAGCCCGTCGAGGTCCAGGCACATCAGGTCGTCGGCGAGACCGGCGTCGACGTCGTCTTCGCCGCGTCGCTACGACTCTCGAACAACGTCCTGGCACACTTCGACTGCGGGTTTTTCGTCCCGTTCCGCGACGAGCGAGCTCGTTGGGGAGGACGCAAGCCTCTTCGTGGACGACCCATTCCATGTTCACGTGCCAGGGATCGAGCTGCGACGTGGATCTGGAACCGAGCGGCTCGAGGTGCCTGCCGCAAACTCGTATCGCCTGGAACTCGAGAACGTGAGCGACGCGATCTGCGGCCGGGCGCCGCTGAGCTCAGTCGCGGCGACGCGGTCGGTCAGGCCCGCGCCATCGAGGCTCTCTACGACGCAGCGGCTGTCGAAGCGCTCCACACGTCGGCATAGAAGCCGCGGTCCGATGTTGAAATCGAGCATGCAGGAACGCTCGCCGGCTTGAGGGGCGCGAAAGCCTTCGCCCGGCGAGTGTTCTGGGGCACTAGTGGGGCACGGCCAACATGCCGATCCGCGCGTCGGCCCGGAGCTAAAGCGACGAGGTGGAACGGAAAGGTGGAGCGGGAGCGACGGGACTCGAACCCGCGACCGCCGGCGTGCCAGGCCGGCCGTGGCACTTGCGGGTTGAGTGGGAATCGGCGGGGATTGCCGTGAAGAGCAGGCCCTTCAGGCGCTGGCCTTGCGGGGATTGCCGGGTGCCGGTGGGAGCTTACGGCGGCTTCCTGGGGGATAGGCGCGGGATGACATCGTTGTCTGAATTGCAACCGGCGTGCGAAGCGCCGGGGCGCTATGGCGGGGCGAGGCGGTGTGCGACTGCGGCCGCTTCGCGTCGGTTCGGAACGTCGAGCTTGCGCAGGATGTGCGAGACGTGGACGCTCGCGGTCTTGACGCTGATCACGAGCTTGTCGGCGATCTCGCGGTTCGTGTAGCCGCCGGCGACGAGCGTCAGCACCTCGGCCTCGCGCGGCGTCAGCCCGAGCGTCTTCTCCAGGCTCTCCCCCTCGGGCAGGCTCGCCTCTGGCGGCGCGAGATCGAGGCGCGCGCGCTCGGCGAGCAGCTCGAGCTCGTGCAGTAGCGGCTTCGCCTTCAGCCCGGCTGCGACGGCGTGCGCCTCGCGCAAAGGAACGCTCGCCTCCGTTCGCGACGCTCCGGCGGCGACGAGCGCCTCCGCCTCGCGCCAGCGACTGTAGGCCGCGAGTGGCGGGCGTTCGAGCCGATCCCAGGCCGCCGCGGCTTCCGACCATAGCTCCGGCGGGTTGGAGCCGCGCACGCGCTCGTACTCGGCTTCGGCCAGGGCGAGCCAGCCGCCGGCGTTCGGCGTGATCGCCGAGGCCTCCTCCGCGGCGCGCCGGGCGACGACGATGAGCTCCCCGGCGCGAGCGAGCCAGCCACGGTTCGCGTCTGTATCGCGCCGCGCGCGCGCAAGCGCCGCGAGCTCCGCGTGTGCGCGCAAACCTATCGCGCAGAACCAGACGCGGAGTTGGGCAGCCTGACGGACGTTCGCTTGCCGTAAGCCGTCGCGGACCGCCGCCTCGGCCGCGGCCCATCGGTGCTCCCAGAGGGCGAGCTCCGCCGCAACGACGTCGAAGCTGCCGAGTCCGCGGTCTGGACGAAGGGTCTCCTCAGCAGCGTCGAGATGCATCCGCGCGTCGTCGAACTGGCCTCGGCCGATCTCGAGGTATGCCCGGAGCCCGAGGAGCATATACGGGTAGTTGGCCGTGATCGCCCGAATTGCCGCCGTGCTGGCCTCGTCTGCGAGAGCCCACTCGCCGATGGCGTGCAGTGCTTCGATGTAGTTGGCTTCGAGGACCGTGTTCTCCACGCCGTAGCGGCGCATCGCTTCGAGGCCCATCGCTCCCAGCCAAGCGGCCTCCCGCGGCCGTCCGAGCATCGTGTAGACGTCGGTGAGCGCCACGTACGCCTGTCGAAGCTCCAGAGGGTCGCCGCTCGCCTCGGCGAGCTCCAGAACCTGCTGGACAATGGCCAAACCCTCGTCAGGGCGGCCGAGGTAAACGAGGTCGCTGCCGACGACGTCGAGGGCTCGGAACTCTGCCTGGCGGGCTCCGACTGCACGGGCGACAGCCAGCGCCTCCTCGCCGACTGCGAGCGACTCCTCGAAGCGCCACGCGAGCCTCAATCCGCTCGCGAGTCCGGAGAGCACCTCGGCGCGTTCCGCCGACGGCGGCTGCGCAGGGACGAGCTCGACCGCACGCTCTCGCGCGGCAAGGCCTGCGTCGTCTTTACCGCACTCATATAGGTAGCGGGAAAGCCGCAAGTACAGCAGCGCGGCCCGCGCGGGGTCCGTATGCCCGAAGAGCTCGATCGCTTGCCGCTGAAGCACGACGGCGCGCGGTGCCAAACCGATTGTGCTCGCAAGCTCCGCTGTCCATGAACAGAGCTCGGAGAGGCCGACTCCCGTGCGCTCGGAGGCGTCCGCAACGCGCTCCCATAGCGTGAGCGCTCGTTCGAGGTGCCCGAGAGCTTCCGTCAGGCCGAACACGGCTTCCACCTCGCGCGCTGCCTCGATCGAGGCGACGAGCGCCTCGTCCACGCGGCCTGCGGCCGCCCAGTGGTGGGCGAGCTCCGCAGAAGCGGCTCCGACGCGTTCGAGCTCCATCGCGAGCCGGGCATGCAGCTCCTCGCGCTCGCCGGGAAGGACCGTCGCGTAGATCGCCTCCGCAAGCAGGGCGTGGCGGAAGCGGAAGCTGCCGGTTGCCTGGTCGGCGACGAGAATGCGCTGCTCGACGGCCTCTCGAAGTGACTCGCGAACATCGTGTTTCGGGCGGGCGGCGAGCGCGCTGAGCAACGCGTGGCCCACGTCGCGTCCGGCTGCCGCAGCCAGGCGCAAGAGGCTCTGCGTCGGCGGATCGAGCCGGCCGATGCGTTGGAGCAGCAGATCACGTAGGCGAATGGGGAGCTCACCGCTGTCGGCGCCTGCGGCGGCGAGGAGCTCCTCCGCGAAGAATGGGTTGCCTTCCGACCGGGACACGATGGTGTTCGTCAGCCCCGCCGGCAAGGCTTCGTCGGCCCGAGCCGCGAGCAGCGCCGCAAGCTCGTCGTCCTCGAGCGGCCCGAGCTCGAGCACGACTCCCGAGCCTGAGCGGCGGACGCCGTCCGCGAGTCGCCGCACGCGCTCCGCTGACCCGGGCTCGTCCACCCGGTACGTGGCGAGCAGCAGAATCTGGCGGTCGCCGAGGTTGTGCGCGAGGTAGACGACGAGATCGAGCGTCGAGGTATCGGCCCAGTGCAGATCCTCGAGCACGAGGAGGACAGGTGCCGAAGCGGCGCGCTCGGTGAGCAGCGCCAGCGTCTCCTCGAAGACCCGCAGCTGCGAGCCGGGTGTCCGCCCGTCACCTCGCCAGGGCTCCCCGAGTGGACGCAGAGCCTCGACGAACGGCTGGTACGGCAGCTCAGTGCCGACGAGGTCGATCGAGCGCCCGAGCAGAACGTCGAAGCCCGCGGCGCGGGCGCGGTTCGCGAGCTCGGACGCGAGCCGCGTCTTGCCGATCCCGGCCTCCCCCGCGACGAGGACGGTCGCACCGGTCCCGGCCTGCGCGTCGGCGAGCACGCGCTGGAGCTCCCAGAGCTCGCGCGCCCGACCGACGAAAGCCGCCCCCGCACGGGCCTCCATCCAGCCAGTATCGCGCTGCCGCCGCGGCGTGGGAAGAAGGCCGTAAGCGTCCGCCCTCCCGAAGATAAGGCGCGGGCAAAGATAAGCCTCTGCGCCCGATGCGCTTCGCCCCGTCCGCGGCCACGATCGTCTCGATCCGACGAACAAGGAGGAGAGAGATGACAGCGGTCGCACAGCCCGGCTCACGGCGGACGGAGATTCACGACGTGCAGCCCGGCGGTGGCCTTCGGCTGCACGTACGCGAGTGGGGCAGGTCCGACGGGCCGCGGATCCTCTTCATCCACGGCTGGTCGCAGAACCCGTTGGGTGCACAAACTCGATCGTCACGCCGCGGCTTCGTATTCGTGGAGGAGGCCACCGAGGAGGTCGCGCCGCCTGACCTGCGGCGGAGGAAGGGCCGCTGTGGCCACGCGTCCGATTCCGCTGTCGCGATCCGGCGGGCGTAGGTCGAGCGCTCTGTGTGGACGCTGCTCGTTGAAGTGGCGGGTATACACGCGGAGGACGTGCTCGAGCTGACGGCGACCGAAGATCAAAAGCCGGTCGAGGCACTCTCTGCGGACGCTGCCGACCCAGCGCTCGGCGTGTGCGTTCGCGTTCGGCGCCTTGATCGGTGTTAGCACGATGTCGATGCCTTCGCTGTGGAAGATGCCGTCGAATGCGCGGCTGAACTTCGTGTCGCGGTCGTGGATGAGGAAGCGCGGCGGCGGGCCGCGGTCATCTAGATCCATCAACAGGTTCCGCGCCTGCTGGATCATCCACGAGGTGTCGGGTTTGCTCGTGCAGGCGATGTACGCGACCCGGCGCGTCCCGATCGAGACGAAGAACAAGACATACTGCCGCCGTAGACAGACGGTATCGACGGTAAATAGGTCACAGGCGTGCGCCCGTGCCACTCGTCCGCACGATCATCCGGCTCTCGGACGACGGCGAGCCGCTGTCGGCCCGTCGCTCACCGCGCCGCGGACGAATCGAGGACATCTTCGACCGCCTGGTCAGCATCCCCTCGCTCCTTTGCAACCCGCGCTTCGAGCTCGAAGTGATCCTGACCCATCAAGAGGAGCTGCGCGTCTACCGGCACGGGCAGGCGTTCCGCCGGCACGGCTGGGTCGTGGCCGGCCGCCGGCTGGTCTCGGTCGAACAACGCGTCCGTTCCGCCCGCCCCGTCGACGCCGCTCGCTTGCTCCCGCCCGGGCTGCCCGAACTCTTCGACACCGGCCAGCTCGCCGAGGCAGCCGCGATCGAGCGCGCCGCCTTGCCCAACAGATGGCGTATCGCCTGCGAGCAATCGGCGTCCTCGAGGCGACAGGGAAACGTGGCAACGCCATCGTCCACCGCCGCGTCGAGATACCGCGGCATTCCTGAAGGTGTCGATGTGAAGCACCCAGTTCCGGGCCGCCGTCCGGGTGGCTTTTCCGCCGATGAGCTGCGTGCGCTTGAGGGGTCGCGTCGCCGACGCCGACCTCGTCCGGGACGACTGCGAGCTTGTCATAAAAGGCTGCGGCGTGCGTTAACTCGGTTCGCGGCCTGCAGGTCGTGATTGCGCGTAGGGTCGGCGTCCCGTCCCGCTGATCCGGAGGAGTTGCTCTGTGTCTTGGTCGCTTGGCTACCTGGCATTGCGCTGCCTGCTGCAGCTCGTCCTTCTGCGCCGACGGTCGGAGGGCTTCAAGGAGCTTGAGATCGTGGTGCTGCGGCACGAGCTCTCGGTGCTGCGCCGACAAACAGGTCGCCCGCAGATGCGGCCGAGCGACCGGCTTCTGCTCGCAGCGGCGAGTCGGCTACTGCCCCGCTCGCGCTGGAGCTCATTCCTGGTGACCCCGACGACGCTGCTTCGGTGGCATGGGCGGCTCGTTGCTCGGCGCTGGACCTACGCCTGCCGGACAGGCCGATCGCCGGTCGGCGGCGAGATCCGCGACCTCGCGCTTTGCCTCGCGCGCGAGAACCCGCGCTGGGGCTACCAGCGGATCGCGGGCGAGATCAACGGACTCGGGCTGACCGTCTCCGCCACGACCGTTCGGAAGATCCTGAGCGAGGCCGGCATCGGCCCCGCCGGTTCCCGCAGCGGGCTCTCCTGGTGGGCATTCCTGCGCCAGCAGGCGCAGAGCATGCTCGCGGTCGACTTCTTCACCGTCGAGACGATCTCGCTCCAACGCCTCTACGTTCTCTTCGTTATCGAGCTCGGAAGCCGCCGCATCCATCTCGCCGGCTGCACCGCCAATCCGACTGGCCCTTGGGTCACACAGCAGGCCCGCCAGTTCGCGTGGAGGCTCCGCGAGCAGGCATCCGGTTTCCGGTTCCTGATCCGAGACCGAGACAGCAAGTACACCCGCAACTTCGATGCCGTCTTCGCGAGCGAAGGCATTCAGGTCGTTAAGACACCGGTGCGCGCGCCGAAGGCAACGCGGTCGCCGAGCGCTTTGTCGGCACTGTCCGCCGAGAGTGCCTCGACTGGCTGCTGATCGTGAACCGTCGCCACCTCGAGATGTGCCGGGCATCTTTATCGATCACTACAACGCGCACAGGCCGCATCGGTCGTTGGATCTCGTCCCGCCAGCAGCGATCGGCCGCGAACACCGCGTCGCCTCCTCACGGGAGCTGAAACGACGCGACCGCCTCGGCGGACTCATCCACGAAGACAGCTACGCCGCGTGAACCGACTTTCCGCACCCCACAGCCATCCAGAGTGCAGCCCACAATGCCCTCGGCGGTGGATCGCTTATGCCCGGAGTGCGCGCACGTCCCGAGTGACAGCCCGCTCCGACTTCTCCGCCGCGTCCGCGCGGCCGTGTTTCGCGCGGCGAGATGAAGCAAGAGTCGCGATCGAAACCCCCCGCGCACACGACGCGCGTTACCGGCAGGTGACCAGGGCGCGATCACGTCGCTCGGCTTCCGTCGTCGGCGAGAGCAGCTCACCGCTTGCTCGCTGGCGTTCGTTGTGCTCGCTTAGGACAAGCGCTCGTGTTCGTTCGTGCGTCGGTTACGTATCGGGCCCGCGGTCGACATGCTCAACCGGTCGGCCACTCGCGTGTGCGCCGGCCGCTTCGATCTCGGAGTCGACGACATCCTTCAGCTGCGACGTGAGTGTGTCGAGCTCCGTGTTCAGAAGAACGTCGTTTGCGAGCGTATCCGGGACGATTGAGGCGGCGGTAGCGGCGATCTCAGCCTTCAGCGTCTTCAGCTTCTGCCGTCCTTCGGGAGTTAGTCTGACGGTTCGATCAACCTGCGGCGTGTACTGCCAGGCGTAGGCGAATGTTCCGCAGGACGTGCAGCCGGAGTTTACGGCAACCGCTGCGTTTTGGGGTGCGAAGTATTGAGGCGATCCTGTAACGAGCACCACCTGCACAGCGACCGCGGTGGAGTGGCAGCCCGTGCAATTCGTCGCAAGCGCCGAGGCGACGTTCGCGCTTTCGATCGTGTTTCCTCCGGCTCGCGTGCCCTGGACATGGGACCGAACGAGCGACGAGCCGTCGGCGGATGTTTGAGCAATGACGACGTTGTTTGCACCGCCGCCGTTCGGAACTGCGGTGCCGCCGGAGTCGGCCGTTGCGACGGTCGTGGTGGATGCTCCGAAGGTGAGCATCGAACCAGCCATCACTAGAAGCGCAAGTTTTCGGCGGACACTTGTTCTAGAAGCGCGCATTGTCGAACCTCCCGTTGTGGTGTCGCCTGGTCGGTGGGTTGCCGTGCGACGGGTCGCTGTCGTTGTCCGTGCAGACGGCGCCGGGTGCGTCGGCGCACCTGCACGCCGATTGTTCCGATGGATGGGGCGGCCGAAGCAGCCGCCCCGTCCAACTGCTGCGTTTAGT
>JBKPMS010000183.1:0-9409 GCA_046732275.1 Actinomycetota bacterium | reverse complement strand
CCGCAAAAGCTGCAGAGAAGCTGTTCGTTGCCGTCGGATGCTCGAGCCACGTCCCTCCTTTTAGCGTCTCGCGCCCCGGCCGTCTACCGATGCGCAATCACGTTATCGATGATGCCGTACTCCTGGGCTTCTTGCGAGGTCAGGAAATAGTCTCGCTCCATGTCCTTGGCCACCTGCTCGGTCGGCCGGCCAGTGTGCTCGGCCAATATCTCCTCCAGGCGCCGCTTGAGATTGATCGTCTCGCGGGCCTGGATCTCGATATCGGTCGCCTGCCCCTGGAAGCCGCCCGAGACCTGGTGGATCAGGATCTTGGCGTTCGGCAAGGCGACGCGCTTTCCTTTCGTCCCCCCGGCGAGGATGATGGCGCCCATCGACATGGCGATCCCGACACACGTCGTCTGGATGTCGGGCTTGATGTACTGCATCGTGTCGTAGATCGCGAGGCCGGAATACACCTGGCCGCCCGGCGAGTTGATGTAGATCTGGATGTCCTTCTCTGGGTCTTCCGACTCGAGATGGATGAGCTGGGCGACGACGAGATTCGCGATCTGGTCGTCGATTGGGGTGCCGAGGAAGATGATCCGCTCGTTCAGCAGGCGGGAGTAGATGTCGAACGAGCGCTCGCCGCGCGAGGTCTGCTCGATCACCATCGGGATCAACGGGCTCATGTTCGGGCTGGCTCCTTAGGCGTCGCTTGCAATGCCGACGATAGAGGCCCTGCCGGCTTTGCCGGCGAGGCCGTCTTCAGCTGCCGGGGGTCCACAGTTTCGTGTCTGCCGCCGGCTTTTCCTTGTCGGGTGTCCAAATCGCTTCGCGGGCGGCGGCCTGCTCCGGGGGGATGCGCTGGACCTCGCCCGCGACGCGATCGAGGGCACGCGCAAGCCGGATGCTCTGGCGCTCTGTCTCGTAGACACCCGCGGCTCGCGCCTGCTCGATCACCTTGTCGGCTTCCTCGAACCGGTCGCTGAACGCCTCGTCGACATCCTCGTCTGGGACGTCGATGCCGAGCCGGTCTGCGACGGCCTCGAGCACGAGCTCGCCGGCCACCGAGGCCGCGGCCTGCTCCCGGAGACGCGCCACGAGATTCTCGGCGGTGTCGCCCGAAGCGGCGAGGTATCCGTCGATCGTGGTGCCGCTCCGCCGGAGAACGCCATCGAGTTCCCGGAGAAGCGCGCGGGCACGCGAGTCGACAAGCGGGCCCGAGACCCTGACGTTCGTAGCGTCGATCAGGCGGTCGAGGGTCTGACGGCGGAAGTCGCTCTCCGCCTCGGCGTCGAGCTGCTCCTGCACCCGCTGCTCGACATCGGCCCTGAGCTCTTCGAAGGTCTCGAACTCGGAGGCGGAGCGCGCCAGCTCGTCGTCGAGCGGCGGCAGCACCCTCTCCTTGATCTCCTTCATCGTCGCCTGCACCGAGGCCACGCCGTTGTCGCCGTTCGCGTCGAATCGGATCTCCTTCGTCTCACCCGCAGCCATCCCCACGAGCTCCTCCTCGAGCTCCGGCACGAGCCGCCCGGAGCCGAGCTCGACGACGTAGTCGCGGCGCGCATCTCCGTCCCCCACCAGGTCGACCACGGCAGTGTCGCCCAGCTGCGCGGGACGCCCCTCCACGGGCGCCAGCTCGGCGACTGTTGCCCGGAGCACCTCCAGCTCGTGGTCGACGATGTCCTCCGGCAGCTCGGGCTCGGCGTATGGAACTTGAAGCTTCGTCCAGTCGCCCACATCGGGCTTGGCGAGGACGGAGACCGTCGCCGTGAAACGCCAGGCCTTGCTGTCCGACTCTGGCAGCTCATAGTCGATCTCCGGCTGCTCGGCCGGCCTGATGCCGGTACGTGCGACGGCGTCGCCGTACCACCCGGCAATGTGGCTCTGGATCGCCTCGTTGTAGAGGCGCTCCTTGCCGACCCGGGAGATGAGGACGGGCATCGGCACCTTGCCCTTGCGGAAGCCGGGCACCTTCACGCTCTCGGCCAGGTCCGAAGCGGCGTGCTCGACGGCGTGGTGCACGTCCGCCTGGGGGACGTCGACCGTCAGCCGGACCTTGTTGTCCGGCAGCTCCTCGACCTGGGTGCTCATGCGGCCATTAGACCAAAGGACGAATAACCTGGGCCAAGTGCAGCTCTACGTCATCGCCCGGCACGGGGAGTCCACGCTCAACTCCGAGCAGCGGATCAGCGGTGACCCGAGCATCCCCGTCGCGCTGACGGAGAAAGGGCGCGAGGAGTCGAGGCTGCTCGGCCAGCAGGTTGCACACATCCCGATCGAGCTGTGCATTCACACCCGTTTCTCCCGCACGCAGGAAACGGCCGGGATCGCGCTCGGGGGCCGCGACATCCCGTTCGAGGTCGAGCCGCTCCTCGACGACATCAACGTCGGTGAGCTCGAGGGTAAGACACTCGAGGACTACCGCGCGTGGAAGCGGGAGCACGAGCGAAGCGATGACTTCCCCGGCGGCGAATCGCTGGACGACGCTGCGCGGCGGTATGCCGACGCGTACCGCAAACTCCTCGAACGCCCGGAGTCCTCCATCCTGATCGTGACGCATGAAATCCCGTTGCGGTACGCGATCAATGCGGCCGACGGCTCCGGCGAGCTCGACGGCCCGACACATCAACTGGCAAATGCAACGCCGTACCTCTTCGACGAGGAAGCAATGAAACGAACCGTTGCAGGAATCGAACGCCTGGCTTGAACGTCTACTCTGAGTCGGTCGGGCGGGCGTGGCGGAATTGGCAAACGCGCCGGGTTTAGGTCCCGGTGGAGCTCACGCTCCTTGGAGGTTCGAGTCCTCTCGCCCGCATCTGCCTCGCTCCGCCGTGAACGGCGGCCGGGCCGGCGGGCGGCGCCGGATCTCGTCTCGTGGACGCGCGGACATTGCCCCGAGTTGTCACGACGCGTAGGATCCTGCCGGCCAGGATGTGAAAAGCCTAGGTCCGATTGCGGTGCTTCTCCTAGCGGCGACGGTCGCTGCTGCGTCTGCGTCGGGGCGGCGCGTGGACCCGAAACATGGCGTGAGGGTGCCGAACGCGGCGCGCTGTGGAGGGCAGCTCTGGCGAATGAAGACGATGAGCGACATCCAGCGGAGGGCGGTCCAGCTCGCCCCGAGCTCGACGACGATCGGCGCGATCTCGCGGAGGCCGTATCCGCGGCCCACCCCCCGCCGCAGACGCACGAACTACCAGTTCCACGGATGGGAAGTCGTCGCTCAAGTGACCAACTACAGGATCGAATCGGGCGGGATCCGGCTGATCCTCTTCGATGCAGGCACCTATGTGAACGCCGTTATTCCGTCGCCGAGCTGCCTCTCAGCGAGAACGCGTGGGCGCGCTGCGATCGCCCGCGCATGGAGGAACTTCGTCCTCAACTGCGGTACGCCCAGGCCGGACTGGCAGCCCCTCGGCGCCGTGATGTACATCAGCGGCGTCGGCTTTTGGAGCCAGCGGACGAAGGTTCGCCGCGGCGCTGCAAGGAACGGCGCGGAGCTACACCCGGTGACGGGCTTTCGCGTCGTCGCCGGCTGTTAGCTCCGCCGGCGCAACGTCCGGAACCACTTCTACCTGTGCAGCCGCCGGGAGCCAGAACCAGAAGGTCGACCCGACGTCCTCCTCGCTCTCGAACCCGACCTCGCCGCCGTGCGCCTCGACGATCTGGCGCGCGAGCATGAGCCCGAGGCCGGTGCCGCTGATGCCGCGCTCGCGGCCGACGTCGCCGCGGAAGAACTTCGTGAAGATGCGATCCTGGTGGTTCGCTGGGATCCCGAGCCCATGGTCCTGCACCCAGACCCAAGCCTCGTCGCCGAGCTGCGCGGCACGGATCTGTACTTCGCCGCCGGCGGGTGAGTACTTGATTGCGTTCGACAACAGGTTGCCGACAACCTGAGCGAGGCGGTCCCGATCGCCGCGCACGAAGATCGGCTCGCCGATGCGGTCGAGACGCAGCTGATGGGCCCCGCTCTGGGCCGAGTACAGCGTCACCTGGGTCGCGAGCAGCTCGTTGAGATCGAACTCGTCGACCCGCAGCTCGAGCGTCTGCGCCTCGACGCGCTGGAGGTCGAGGAGATCGTTCAGCAGCGACGCGAGACGCCGCGCCTCGGCGCGGATCACCTCGAGGTAGCGCGCCATCTCCTCGGGAGGAAGGTCCCGTTCGAGCATCAGAGCGGAGAAGCCGAGCACACTTGCCAGCGGCGTACGAAGCTCGTGGGACACGCTGCTGACGAGCTCGCTCTTCACTTGCTCGCTTTCGTAGAGCTTCCGGTTTCGCTCCTCGAGATCCGCCACCGTCGACTCCAGAGATGCAGCCATGGTGTTGAAGCTCCGCTCGAGCTGTCCGATCTCGCCCGGACCGTCCTCGCGCAGCCGACCGGAGAGATCGCCTCCGGCAATACGTGCCGCAGCATCTGCGGTCATACGAACCGGCCGCGCAACTCGTCGGTTGACGTAGAGCGCTCCTAAGAGGATCAACAACAGTGCAGCGACGAGGCCGATTTCGCCGGCGATGAGCGCCATCCGCGTGGTGGAATGAACATCTCGTGCGCGTTCGGCACCGACTTCCTTCTCGACCGTGAGGAGCTTGCCGAAAAGCCTTCGGATTCGGGGCACCTGATCATTGCCGAAGGTGGTCGCCACGAACTCTTGTGCCACCGCAGGGTTTCTCTGCATGAAGTTAATGAGCGCCGGCGTGACATTGCGTGCGTATTGATTTGCGAGCGACGCGATCTGCATCGCGCGCTGGTGCTGGCGCGGCTTGCCCCTCGTCAGCTGGAGAAGCCGGTCGCGTACGGGCGGGTATCGTCGCTGCGCGGTATCCAAAGGCCTGAGGTATTCAGGGCTCTTGAAGAGGATGAAGCCGCGGACCGCGGTTTGCATGTCTACGACGTACGTCTGAAGCTGGCTGGCCGCCGCGATCACTTCCTGCGAGCGCTGCGCTTCCAGTGACCGGTCCCGGAGGCTGACGATCGCGAAGAAGAGAACGGCGAACAGAATCGACAGTCCGACCGCGACCGCGACCGCCGAGAGCGTTATTTGACGGACGAGGCCGGAGCGTTCCCGCCAGCGTTTGGACTGGTCGTCAGCGCTACCTGCGCCCCCATTCACTGGTGCACGCTGAGGGATCTGGCTCATCCTCGCTCCGCGAGTACCTCCTCCACCGCAGCCGCGATCTGGCCCGGTTCAAAGGGCTTGACCATTACCACGTCGGCGCCTTCACGTAGGGCATCCTCCCGTGCTGCCGGCTGGGCGGTTAGAACGATCACCGGCGTTTCTGACAGCACCTCATCTTGGCGCATTTCGACCAGAACTTCGAGGCCCGTCCGGCGCGGCATCATCATGTCCAGGATCACGACATCCGGTCGAAGGCGCCGGGCGATCTCGAGGGATTCCTCGCCATCATCAGCTTCTGCGATCGAGTAATCGCCCCCCAGGCTGACGCGAATCAGCTCCCGCAGTGACGGCTCGTCGTCGCAGATGAGCACGGTTGCTAGGGCACCGGCCATCCGACTCCATGGAAGCAGATTCGAGAGGAAAGACATAGGTTCAGCCACGACGGTGCGGTGCGTACTGCGTGCATATCGCAACGAGCGGAGGACGACAGATGTTTGTCGATTTCGGCCCGGCGGCTTCGTCCTAGGCGCATAGGGCTCGAGAACAAATCACACGAGGAGGGACGATGAAATTCCTGATGCTGGTCTGCTGGGACGCCGAGAAGATGAACGTCCAGGCGGAGCCGGACCCGTCAGATACGTCCGAAGAGGAGAGCTTTCCGTGGCTGGACGACCTTCAGGCGCGCGGCATCTGGGTGACCGGCGACCAGCTGGCGCCTCCCCGCAGGGCGCGTTCGGTACGCGTTCGCGACGGCAAGGCGATGGTGACGGACGGTCCGTTCGCCGAGACCAAGGAGGCAGTCGGCGGATTCGACATTCTGGAGTGTGGCAGCTTCGACGAGGCGGTCGAGATCGCAGCCGGCCACCCGGTCGCGGAGATGGGGACGATCGAAGTCAGGCCACTCTGGGGGAACTAACCAACAAGGAAAGTGGCCCCGGGAGGAGTCGAACCTCCGCACACGGATTCGAAGTCCGTCGCTCTATCCGCTGAGCTACGGGGCCCAGCCTGAGCGTAGCGCCGTTGCCACGAAGGCGGCTTCCGAGGGCGTTCGCCGCGGAGGCGGGCTTAGCCCGCCTCCGCGGCTACGGCTGTCCGAAGCACAATCCGAAAAAAGTTGAGCGCCGAAGGCGGCACTTTTTCCGGTGAGGTGGCGGATGGGACTCGAACCCACGACCACCTGGACCACAACCAGGGGCTCTACCAACTGAGCTACCGCCACCGCGGTCGTCGTCAGGATAGCGGTGTGTTCGCGAGGTCGAGCTCGAGCTCGCGAACGGATTCGAAGACCGCAACACCCCCCGCCTCGCGGAGCTCGGCCTCCGAGAATCCGCCGGTCCGGACGCAAATCGTCGCGAGTCCAACGCGACGGGCCGCCTCGACGTCCCACGGTGTGTCGCCCACCATCACGGCGTCACTCGTCCCCGCCTTGTCGAGTGCGACGCGCACGAGGTCCGGCTCCGGTTTCGACGCGTCGACGTCGTCCTTCGTCGTCCAGTCGTCGGCGAGGTCGCGAACCTCTAGGAGGTCGAGGAAGTGGTCGACGTGCTTCTCGACCGCGGAGCTTGCGAGGACGACGGGGTGACCGCGCGCCGCTAGGCCGCTGATCAGTGCCTGGGCGCCGTCGATCGGGGAGATCTCGTCGATGATCCCGTCGAACAACTCCTCCCACCGCGTCCGGAGGTCGTCGCCGCATCGCTGTTCGACCTCAACGCCGGCCACCGCCTCGACGAAATTGTCGCCGCCCATGCCGACGTGCCTATGGAGGCGCCAGACCGGGAGCACGAGATCGTGCTCCCGGAATGCGCGGTACCAGCACAGCGCGTGCTGGTAATTCGTGTCGACGAGGGTCCCGTCGACGTCGAGGATTGCCGCCGCGGCTATGAGCCGGTGGCGCCGGCTTTCACCGTCGCCGCCCGCTGCTGCTCGTGGCGGCCCTCGGCGAACTCCTCGATCAGCTTCTCGTTGAATGCTGGGAGATCGTCGGGCTTGCGGCTCGTGACGAGCCCGTTGTCGACCACGACCTCCTGGTCGACGCGGTTCGCGCCGGCGTTGCGCAGGTCAGTCGTCAGCGACGGCCACGACGTCACCGTGCGGTCGCGCACGACCCCGGCTTCGATCAGCAGCCACGGGGCATGGCAGATCGCGCCGACGGGCTTCCACTGCTCGAAGAACTCGTGCACGAAGCGGACAGCGTTCTCGTCCATCCGCAGCGTGTCGGGATTGCCGACGCCACCGGGCAGGACGAGCCCGTCGTAGTCGGATGTGTTGGCTTCCTCGACGGTGCGGTCGACCTTGAACGTGTCCGCCTTGTCGTAGTGGTTGAAGCCCTGGATCTCGCCTTCCTTGATCGACACGAGCTCGAGCTCGGCGCCGGCCTTTTTCAGCGCCTCCCATGGCCCCGTTAGCTCGACTTGCTCGACCATGTCGGTCGCGACGAATGCGACCCTCTTGCCTTTCAGCTCAGCAGCCATTCCTTGACCCCCTCTCGGTAGCTGTCACGAATCGCGTACCCGATCGGAGCCAAGCGAATCGTCAGATCCCGCCTTGCCTCAGGGCTACTCTAGGGATCCCGCGCCTGTAGCTCAGCGGACAGAGCGGCGGCCTTCTAAGCCGCGGGTCGGAGGTTCGAATCCTCCCAGGCGCACTCGGCGTCTCCGCTGCAAACCGAGGCTTTCCCGATTCGCGATAAGCAAGCTGTTGGTTGGCCCGGCAGTCAGCGCCGGGCCAACCTTCGTGCCCTTTAAGGGTTCCTCGGGTTACTCCCGCCGTGACATGCCAAGCCAGGGATTCCAGGTGCTCCGCCGTTCCTGACGTCCTGTCCGGGGGACTGCACGTGGAAATCGATCGGTCCCTGGCCCGGGATCATGTCGTTCAGGCCCGAGAAGGAGCAGATCGAGTTCGAGTGCGCCGGGGCAGCGGTGGCGATGGCGTCAACCTGCTCCTGCGTTCGCGGCCCAGTTCCGGGCGGGCCCTTGACCTCGCCGGCGAGAGCGCCACGAGCACTCCCACCTGCAACAGCGACTGCACAAAACGCAGCCGCGAGCATCGACTTCGTGCGCATTAGCTACCTCCGTAAGTGGACCGCAGTGGACGCCTGGATTGGCGCCTGCTCGAACCTAGTGCAGCGGAGGCGCATTGTGTGCTGGCCAATCGTTCAGAATGTTTCATCGCGACCTGCGGCCTTCTAAGCCGCGGGTCGGAGTTCAAATCCTCCCAGGCGCATGTTGCCGGGGGTCAGGGTGGCGCCGCCACGGGTTCCCCGCGCCGATGGCGGAGCCAATCCAGGAAGATCACCTGCAGCCCGCCGGCCACCGGGATGGCCGCCAAGGCACCTAGAACTCCCGCGAGCTCCGCGCCGATGAGAACCGAGATCAACACGGCGAGGGGCGACAGCTGCACCGTGCGGCCGTACACCAGCGGCTGGAGCAAGTGGTTCTCCACCTGCTGGTACACGATGAAAAAAACGATGACGATGATGCCGGCAGTGATCGAGTGGATGAACGAGACCGTGCCGACGATGATCGCCGCGATCGTGGCGCCGGCGAGGGGGATCAGATCCAGGATCGCGACGATCAGCCCGAGCGCAACGGCGAACGGCACGCCTAGGATCAACAGCACTACCGTAGTCAGCGTGCCCGCGATCAGGCTGATGACGAGGTTGCCCGTCACGTAACCGCCGACGGTGCGATAGATGTCACGCCCGACTCCTTCCCACCGCATGCGCGACGTCGGCGTCAGGAGCGAATAGAAGCGCTGTGTCCACTTTGGCCCTTCGAGCAGCATGAAGAAGGTCATGAACGCGATGGTTACCGTCGCGACGACGGTCGTCACGACGCCTTTAGCGACGGCCAGGGCCGTTCCGGAGACACCGAATAGCTTCGACGCGCCGCCTTCTTCGAGCGCTTTGCGCGCCTTATCGACGAGGTGGTACTTCGTCTGCAGGAACCCAAGGCGGCCGCGGCCCTTCGTGACGTCGTCCAGGTAGTCGGGGACCTTGTGCGCGAAGTCGTTGACTTGGTTGACGACAGTGGGGATGAACAGGAATCCGATCCCGACGAGCGCTGCAAGGGCGGCGAGATAGACGACTGTCGTCGCCGCACCTCGACGCCCCATCCGCTCCTCCAACCGGTCGACCGCCGGGTTCAGGGCTAGGGCGAGAAAGAGTGCGATGAGGATCCACGAGATGACATGTCGCGCGATCCACACGACCTCCAAGGTGACCGCGACGGCGATCAGAATGCCCAGGACCATGAGAATGGTCTGCGGACGGAACTGAACGACCCGCTCGGGCGGCTCCGGCACGGGTGGAGCAT
>JBKPMS010000182.1:0-7459 GCA_046732275.1 Actinomycetota bacterium | reverse complement strand
TGCTCATCCTCCAGCGCGGGGTCGTGAAGCAATGCTGCGACATGCTCACCGTCGCGGTCGATGAGGGTCGTCGCCCTTCCGCTCTGGTCGGGTACCTCCTGCGGCCGACCGTCGTGGTCCACATAGGTCCCGAAGGCCGGCAGCCAGTAGACAAGCGTCAGTGACGGATCACGCAAACTCCGCGCAAGCGCATCCTGGAGCTCGGCCGGCGGCGGCTCGGTACGCAGCTCGATCATCAGCTCTCCGACCGCGGTTCGCGCCAGGCGTGCGTCGAGCAGCCCGACCAAGAACACCAAGGGAGACAGACCGATGACCGCAAGGGTGGCCCGCTGGATCGGACGAAAGGCGGAGAGAAAGATCTCGAAGTCCGCAATCGCGAACAGGATGGCGGCCAGCAGGAGCCCGAGGGCAAACGAGTCGATGAGGAGCGCGATCGAACGACGACGCGGGCGCCTTCCGTGTCGCTGCCGGGCGGCGAGCACACCGATGCCGGCCAGACAGGCCACGCTCATCGTGAGCAGCTGGACTTTCTCGACGACGTCCGCGGCTCCGGGTTGCGGAAAGATCGAGAGCAGGTTGTCTGACTCCGTGGCGCCCAGTGACATCTTCGTGAGTTGCAGGCCGAGCGCCGACGCGTACGCCGCCCCGACGAGAATTTGCTCGAATCGCGACCGCAGCCGGCCGTCGGGGAACGCAAGAAACACATGCAGGAAGACCGCTGCGGGAAGAATGTCGAAGACCGCGCCGACGGTGTACAGGTGGTCCTGCCGCTCGAGTTGCAGGGTGGAGAGACCCATCGCGAACCCGCCGGCGATCATCAGGAGTCCCAGGCGACTGTCGGGTCGCCGGAACCAGGCGACGAGCCCGACCAGGATGTACGGGACGCTGATCCATTCGAGCAACCCGATCTGAAGCGCACTGACGTAGGTCTCTCTCAGCGCAAGGACAACGGAATAAACGGGCGCGATGAGACCGACCGCTGCAATGACCACCAAGAGGTCGGCTTTCGGCGGCGCACGCGCGATCCGCAACCCGGAATCGCTTGCCACCGCGGAAGCCGCCATGCCCCATCGTCCCCTTTAGCCCCCGGTCGCGGCTACGTGTGGGCGGAACCTCTCAGCGCGGTTGCCGGGAGCTCTGGACACCGCAAGAGAGGAAGCCCCCTGTTGGCCAGGATACTCCCGTAAGCGAACTTCGTGGCTTTCGCCACCGCGTATTGTTCGGCCGGTGATTCGAGCGGAGCTCTCTGCGGCGACGTTCCGGGAAGCGCACGGCTATGTCGGTGCACACGCGTATCGCACGCCGCTCGTCACGTCGCGTTCACTCAGCGATGCGACCGGCTTCGACGTGCGGCTGAAGGCGGAGTCGTTCCAGCGCACCGGCTCCTACAAGATCCGCGGTCCGCTGAACAAGTTCACGCACTTGAGCGACGCGGAGAAGGAGGCGGGCGTGGTCTGCTCATCGGCCGGCAACCACGCGCAGGGTGTCGCCCTCGCGGCCGCGCTACACGGAATCCGTGCGGTCGTCGTAATGGCCGAGAACGCCACGCCCTCGAAGATCGCGGCGACTCGAGCCTACGGTGCAGAGGTCGTCCTGCACGGGACGATCTGGGACGAGGCGAACGAAAAGGCGCGCGAGCTGGTCGAGGAGCAAGGGCTCACGTATGTCCATCCTTTCGACGACCTGGAGCTGATCGCGGGCCAGGGAACGCTTGGCCTCGAGATCTATGACGACCTCCCGGACGCTCACACCGTCGTCGTTCCGATCGGCGGAGGTGGGCTCATCTCGGGAGTCGCGTCTGCACTGAAGTCGATGAGTCCGAGCATCCGCGTCATCGGCGTCGAGTCGGCCGGAGCGCCGGCGATGGAGCGGAGCGTCGCGGAGGGGCGGCTGGTTCAGCTCGACGAGGTCGACTGCGCGATCGACGGCCTAAAGGTGAAGCGCGTCGGCGAGAACACGCTGGAAATCGTCAGCCGGACGGTCGACGAGATCGTCACGCTCCCCGACGCGAAGATCTTCGAAGCGCTGCTCTGGACGATGTCGCGAACGAAGGTCGTTGTCGAAGGAGCGGCGGCGGCGCCGGTCGCGGCGCTTCTGAACGGGCTCGTCCGTGCCCCGGCGGGGAGCAAGGTCGTGGCCGTCCTGAGCGGCGGCAACATCGATCTCGAGCAACTGCGCGGACTAACCTGGAACTGACCGATCGAGATCCGGCCGCTTCGCGGCCATGATGATCTCGATCGGGTTCGGTTTCCATTCGATGCCGTAGCGGCCGACGCCGGCACGCCGCCGTCGGGGGCGAACTACCGCCCAAAGCTCAGTCCAGGCGCTCGATGCGAAAGCCCTTGTCGTCGGCGACAATCAGTACTCCTGCGCCCTTCGCGATCGGTCCGACGACCTCGCCGGTGAGGCCGAGAACAGCGGCCTCGTTCGTCGGGCTATGGCCGACGACGAGAGCGCGCTCGCCATCTGTGAGCGCATGGAGCACTCGTGTGAGTGCTGCGCCAAGCACGGCCGAGTCCTCCTCGACGAGCTCGGGGTCTACTGCGCGCATTGCTACGAGCTCGCCGCTTCCCGCCTTTCGGTACGCGTCGCGCCAGCGGTCTTCTCTCTGCGAGCGCAGGCCGCTGTCGACGGCGACGCCGCCCGGGACGCGCTCGCCGAGCGCGGCGAGGAAGCACCCAAGCGTCTGGGTCGCGCGCTGCGCGCCGGAGGAGACGAGGACCGCGTAGCCGCCGGTGAGGCGCGCTCCGACGTCAGCTGCTGCGCGAACGCCCTCAGGCGTGAGGAAGTCCTCGTCCGCGTCTGTATGTCGTCTGAGCTCGACGTACTTCGCCATAGAGGCCGCGTCAGCGGTCGCGCCGAGCGTACTGCATCTCCACGGCCATGAGGCGAAAATGAACTGACGTTGAATACTGACGCGGGTCGTTTCATCCGCGGTTCATGAAGCATTCGGGACGATGGGACCGTGCGTGTACTGATCGTTGAGGACGAGCTGCGCATGGCGAGCCTCATCCGGCGCGGTTTGATCGGCGAGGGCCTTGCCGCGGACGTTGCAGGGAGTGGCGAAGACGCGCTCTGCATGGCCGAAGCGGCCGACTACGACGCGATCGTCCTCGACGTGATGTTGCCCGGCATGAGCGGCTTCGAGACGTGCCGCCGTCTTCGAGACGGTGGTGTCTGGGCGCCCGTGCTCATGCTCACCGCACGCGACTCGGTCGAGGATCGCGTTGCTGGCCTCGACACGGGCGCCGACGACTATCTCGTCAAGCCGTTTGCGTTCGCCGAGTTGGTTGCGCGGCTTCGCGCGCTCGCTTGTCGCGGGACGCTCGAGCGGCCAACAGTTCTCCAAGTCGAGGACCTGCTCCTGGATCCGGCAACTCGCGGGGTCTGGCGCGGCAAGACCGAGATCCAGCTTTCGTCGAAAGAGTTCGCTCTGCTCGAGACGTTCATGCGCAGGCCGAACCAGGTGCTGTCGCGCTTGCACCTGCTGGAGCACGCGTGGGACTTCGCGTACGAGAACCGATCGAACGTCGTCGACGTCTATGTTCGGCACTTACGCAAGAAGATCGACGAGCCCTTCGGTCGGAAGTCCATCGAAACGATTCGCGGCGCCGGGTATCGGTTGCGCGTGAACAACGCGCCGTGAGACGGGCGCCGATCCGGCTCCGGGTGGCGGCCGCGTTCGCGCTGGCCATGGCGCTCGTCCTCGCTACAACCGGCTGGTTCCTCTATGCCCGGCTCGATTCGCAGCTCTCGGCTGCGCTCGACCGCAGCTTGCGTCTGCGGGCACACGACCTCGACGCCCTCGTCCGCGGAAGGGACATAGGCCTGTCGACGGCGAGCGACATCCCGTTCGTCGAGCACGGGGAAGCATTTGCTCAGCTGCTCGACGATCGGAGACGTGTTCTCGATGCGACTCGACCACTTCGCTCGAGGGCTCTGCTGAACGCAGACGAGTTTCGCGCGGCGCGTCGTGGGCCGACGTTCGTGAATCGTGAGTCGGTGCCCGGTCTGGACGAGTCGTCGCGGCTCCTCGCGGCGCCCGTCGTGCGCCGCGGCCAGGAGCTTGTGCTCGTCGTCGGGGCAACACGCGGTGACGCTGACGAGACGCTCTCCAGTCTCCGCAACGTGCTCCTCATTGCCAGCCCGATCGCGCTCGCGCTCGCCTCCCTGGCGGGATACCTCCTTGCCGGCCTCTCCCTGCGTCCGGTGGAGTCGATGCGGCGGCGCGCTGCGGCCATCTCCGCCGAGACTCCGGGTCGGCGACTGCCCGTTCCGACGACGGGCGACGAGGTCGAACGGCTGGGTGAAACGCTGGCCATGCTCGCCCGGCTGGAGGCGGCGATGGAGCGCGAACGCGACTTCGTCGCCGATGCCCGGCACGAGCTTCGCACTCCGCTCACGCTCCTTCGTACTGAGCTCGAGCTCGCGCTGCGCCACGCGGAGTCCGTCGAAGAGCTCAGAGAAGCCGTGCGCGGCTCGTCGGAAGAACCGCCTCGGGCAGCTTGCCGAAGACCTCCTGCTGATCGCACGAGCCGACCGCGGCAAGCTGCGTCTGCAGCTCGAGACGCTCGACGCATCCGAGCTGCTGAGCGCGGTGGCCAGTCGATTCGAGTGGCGCGCTCAGCACACGGGTCGCCCGATGCATACTGCTTCGCCTTCCGGCTTTGACGTCGTCGGTGATCGCATCAGGCTCGAGCAGGCGCTTGCCAACCTGGTCGACTATGCGCTCCGCTACGGCGGAGGGGAGGTGCGGCTCGCCGCAGCTTCGACCGACGGCGTCGTCGAGCTGCATGTGACGGACGACGGCTCCGGCTTTCCACCGGATTTCCTCTCACGTGCGTTCGAGCGCTTTACGCGTCCCGACGGAGCGCGGACGGGCGCAGGCTCCGGCCTCGGGCTGGCGATCGTCCGCGTGATCGCCGAAGCGCACGGTGGCAGTGCGCACGTCAGGAACAACGACCAGGGCGGCGCAGACGTCTGGATCGCGGTCCCCCGTACGCCGCCCGGACGCTCGCGTAGCCAGATCGGCGAGTAGCTCGCCTCACCGGGCTTGCGCCTGCTCTGGTTCGGGAGAAACCATCAGCCGCGGCGGAGGCGCGGGACTAGCGTCGAGAGTCTCGCCCGGAGCGTGCGTTCGAGCTCGTCGTCGTCGGCTTCGGCGGGCTCGTCCACCGCCGAAGGCGTCGGCCCGTCGAGCGAGGCGGCTTTCGCATTCCAGAGGTCGACGTGAAGGAGCTCGATCTCGTCGATCAAGAGCTCGATTGCCTTGCCGGCGGCTCTGACCTCTTCGCGCTCGTCCGCCGACAGCCCCGCTCCCCAGGAACGCAGGATGCCGATCTTCTCTTCGTCAAGCCGTTCCGTTATCGAGACCTCCGCAGTGGGCGGAACGCTCGCCTAGACCCCGCCCGGTCACAGTGACCGTATCACTGTTGCGAGCTTCCTTCCTACACGGCGTCACGGGTGTCCTCAGCTCTCGTACGCGCTTGCCACGGGCGCCGAGCCTCGCTCGCGGACGCGCTGGTCGGCATGGCCGCCGGCCCGAAAGGCGGCGACCGGATCGGGGTCGAGGCCGAGGCCTTTTCGAAGCTTTGCGAGGAGCGGGCGCACGTCGGATTCGAACGCTTCGAGCAGTACTCCGTGCGCGCCGAGCACATCGCCTTCCTCTTGTGCTTCCCGTAGCCGATCTTCATCAACGAGGAGCGCCTTCGCGTAGGCCGTCTGGATGTTGACGACCGATTGGATCATGGCGTCGATCTTTCCCTCGATGTTGTGCGATTGGTCGATCATGAACGCGATTCCTTCGGCAGTCGAGGCCGTCGTGGGATCGGCACGTGCCGAGGCGATCTCGCGCATGATGCGGAAGAGCTCGAAGGGGTCGATCGAACCGACGATGAGATCGTCGTCGGCGTACTTGCGATTGTTGAAGTGGAAGCCGCCGAGCAGCCCCTCGGCAAGCAAGAGGGCGACGATCTGCTCGACGTTCGTTCCGAGCGGATGGTGCCCCGTGTCGATGAGCACCTGCGCCTGCGGACCGAGACGGCGGCAGACGAGAGCCGCGGTGCCCCAATCGGGGAGATCCATGCTGTAGAAGGCGGGCTCGAAGAACTTGTACTCGACGAGGAGCCGCATGCCGGAGGGGAGGACCGAGTACAGCTCCTGGAGTGACACGAGTAGCCGGCGGAAACGGGTGCGCAGGTCGTCCTGTCCCGGATAGTTCGTGCCGTCCGCGAGCCACAGGCTGAGCTCCGAGGAGCCGACCTCGGCCGCGATCGCGACGCATTCGAGGCAATGGTCGAGCGCCTGACGCCTTACGGCCGAGTCGGGATTCGAGAGGCTCCCGAGCCGATAGGCATCGTTGCCGAACAGGTTCGGATTGACGGCGCCGAGGCGAATTCCTCGACCCTCGGCGTATGAGCGCAGCTCGCGCCAATCGTCGACGCGGTCCCATGGAATGTGGATCGCCACGCTCGGACAGGAGCCGGTGAGCTTGTGGACGAGCGCCGCATCCGCGATCCGCTCGTAGACGTCCCGGGCGGCGCCCGGCCAGGGGTAGACGTGGAACCGCGTGCCTGAATTGCCGTACCCCCACGACGGGGTCTCGATTTCGAGTCGACGGAGGTGCTCGAGCGCCTCGGCTTCGGTCACGGGCGTATCCTGCCGCACCCGGTGCGCGTAACGCTCTTCGTCACCTGTCTCACGGACACGCTCGTGCCGGAGACCGGCATCGCCACCGTTCGGCTGCTCGAACGGCTCGGTCACGACGTCGAGTTCCCAGGCGCCCAGACCTGCTGCGGCCAGATGCACCTCAACACCGGCTACCGCGAGGAGGCCCGCACGCTCGCGCGGAGATTCGTTCGGGTGTTCGCGGACGCGGATGTCGTCGTCGCGCCGTCTGCCTCCTGCGTCGGGACGGTGCGCGACTTCTACTCGTCACTCGCGGAAGGGGATGCGGCGTTTGCCCGCGAGGTCGAGGCCCTGGCGCCGCGTGTGCTGGAACTGAGCGAGCTCCTCGTCGATCGCCTCGGAGTCGACGACGTCGGCGCGGCGTATCCGCATCGCGTGACGTACCACCCGACGTGTCATTCGCTGCGCGTCCTGCGCGTTGGCGACGCGCCGAAGCGGCTGCTCCGAGCAGTTCGCGGGCTCGACCTCGTCGACCTTCCCCAGAGTACGGAGTGTTGCGGCTTCGGCGGGACGTTCGCCGTCAAGAACGCCGAGACGTCCGCCGCGATCCTCGGGGACAAGGTGCGGAGCGTTCTGGACACCGGTGCCGAGGTGTGCACGGCCCTCGACAACTCGTGTCTGCTCCAGATCGGCGGGGCGCTCTCACGTCTCCGCGCCGGAGTACGGACCACGCATCTCGCAGAGATCCTGGCGACGGAAGCCGCATGACCGGCGGGTTCCCGGAATCGGCACGGGCTGCGCTGGCGGACACGCAGCTCCGCAGGAACCTCGC
>JBKPMS010000181.1:0-22062 GCA_046732275.1 Actinomycetota bacterium | reverse complement strand
TGGGTTCTCCTCTCAGTTCTTCCTGCGCCTTTGGCTACGCCGTTGTTCGCGTTCGCGGCGCCGTTGCGCAAGTTCGTCGAGATCGACGTGGCGAGTCGCGGGCGAAGCCGAGCGGCGCTCACCTTTCGGTTGGTCTTTCGGTTGCTCTTTCGGTTGGTTAGTCCTGTTCAGGACGGAGTCGAGCTTGCGGCGTAGGTCGTCGGCGAGGTCGCCGACGCCCAGATCGTTGATGCCGGGCAGCGAATGACCTGACTTTTTTCGGGTCAGAATCAGGCCGGCCCCCGCGGCGATAGCTCCGGCCGTCACGGGAATCCCGAGCTTTCGCAACGCCGGTCCTTTGTCTTCGAGAGTTCCCTTCACTCTGTCTTCGAGAGTTCCCATCACTCGGTCCTTGACCTCATCGGCCGTGCGTAGATGACATTGCAGGCTTGAATTCGCCCATTTGCAGCATCTTCAAACCGCTCCCGAGCGTCAGCAGGCGCTGAGGAAGCTGGTCCTCGCCTCCCCGCGAACCGCGGCCGGTCACTCCTCTCCGGAGGCGCCGTCGCTCTGGCGTACCCGGTCGGCGATTGTCTTCGCCGCTGCTGCGGCCCCCGCGGCCAGGGCGCCGGCAGCGACGCCCTTCAGCGCACCGCGCACCTTGTCCGAGTCCGGCAACGCTTTCTCTTCGACGGCTTCGATCGCGCCTTCGGTGACTTCTTGGGCAGCCCTCCGCTGAAGCTCGGGCAGGCCCGCGACCTCTGTCTCCTTCAGGTCCAAGCGATTGACCGCTTCGGCGAATCGCAGGTAGGTATCCACGCTTGCAATCACGATCCGGGCATCGATCGTAACGAGCTCGATCCCGATGACCGAGATGCGAACGAACGCATCGATCACGAGGCCCTTGTCAAGGATGACGTCGAGCACTTCGGCAAGCCCCGAAGGGCTCGGGGCCCGCTGCAGGTAGCTCCGGGCGGATCCGCTGGTCGCCATCATCGACATCGGTGCTCATATCTCCAAACGGTCCGAGGCTAATCCCGGTTTCGCACCCCACCCGTTGGGCAGTCAACCGGCCAAATCACTACGGAGGTGACCATGACGAAGGATGAGGCGAACACACCTGAGCCCGAGGATGAGGCGAACGCATCCGAGCCCGAGGATGAGGCCGATGCGCCCGAGCAGGACGATGAAGAGAGCGCGACTGAGCCGACGGACGAGGAGCCAGATTCGACCGAGGATGCCGAGGAGGAGACTGCTTCGACGCCGGTAGACGAGGCTGAGGACGACTCGGCCGAAGGAGAAGACGAGCAGACGCCCTCGACGCCGGGGGAAGCGAATGCCGAGCAACCATCGGTGCTCGGAACGGCGGCAAAAGGTGCCGCGGCGGGAGCCGCACTCGGCGCTGCAGCGGGCGCCGCGCAACACTTCATCCGTTCCCGAGGCGGTGCCGACGAGAACGAAGTCGAAAATGCCGGCGAAGAAGAAAATGTCAACGAAGAAGATTCTGAGGCCGAGGAGTAACGACGCGGCGCGTTGCTGTTTCGCCGACTGTCGCAATGGAGAGGAAATGATCGTACGAATTCCCCGACCGCGGAGGTAATCGTGGCCAACGAAAACGAGGAATCGTCTTCGAACGAAAATGAAGAGTCCTCTGAAACCGAGGACGAGGGCATGTCGACAACGCAGAAGGTCGTCGCAGGTGCCGCACTCACCGTGGCCGTGCCCGCGGCAGTCGGAGTCGCAAAGAAATTGATCGGTAACGGCGACGACGACGACGAAAAGGGTGAGTCGGAAAGCGACGAGTCGGATACCGAGGGGGCGCAGCCCCAGTCCGAAGGAGACTCCGGTGACTTACCGGTCTCGGATGAAGGGGACTCCGATGAAGAAGACTCCGATGAGTCACCCGTCCCGGAGGTAACGGCCCCGGCGCGGCAGGCTGTGTCGTCGACGAGAAAGCGCGCCACCAGGGCCCGGCGAAAAGCTACGTCGACCGCACGCAAACGCGCGTCATCTACGCGCAAGCGGGCGACAAGCGCAGGGCGAAAAGGCACGTCCGCCGCACGGAAACGGGCGTCGTCCACGCGGAAGCGGGCGGCAAGCGCCGGGCGAAAAGGCACGTCGACGGCACGGAAACGCGCGTCATCCACGCGGAAGCGTGCATCTACTGCTCGCAGGCGAGCGACGTCTTCGACGCGGAAGCGCGCGTCGACTGCACGGAAACGTGCGACGTCCACGCGGAAGCGCGCGACGTCTTCCACCGCCACCCGGAAAGGCGCATCGACAGCACGGAAACGGGCAACGTCCACGCGGAAACGCGCATCGACCGCACGAAAGCGAGCGACGTCTTCCACGCGGAAACGCGCATCGACAGCACGGAAACGGGCAACGTCCACGCGGAAACGCGCATCGACCGCACGAAAGCGAGCGACGTCTTCCACGCGGAAGCGCGCTTCGACCGCGCGGAAGCGCGCGACGAGCGGCCGGAAGACCGGCGGCTCGCGAAAGCGGAAGACATCGTCGAGGAAGACCGGGACCGGCCGCACGACTGTTCGTGTCGCCGGCGCCAGGGGCGGCCGCAAAACCGCGGCCCGGAAGCGCAGCGGCAGCTCGCGCAAGCGTAAGACGAGCACCCGCTCGTCCAGCCGCAAGCGAGGGAGCACCGGCCGTCGCAGCTGAGCTGGAAACAGCCGTACGGGGCGGCGACGTCGGACGAGAAGCTCGCCGCCTCGCAAAAAGCACGTGGGTCGGGCGCTTAGGCCGGATCGGCCTAGGCGCCCAGGCTTTCTGCTTTGCCATCATCGCTGTGCTGGCACTCGCTCTCGCGCTGGGAATGGGCGGTCGTGCGGCGGATCCGCAGGGAGCGTTTGCCGAGCTCGCGCGACACGGCTGGACCGAGGTGCTGCTCGTGCTCCTCGCAGCAGGCCTCGCTGCATATGCGGTGTGGCGCTTCGCGCAGGCGCTGTTCGATCGCGGCGGTCATGGCAGCGACGCCTCCGGGCTCGGGCGCCGAACGATCCAGTTCTTCCAGGGCCTCGCCTACACCGCGCTGGCCGTGGGCGCAGTCCGCGTCCTGCTCGGTGAAGAACCGAACGGCGAGCGCGCTGCAAGTCAGACCGCAGCGGGCATCTTCAGCTGGCCGGCCGGGACGATCCTGGTCGGGCTCATCGGTGGCGTCTTCGTCATCGTCGCGATCGTGAACGTCTACTGGGGGCTCAGCTGCAGATTCAAGGAATCCCTCGAGGTCGAGCGCATGAGCGACGCGACTGAGCACCTCGTATCGTTGCTCGGTCGCATCGGCTTCGCCTCGCTTGCGGTCGTGTACATCATCATCGGCTGGTTCCTGATCAAGGCGGCGATCGACTTCGACGCCAGAACGGTGGTGGGTCTCGGCGGTGCGCTCGCCACGCTCGCCCACGCGACTTACGGCAAGTGGCTGCTGGGATTGACGGCGACCGGCCTCCTGATTTACGCGCTCTTCGGCTTCGCCCAGATCCGCTACCACCGCGTCTGAGGCTGAGCCGATGCCCTCCCGGCGTCGCCGCCGCGATTCGCGGCTACCCTGCCGCGGTGGCGCCACCGCTTCCACCGCGCTATCGACTCGTGCGGGTGCTCGGTCGCGGCGCGACCGCCGAAGTGCTTCTTGCTCGCGACCTCGAGCTCGACCGCGAGGTCGCGGTCAAGGTGCTCGCGCCGGAGCTCGGCGCCGATCCTTCGGTACCTGAACGGTTCGCCCGCGAGGCGGTCCTGGCAGCGCGGCTCGGGCGGCACGCCCACGTCGTCACCGTCTACGACGTCGGCAGCTGGAACGGACGTCCGTACATCGTCATGGAGTACGAGCGCGGCGGCAGCATCGCCGAGCGGCTCCGCGCCGGCCGCGTCTCGCCGGAAGAGGCCCGTCGCTGGCTGCGAGAGACCGCAGAGGCGGTCGACGCGGCACATGCCGCCGGCGTCATCCACCGCGATCTGAAGCCCGCGAACCTCCTCCTCGACGAGCGTGACTCGGTGCACGTGGCCGACTTCGGGATCGCGCGGGCGGTCGGGGAGGCGCTGGAGCGAATCACGCTCGCCGGCACGATCCTCGGAACCGCCGGCTATCTCTCTCCGGAGCAAGCCCGCGGCGAGCCGGCGACGGCGGCGAGCGATCTCTACACCGTCGCCGTGGTGGCATACGAGCTGCTCCACGGCCACCGGCCGGACGGACGGCCGCTCGACCCGGTCTTCGCGCAGGCGCTCGCGGAGGAGCCGGAGCGAGGATTCGGGACCGCGTCCGCTTTCGTGGACGCTCTCGAGGGTCACGCTTCCGCGCCGACCGCCGTACAGTCGCCGACCGCCGTGGTGGCGCCGACGGCCGTGCTGCCGCCGAGGGCTGTCCCTCCGCCGACGGTCGTGCTGCCCGACTCGAGGTCACATCGGACGGCGATTCTCCGCCGCCACCGCGCGACGGCGCGCGCAGTCCGTTACGGCAAGCGGCTCACGGTCGCGATGCTCGTCGGTGCGTTCGCCGCGTGCGGCGCGGTGGCATTCGGCTACGTGAGGGCCGACAGCCCGGCCGCGGTGACATGCACGATCTCACCGAGCGACCACGACGCGAACATCGTCGCGCACGGCGTCGGAGCCGACACCTATTGCTCCGGTCGCGCGCGTGAGCTCGCCTGGTCGACGCGTCCGGGCTTCGCCCTGCGAAGCCCGGACCTCGGGGAGTACCTCACAGTCGTCTGCAGAGGCCGTGACCGTGGCATGCGGATCACGATCTACGACGACGGTCGGCAACGCATCGGTCGCGACCTCTGCGACCGACTTCCGGCAGTCGAGTGAGGTCGCGCAGCGGCGCCGAAACGCCGCCACGCCCGTAAGCAACTAGAGCTTCTTCGCGGCGTCCTTCAGCTTCTGGCCGCTCTTCTTGACGTCGCCCTTGATCTGCTTCCGGCGGCCCTTCGTGGCCTTCTCAGAATCGCCGGTGAGATTGCCGGCGGTTTCCTGCACCTTGCCCGTCACTCTGTCTTTCTTGTCACCCATCGAACCGCTCCCTTCTTCGTTTGTCCACGGTTGGTTCCCGCTCGGCGGCGCTCGAAAACGCTTACGGGGGTTCGCTTCAGCAGCGGTGGGTAAGGGGCATGGCGCAAGAGGTCATCACGTCAGAGGGAGGGGCGATGAACGCCGCAGAACTACGCAATAGGCTCACGCAGAGCCTGCTCGACGAGATCAAGGACGTGCAGTTTCCAAGCGTCACCATGATGGACAGGTTCGAGTCCGCCGTACGAACGCCGGACGATCTCGCCGACTATGCAGAGGTGTTAGTCGAGAAGGTCGAGTCGAGCCGCTATCCGAGTATCTCGATGCTCAACCGTCTCGACGGCCTCCTCGACACGCTCGAGCAAGCGGAGCGGCGTCAGCAACTCGAGAGGAGTCAGAGCAACGGCGCCGGCGCGGCGGGCTAGCGCGACGGCATCAGACGCCACACCGACGCGAGCAGCGGGTCGGTAACGCGTTCCACCAGCTGGACTACGCGTTCGATGAGGGGCCGCAGGAGACGGACGACGACCAGCGCCGATGCCAGGCCGACCAGGAAGCCCGCGGCTACGTCCGATGGGTAGTGAACGCCGATGAAGACACGGCCGATACCGATCACGAACGCGGCCGTGAGGAAGAGCGAGCCGACGAAGCGATCGAAGTAGAAAACCGCGAAGGCAATGCCGAACGCGGCGCTCGCGTGGTCACTCGGGAAGGAGGCGTCGTGCGAGCGCGGCCCCCAGACGTGAACCGCCGGGTGGGACACGAAAGGTCGGGCGCGGTCCCACGATTTGGCAATCACGTGGTTCACCAGCAGCGCCACCCCTGAGGACGCGAGCGCAGAGGCGCAGGCGAGCTTCCACTTTCGGCTGAACCCGGGGCGTGCGAACAACCAGAGCGCAAATGTCGCAGCGGCGAGAAGCGGAATCGACCAGCTCTCGAGAGCGCTCAATGTACGCCCGATCCACGAGTCGTCGACAACGAGCTCGTTGACGGCGTGGAAAAGGCTGTAGTCCATTCGCAGCCGTTCACGGTAGCCCGTCCGTCACCAGGTTGTTACCGGAAGATCGGTCAGGTTCGCCGGACTGCCTCGTAGGCTTGTCGCCGGCGGTAACGTCGGAAGATATGAGCGACGGACCCACCGCGTTGCTGTACGACATCCACGGCAACCTGGTGGCGCTCGAAACCGTGCTCGCAGAAGCCGAGCAGGCAGGCGTCACGTCCTACGTGCTCGGCGGTGATTACGCAGCGATGGGGCCGTGGCCGCTCGAGACGGCTGAGCGCCTCGAAAACCTGGCCGCCGTCGTACGGATCCGTGGCAATGTCGAGCGTTGGCTCCGAGAGGATCCTGAAGTGCCGCAGGAGGCGCGACCCCTCGTGACGGCCGCGATCGCCGCCGCACGCGACTCGCTCGGGCCAGAGCTCGTCGAGCGGCTGTACGCGCTTCCGGAGCGAACAGAGTTTGAGGGAATACTCGTCAGCCACGGGTCCCCCATCTCCGACATCCAGAGCTTCGCGCCGGACCGGCAAGACGGCGAAGAAGAGCTCCTTGACGGCGAGTCAGACCGGACGATCCTGTTCGGCCACAGCCACCGGCAGTTCCGGCGCGACGGGCCCAGCGGAACGCTTCTGGTAAATCCCGGAAGCGTGGGCGCACCGCTCGACGGGGATCCGCGTGCGGCCTGGGCGCTCCTCGAGGACGGCGAGATCAGCTTTCGCAGAACGGCGTACGACGTCGAGCGGGCGGCTTCCCAGATGCGGTCCTATGGCGACTGGGCCGACCCGATCGTCCACCGAATCCGCCACGGATCGGATAGCTGAGCACCGCGAACGCGCTCCACCATCTGCTGAGATGCTTTATGCCGTTGAGCGACGGACTTCCACGTGCTCATCGGCTGCCGCCTCTCTAGATCAGAGCGCGATCCCCGACACCGGATGCGGCACGTACGGCTCCTCCAGTCGCCGGATCTCATCGTCGCTCAACGACAGCGCCTCCGCCGCAAGCGCGTCCTCGACGTGCGCGAGCTTCGTGGATCCGACGATCGGCGCCGTCACTCCCGGCTTGTGCAACAACCAAGCGAGCGCCACCTGTGCCTGCGAGACGCCGCGCTCGGCCGCGACTTCGCCGACACGTTCGATGACCGGGACGTCGAGGTCCGGCCGGTACAGCGAGTCGAGAAAGGGGTCGGTGTTCGCACGTTGCGTGAGCCGCTCACCCGACGACGTGCGACTGCCGGCGAGAAGCCCACGGGCAAGAGGACTCCAGGGGATCAGACCGACTCCCTGGTCGAGGCACTGGGGGATCATCTCCCGCTCTTCCTCGCGGTAGACCAGGTTGTAGTGGTTCTGCATGGAGACGAACGGGGTCGGCGCCACGTACTGCGCCTTCGCGAACTGCCACGCGAACATGCTGCTGGCGCCGATGTAACGCGTCTTCCCAACCCTGACGACATCGTGCAGCGCCTCCATCGTCTCCTCGATCGGCGTCCCGTTGTCCCAGCGGTGGATCTGGTAGAGGTCGACGTAGTCGAGCTCGAGGCGCTGTAGCGACGCGTCGATGGAAGCCATAACGTGCTTCCGCGAGAGGCCGTAGCCGTTCTCTCCCGGCATCGTCTTCCCACGCACTTTCGTTGCGACGACGTACTCCTCGCGCGTCCCGAAGAGCTTGCGCAGCAGTCGGCCGGTGACGACCTCGCTCTCGCCGCCGTTGTAGACGTCGGCCGTGTCGAAAAAGATGATCCCGCCCTCGACCGCCCGCCTGAGGATCGGCTCGGCCTCCGACTCGTCCAAGGACCACTCGCGGCTCTCGTGCTTGCCGAAGCTCATCATCCCGAGGCACACGCGCGAGACGCGCAGGCCGGTACCGCCGAGGTTCACGTATTCCATCTCGCCTCCTAGGATCGCCGGGAGGGCACGTTACTTGCGAGTCGCCTCAGCCGACCTGGAGAGGCGGCCCGCGAGGCTCAGGCAGTCCGCCTCAGGGCCAAGTCGGTAGTCACCCGACGTCTGATTCAGCGCACACCCCGATGGACGCGACGCCTAATTGGCCCACGATTCGTGGTGCTTCGGAAGGACGTGATCGGCCGTCTGTGCCGACTCCCGGAAGAAAGGAGGCTTCCGATGACCACGATCGGAGACGCCGCATCGGAGTTCTTGAGCAAGCAGCGTGTAGCTGTCACGGGCGTTTCGCGGACGCCGGGAAATCACGGCAGCAACGTCGTCTACAAGCGCCTGCGCGAGCGAGGCTACGAGGTCTTCGCCGTCAATCCAAACGCGGACGCGGTGGAAGGCGATCGAGCATACGACGATCTCGCCTCCATTCCCGAGGGCGTCGACGCCGTCGTGATCGGCACGAGGCCCGAGACTGCCGAGGAGACCATGCGCGAGTGCGTGGAGCTTGGAATCAAAAACGTCTGGATGCACCGCGGCCCGGGCGTCGGCAGCGTTTCCACGACGGCCGCCGAATACGGCCGAGCACATGGCATCACAGTGATCGACGGCGGTTGCCCTTGCATGTTCGATCCGACGGCAGATCTCGGACACCGGGTGATGCGCCGTGTCTTCACGCTGACGGGCAGCGTGCCGAAGAAGATCTGAGAGGGGTACGTGATGAAACGCTACGAATACAAGGTCATCGATACCGGCAAGCACATCGAGGCGCAGCTCAACAAGTTGGGGACCCAGGGCTGGCGTGTCGTCGGCGTAACCACGAAGAAGCAGATGTTAATCGCGCCACCGCAGGCCATCATCCTGATGCGTGAGATGCTGCCTGCCGATGAGGCTCACGAAACTCCTTCGGTGCTCCGCGCGCAGGCGTAACAGACGGCGATGAGCGGTCCCGCGCCGGTCTCGCTTTGATGCGCAGCGGCTTGGCCACGATGAAACCTCTGCAGGATGTGGTCGATGCGGGGCTCCGCAGCGCTCCGGAGCTCCGCCACGTCCAGAGCGTCCTCGTCGCGCGTGACGGGGAGCTGCTCCTCGAGGAGTACTTCCGTGACCGTCGGCCGGCAGATCTCAGCAATGTGCACTCCATCACCAAGAGTGTCCTCGCAACGCTTGTCGGGATCGCGATCGAACGCGGCGTCCTGAGCCTCGACACAACTGTGGGTGACGTCTTCGAGATCGAAGACGAACGCAAGCGGAACATCTCCGTGGGGCAGCTACTGACGATGACGTCCGGCCTCGAAGCGGACACGCCGTACGACATCGACGACATCGCCGACCGGGGCGAGTCATGGGTCGCGGGGCCGCTCGCAGCGCCTCTGCGCGCTGATCCAGGGACGACGTTCATCTACAACAACGGCGCCGCGCACGTGCTGGGCGCGGCGATCGCCCGCGCGACGGACGCACCTCTCGCGACGTTCGCCGAAGAACACCTTTTCGGGCCACTCGGCATCGACGACTACCGCTGGCCGACCGATCCCGACGGCAATCCACTCGGCTACGGGCATCTCGAGCTACGACCGTGCGACCTGCTCCGGCTCGGACAGCTCTACCTCGACGGCGGGCTTGTGGGCTCGAGCCGCGTCGTGCCTAAGTCCTTCGTTGCCGCGGCAACATCACCGCATAGCGCCGGGGGTACACCGGAGGATGTCGCCTACGGCTACCTTTGGTGGATCACCGAAGACGGCGGTCATCCGTCGTTCTTCGCCGGCCGCTACGGCGGCCAGTACGTCACAGTGATTCCGGAGCTTGCGATCGTCGTCGTCACGACCGGCGATGCCGCGGTTCTCACTCGCACCTCCGGCAACCCACGCCGACTCGTGAGCGACGTGATCATCGCGGTCGAATGAGAAATGATCGTCAAGTCTGCATGACGCTTGCTCATGGCGCCTAACCGGCGATTCCGAGAGCAAGTCTCCGCTCGTTGCACGACTCAACGGTTTGCGACGACGAGGAGGCTTCGATGCATCTCTCCAAGGTTTGGCTATTCACCGCAGCGGCGCTCGCCGCGCTCGCACTGACGGCGACCGGGTCCGCGCGCGTGGACGCTCCCGGCAGCGCGTCTGCAGGTCGGCAACGGCGCCGGCGGCGTCAACCTGGGATCGGCGAACGGAGTCGGCGACGGCAGCGTGAACGGCGTCCTCCTCATCTCGGCGGCCAGCGGCTTCTCGAACTGCAGCACGGCTCCGTAAGGGAGCGCGTAAGAGCACGCCTACGCAGTCCGACTCGAGCGCCTCAGCCTTCAGAGTTGCGCTGATTCCCGGGGTGCCCCGCCCTCGAGCAGCTCCAGCGCATCGGCGACGTCGGTGAGGTCGATCTTTAGCCCGATCGAGTGCGACTCCTGCGAGAACCCCTTCCTCTTTCCCCGCTGACGCAACCCAGCGCGGGCCAGTTCGTTGAGCGCTTCGCTCAGACCTAGGCCGCGCTCCTTTCGCAGCCGCTCGACTGCGGCGGCGACGTCGTCCGCGAGTGTGACGGTTCTCCGCACCGTCGCAGCGTAGCTTCGAGATGCCCGACAATGGACTTCCGATGCAAGCAATCGACGTCCTCCGAGCGCCGACCTTAAGGCGCAACTAAGGTCGCGCCGGTGGCGGCAAGGCCGTACCCACCGACCGAGCCGTATGACCACGGGCTCCTGGACGTAGGCGACGGCAACCTCGTCTACTGGGAAACGCGCGGGAACCACAGCGGCAAGCCGGCGCTCGTCGTCCACGGCGGGCCCGGTTCGAGCTGCGAGGGAAGCACGGGCCGCTCGTTCGATCCCGACCGCTATCGGATCGTGCTCTTCGACCAGCGCGGCTGCGGACGGAGCCTGCCCCATGCGAGCGATCCGGCGACCGATATGAGCGTGAACACGACCGAGCACCTGCTCGCAGACATGGAACTGTTGCGCGAGCACCTCGGGATCGAGCGCTGGCTGCTGCACGGCGGCTCGTGGGGATCGACGCTGATCCTCGCGTACGCAGAACGCCATCCGGAGCGCGTGTCCGAGATCGTGATCCCAAGCGTGACGATGACCCGGAGGTCGGAGATCGACTGGCTCTACAGGGGCGTTGGACGCTTCTTTCCCGAGGAGTGGGCGCGCTTCCGAGCCGGAATTCCCGAGGCCGCGCGCGACGGGGATTTGCTCGCGGCGTACGCGCGGCTGATGGAAAGCCCACACGAGGATGTGCGCGCCAGAGCCGCTGCCGACTGGCTGGCCTGGGAAGACGCCGTCATCTCGCAGGAACCACACGGGTTTCCCAACGCGTACAGCGACCGGCCGCCGGTGGCCCAGCTCGCATTCGTGCGCATCTGCGCCCACTACTTCTCGCACGCGGCGTGGCTCGACGAGGGCGTCCTGCTCCGCAACGTGGACTGTCTGGCGGGCATCCCGGGCGTCCTGATCCACGGCCGGCTCGACATGGGTTCGCCGCTCCAAACGGCGTGGGAGCTCGCACGGGCCTGGCCCGACGCACGGCTCGTCGTCGTCGAGGACTCGGGGCACACCGGCAGCGACGCGATGAGACGAGCAGTCCGCGACGCCCTCGAGCGCTTCGCGTCGACCTGACGTTGTTACGGCTCGGTCGGGAGGCGCTCCTCGTCGAGCCCTTCGCCGCGCGCGATCTGCGCGAAGATCATCCGGTCGGTCAGCCATTCCACGGGGGCGCGGTCGTCGGTGAGCGGTCGCCCGCTCGGTCGCGCGACCTCGAGGTGCGTGCGGACGAGCGGCACGAGCGGCCGTAGCGGCACCGGCGCTCGCTGGAGGTGGCCGATGACGTTCTCGCGCGCGAGCGGCTGATCGAACGCGAGCACGACGTCGTTGAAGCTGAGCGGGCTCAGCCGCCAGGCCTGCGGAAAGGCCGTGAGGACTGTCGTTTCGATTGCCTCGGTCAGCCGGTGGTCACTCGGCGTCGCTGCGACGTTGAGCGCGAGCGCACCGCCAGGCCGCAGGTGTTGGCGGGCGAGCGCGAAGAACTCCTGCGTCGCGAGCTGAAACGGGACGTACGGCTGCCTGTACGCATCGACGACGATCAGGTCGTAACGCTCGTTGCTTCGCTCGAGAAACGGCCGGCCGTCTGCCGTGATCAGCCGCAGCCGGCGGTTGTCTCCCGCGCCGAAGAAGCGGCGCGCGATCTCGTTCAACTTCCCGTCGATCTCGACGCCGTCGACGTCGACTCGAGGGTAGAAGCGGCCGTAGGCGCGCGCGATCGTCCCGCCCGCATTGCCGATCACGAGCATCCGTCGCGGCTCGCGGTCGAGCAGCGGCGGGAGCAACAGGAACAGATCCCAGTAGCCGCCGGTCAAGACAGAATCGCGTCGCCATTCCGAATGGACGGCCACTCCCTCGTTCAGCTCGAGCGAGCGCACACCGTCTTCGTCGACGACTCGGATGAACTGGTACTGCGACTCGGCCTCGTAGAGGCCGCGCTTCACGTTCCCTGCCGGGAGCAGTAGCAGCGCGGCGGCGGCCGCCGGCGCGACGATCCAGCGCGGGCCGACGAGCAGCGCAGCTGCAGCGGCGACACACGCTCCGGTCGCGACGAGGGTCCGCTGCGTGCCGAGGAACGGGATGGCTATCAGCGCGGCCGCGAATGTTCCGACGAGGCTGCCCGCAGTCGAGAACGCGTACAGCCTGCCTGCGGTCTTGCCCGCGTCGTCGACCCTCGTGAGCGCCAGCCGCACGGCGAACGGCGCCGCAGCGCCGAGCGCGGTCACCGGGACCGCGAACAGCGCCATCGCTGCCAGGAAGGATCCCACGACCGAGCCGACCGAGACGGCGTCGAAACCGCGAACCGCGACGTCGAGGATCGGCCGGCCGGCGAACGGCGTGACGACGAGCGCCGCCGCGGCGACGAGGAGGATCAGCGCGAGGAGGTGCGCCTCGGGACGCCGATCCGCGAGCCTTCCGCCGAGCCAGTAGCCGAGCGCGAGGTACGCGAGCGTGAGCCCGATGATGTTCGCCCAGACGACGGTGGAGCTACCGAAGTACGGCGCGAGCAGACGGGACGCGGCGATCTCGGTCGCGAGCGTGCCGCACCCGACGAGAAAGACGGCCAGATCGATCCGGCGTGCCAACGGCATGCAGGGACACCTATACCCGCGACGCCGAGATCGCGTATGAGGCGGTTACTTGTTCTCTGAGAACCGAGCCGACCGCGGGCGTGGCCCGAAAGGGCCGCCACCTCCCGTGCGCGGACGTTCTGCGAGCACACGCTCGATGTCCGTCAGCGACAGGAGACCCACGAACCGGCCGTCGCGCAAAACCGCGCCGCGCCGGCGATCCGTATCGCTGAGCTTGGTGAGCGCCTCCATCAAATGCTCGTCCTCGCCGAGGGACGGGAGGACTCCCGGCGGAAGCATCCACTCGCTGACGGCTCGCCGCGGCCACTCGTCACGGGGGATGTGCACCACTCGGCCGAATGGCAGCACCCCGACGAGCTCGCCGTCGCGGACAACCGGGTAGAGCGCGTGGCGGCTCGTGTCCGCGGTCCTGTCCATGAACACGGCGATCGTGTCGTCGGGATGAGCGGTCACTGGATTTCGGACCATTAGGTCGCCGACGCGTAGGCCGCTCAGCGCCTCGTGCGCAACTCCGTAGCGCCGCTCTGCGCCCGCTGCGTTGAGGAGGAACCAGCCGACGACGGCGAGCCACCCGCCCGTGAGGATGCCGGAGAAGATGACGAGCGCGATGCCGCCGCCGATCATCAGGTAGCCGAACACCCGGCCGATGTCGCCGGCGATTGCCGTCGCCCACTCGAAGTTCCCCTTCGCTCTCCAGAGGATCGAGCGCAACACGCGCCCGCCGTCCAGCGGTAGTGCGGGAATGAGGTTGAAGACGAGCAACAGCAGGTTGACGTAGCCGACCCAGGCGAAGACGCCGTGCAACGCCTGCGAGCTCGGAACGAGCGCCGCCAGCACCGTGAAGGCGCCGGTCAGGCCGACCGTTACGAGCGGTCCTGCGATTGCGATCCTGAACTCGGCCCCCGCACTGGGGAACATACCCTTGAAGCGCGCGACGCCGCCGAAGAGCCAGAGCGTGATGCCGTCGATCAGCATGCCTTCTCGCCGGGCCTGCATCGCGTGGCCGAACTCGTGAAGGAGAAGCGAACCGAAGAAGAGGATCGCTGCCGCGACCGCCATCCAGAAGTGGGCCGCGCCCGTCAGAAAGGGGTATTGCGAAGGGAAGTACGACGAGGCGAGCGACCAGACGATCAGGCCGAAGATGAGCATCCAGCTCCAGTTGAGCCCGATCTCCACGCCTGCGACGCGGCCGACCGAAACCGTGGGATCGAGCAGGCCGCCTCTGCGTGCGGGCTGCCGGTCGTCCATAGCCTCGTGTGTCCGCTGGTTGATGGAGATATCTCAGCAGCCCGGTCTAAGGCTGTGTTGAGAGCTATCTGAGAATCGTCTGAGAATCGTGCCTACGCGGCGAGCCGAAGGATGATTGCAAGCGAGCCCTCGGGGCCTGGCCAATGTTCACGGACAAGCCGGCCATTGCGACGGAGAAGGCTGCGGAGCACGAGTGCGACGATGATGACGTCGTCCAACTGACCTGCAACAGGAATGAAATCGGGGACGAGGTCGAACGGCAAGGCGAGGTATCCGACGAGTGCGAGCAGGAGCACCTTCCTTCGGCGCGGCACACGCGGGTCGCGGAGGAGACGGCTGCACAGAACGATGCAATCGGGGATAAAACCTGCAAGCGCCCGTGCGGTTTCCCGCTTCCCAGCGATCACGAGGCCGACTACGAAGCAGGCGTAGACGAAGAGGAACGTCCCGATGCCGACGAGCGTCCACGCCCAGAGACTCATCGGCGCAAGCCTATTGATGGCCGAGCTCGACGTCGGCTAATGTCCCGCAGCCGTCGGTGAAGGCATGACGTGAGCTCAGGGAGCGACCGGGTCCCAGTTCCCGGTAGCGAGCGCGAGCCGCTGCCCGGCTCCCGCGCGGTTGGCGGCGCGCCGGCAGACGAGCGGCTCGAGGTCACTGTTCTGGTTCGCCGGAAGCCGGGCGCGAAAGCCCTTCCCGCGCCCGGGCTCGTGACCGAGCGGCTGAGCCGGGAGGAGTTCGACGCCCGATATGGAGCTGATCCGGCCGACATTCAGCGCGTGGAGGACTTCGCGGCGGCGCACGAGCTCGACGTGGTCGAGGCGAGCACGGCGAGGCGGAGCGTCGTGCTGTCGGGGACTGTCGAGCAGATGTCCGCTGCTTTCGCCGTCGACCTGCGTGAGTACGAGCTTCCGGAGGCCGGGACGTACCGCGGTCGTACCGGGCCGGTGTTGGTGCCGGCCGAGCTCGGCGATGTCGTCGTCGCCGTCCTCGGCCTCGACGACCGTCCGCAAGCGACGGCCCACTTTCAGATCGACGCCGGTACCGAGACGAGGCTCGGGACGCGTCCGGCTGGGTCGCACACGAGCGGGGAGCTCGCCGCCCTCTACGAGTTCCCGCCCGGCGACGGAACGGGTCAGTCGATTGCGATCCTCGAGTTCGGCGGCGGCTACCGGGACGACGATCTGGCCGCGTACTTCTCGGAGATCGGCGTACCGGCGCCGAGCGTCGAATCCGTCTCGATCGACGGAGCGCGGAACAGCCCGTCGACTCCCGACAGCGCCGACGGTGAGGTGATGCTCGACATCGAGGTGGCCGGGGGTGTTGCGCCCGCGGCGCGCCAGACGATCTACTTCGCGCCGAACACGTCTCGCGGGTTCATCGATGCGGTCTCGACTGCGGTCCACGATTCGATCCGCCGTCCGTCGGTGATCTCGATCAGCTGGGGCGCGGCGGAGTCTACGTGGACGGCGCAGACGCGGGAGGCACTGGACAGCGAGCTCCAGGCGGCAGGCCTGCTCGGAATCACGGTCTGCGTTGCCTCCGGAGACGACGGCTCGAGAGATCAAGTCGGCGACAGCCAGGCGCATGTCGACTACCCGGCCGCGAGCCCGTGGGTACTCGGCTGCGGTGGAACGCGGATCGAGGTGAGCGACGGCACCATCATCGACGAGGTCGTCTGGAACGACGGAGCCGGAAGCGCCACAGGCGGCGGTGTGAGCGAGCTCTATCCGCTCCCGGATTGGCAAGCAAGCGCCGACGTCCCGCCGTCGACGAACGACGCGCACACCCGCGGGCGCGGCGTCCCTGACGTCGCGGGCAATGCCAGCCCGGCGACCGGCTACTGGGTGCGCGTCGACGGTGTCGAAGCGAGGTTTGGCGGGACGAGCGCTGTGGCGCCGCTGTGGGCGGGGCTGGTCGCGCTGCTCAATCAGGAACTCGGCGACGAGGTGGGGTTTCTCAACCCACAGCTGTACATGGAGGGCATCGCTTTTGAGGACATCACGCGCGGTGACAACGGCGCGTACGCCGCGGCCACGGGATGGGACCCTTGCACCGGTCTCGGCAGGCCGATCGGCACGAGCCTGCTGGGGCTTCTCAGCATGTAAGTTTTGGGACGAGCAGGAGGAGGGTGATGAGACGCTTGGTGGTGTTCGCAACGCTGTCGACGTCGATGCTGATCGCGACGACCGGTGCCAAGGCAAAGGCGCCTCCGAGCGGATTCGAGGTATGCGGCGCGCAAGCGTGCACCGCGATCAGCGCGTTCGGCGATGCGGAGCCGCTCGCTATCGGCCTGTGGTACGGCGGAGACGACGGCGCGGCCGCGCCGTCGGTGTCCGCATTGCCGCCGGCGCCGTTCTACGCATTGCATTGGGCATTCCAGTCGGGAGACGTACACACCGGCTACTACGTACCGACGCTGAACCTCTTCCGATACGTGGGCGACCCCGCTTCGCCGCCCACGTCCTCGAACAGCATGATCCACTGGAACAAGCTCGGTGAGAAAACGCGGCCGATCCTGGAGCGATTGACCGCGACGCTCGAACCTTTTTCTGCACCCGTCCTCTCGCGTGTGACCGTCGGGGGTAAAGCAGTCCGGGATCCGGAGAGCTACGTGCGCCTGTGGTCGGTCGCCGGGAGGCCGACGTATGCCTGGCCGCTAGCGGGATTCCTTCGGATCAAGATGACTTGCAACCTCGCGAGCCCGTGGACCGATGCTGCAGGAGGCTTGGGGATCTCACGGCGCGGCGCGTACCTGCTTCGCGACGGGACGGTCCTCCGTATCCCCGCGCGGCTCGCTCGGCAGGTTCGGGCGCGCACGTCCTTGCGCTAGTGCGCTGAGCGGCACTTCCGAAGTCCTCCGCGCCGGGTGCTACGGTCGCGGCCGTGGATAGCGGCCCTCCGCGGGTGCCCTCCGGTGTGCTCCAGCCGGTCGTCCGCCGACGCCGGGCACGGCGGCGCCGGGCGACGCGCCTTGTCGCGATCGTCGTCGCCCTCCTGGCCGCTGCGGGCGCGTCCTATGCGCTCTTCGCGCACGCGGCTCACCGCGGGAAGCCCTCTGCATCCTCTGCGGTGAGACCCAAGCCGGACGCCGTCCGGCGACAGCGACCGCAGTCCAAGCCTGCGCCACCTGTCCGCCCGCCCAAGACGCTGGTCGCCCCGGCCGTCTCCACGAACCTGCTCGCCCCAGCGGTTTCCACGGCGCCGTTCAGTCCGCCGATCACAGCACGCGCCGCCATCGTCGTCGATGGGAAGACGGGTCGCGTGCTGTGGGCGTATCGGTCGCATCGCCGCCTCCCGATCGCGTCGACGACGAAGATCATGACGGCGGTCGTCGCGCTCCGAGAGCTCCGGCTCGGGAGCATGGTCGAGGTCCCTCCTTTCGCGACTCGGGTTGCACTCGTCAGGGAAGGTCTGCGACCACACGAGCGCGTGCGCGCGTGGAAGCTGTTCGACGGGCTGCTCCTCTTTTCGGGAAACGACGATGCCGTAGCGCTTGCGATTGCGGCCGCCGGAAGCCGGACCTCCTTCGTCAACCAAATGAACGAGGTCGGACGCGAACTCGGCCTCACCGGCACCCACTTCTCCTCGCCGAGCGGTGTGATCGACGCGGGCAACTACTCGACCGCATGGGATCTCGCGACCCTGACGCGCTACGCGATGCAGGACCAGCGCTTCCGCCGCATAGTGCGGCAGCCCATCGCGCACGTGCCGTGGTCGCCGCCGACCTACGCGAAGGTCTACGTGAACAAGAACCCGCTGCTCGGCCGCTATCCGGGAGCCGACGGCGTGAAGACCGGCTGGACGACGCTCGCCGGCCACTGCATCGTCGCGTCGGCGACGCGCCGCGGACGGACGGTGATCGCCGTCATCCTCAACGACGGCAACGTCTATCGCGACGCGCGACGTCTCCTGGACCGCGGCTTCTCGACACCCGCGTGACGCGGCCCGTCAGCGTACGTTGAAAAACGAGGAATAGATCTCGCGCGCCGCGGGAGCAGCGGCTTCGACCCCGAAGCCGCCGTGCTCGATCATCACGACGACGACGACTCTCGGCCCGTAGGCCGGGGCCCACGACGCGTACCAGGAGTGGTCGCTGCCGCTCGGCGTCTCCGCCGTGCCCGTCTTGCCCGCTACGGGGACCGGGAACGACCCGAAGATCGCGGATGACGTCCCGTCGGCCGAGTGCGCCGCGTCGTATAGGCCCTTGCGAATCGTGTCGACGCCCACGAGGCTCAGGCGGCGTTGCGGCGGGAACCGTAGCGCGCGCTTCCCGCCGCCCGGGAGCAGGACCGCACGGCCGACATGCGGTCGCACGACCTTGCCGCCGTTCGCAAGTGCCGAGTACGCGACCGCGAGCTGCAGCGGCGTCACGGCGAGGAAGCCCTGGCCGATGGAGAGATTGACGGACTGGCCCTCGTACCAGATCCGCTCCGCCGGGTTTCTGAACGTCTTGCGCAACCATTCCGGCGTCGGCACGACGCCGCCGTATTCGCCCGGTACGTCGATGCCGGTTGGGCGCCCGAGGCCGAGGAGCTTCGCCCACCGCTGCATGTCGAGCGCGCCGGTCGCCGCCTGCCGCGCGTAGAACATCGTCCCGAGGCGGTAGAACCACGTGTCGCATGAGATCGCCAGCGCCTGGTCGAGGTCGAGGCTCGCGTTGATCGCCGGCTCGACGTTGTGGAACACGATGTTGCCGACCAGCAGCGAGCCGGTGCACGGAATGATCGAGTACGGCGAGATCAACCCGGTTGCGAGCGCCGCCTCCGCGACGATCGGCTTGAAGGTCGAGCCCGTCGGATAGAGGCCCTGCGTCGCGCGGTTCAACAGGGGCGTTGCAGGGGCGCGCAGCAGGCCCGCCGAATAGCGCGGGTCGCGCGCCGCGCGACTCTGGTCGTAGTTCGGGACGCTCGCGAGCGCGTAGATCGACCCGTCCCACGGGTTCATCACGACCGCGGCGCCGGCGGCGGCATCGGGATGTCCGGCGCGGTGCGCGAATGCGATGCCGTCGCGGATGGCGTGTTCGGCCGCGCGCTGCACGCGAGCGTCAATCGTCAGCTGCAGTCCGCGGGAGTGGCGCCGGACCGGCAGATAGCGAAGGGGGCCCACAATCTGTCCCTGTGCGTCGACCGGGACGCGGGCCTTGCCGAGACCTGGGTCGAGCACGCGGTTGTACGCCGCTTCGACGCCTGACTGCCCGACGATCTGGCCGGCCCGAGCACCGGCGTACCGCCGCTTGTGCAGCTGGGAAGGGCTGACCTCACCGAGCAGCCCCAAGAACTCGCTGCCGAATCTACCGGCCGGATACCAGCGCTGAGGCAGCACCGCGGTCTGCACGCCGTGCCAGTCGGCGGCGCGTTCCGCAAGGTACGCCGTCAGCTCCCGCGTCGGCGTGGGAAGCACGACGGACGGAGTGAACGGCGTTCGCCTGACGCCGCGCCGGATCGCAGCGATCAGCTTCCACGTCGGGACGTGCGCGATGCGCGCGAGCCGGGTGAGACGTGCGCGGCCGACGTCCGACGGAAACCAGCGGCCATGCGCGTCGATCGTGCCGAGCGTGGGAGCGTCGGCGGTCACGACGACGCGCCCGGTCGTTCCGACGAGCATATGGCCGGACCGGTCGAGGATCGCTCCGCGCGCCAGCGGGAAGTAGACCGTCCGATCGGACTGCGCCTGAACCGCGTGCGCGAACCGAGGTCCCTGAATCACCTGGAGCGACCAGAGACGCAGCAGCAGGACGGCGAAGAGCGTCGCGACGACGACGCCGAGGACGGTGACGCGGACGTAGAAGCCGCGCTGGCGGAAGAACTCCGCCTCGGCCACCGAGACGGGCTCGAGGACCGGCCGCGGGCGGACGCGAAGCGGCGGCATCGACCACCAGTGCTTGCGGCGGCGGAACCCCGCGAACTCCCTGACCTGGCCGCGGCCGCGGGTCGACCGTGAACGGACGGCTCGACCCCTGCGCTGACCCCCGAACATCTGACTCGCCCTCTCTCTCGTTGGCTTCCGAAGCGTAGACGGCAAGGAGGTCTTCGGCCGAGCACACTGCGTTAGGCTCGTGTGCGATGAGCCTTGCGGCGCGGGCGGTCGGGTGGGAGCGGCGTTTTCGCGCGCCGGTCTCGTACCTGCCCTCGTGGTCTCCGCGGGCGCCCGACCGGTGCACGTATGCCTCCAGCGAGGCGACCATCTGGCAGCTGTATGCGTGGGACGCAGTGTCCGGCGAGCGTCGCCGCGTCACCGAGAGCGCCGTCGGCGTGACCGACGGGACGCCGACACTCGACGGCGAGGGGATCCTGTGGTTCGACGACGAGACCGGCGACGAGTCCGGACGTTGGCTCGTGCAGCCGTTCGGCGGCGGTGAGACACGCGCATTCGTCGAGGGTGTTCCGCATGGCTGGAACGAGGGTCTCGCACAGGCGCCTGGTGTCATGGCGCTCGGGCTCAGCGGCCGAGACGGATTTGCGGTGTACGTGTCGCTCGAAGGCGGCCCTGTACAGCAGGTGTATCGATCGGCCGAAGCGGTTCGCATCGGCGGCGCCGAGGAGGGCGGGTTCGTGCACGGCGGCCTGTCGGCCGACGGCTCGCTTCTCTGTCTGGAGCACGCCGAGCACGGCGACCTCATCCATCCCGCGTTGCGGGTCATCGATCCACGTTCGGGCGCGGCTGTCGGTGAGCAACTGGACGAGGGCCTGTGGTTGGCCGCCAAGTGCTGGTCGCCTGTGGCGGGCGATCAGCGCCTGGCGATCGAGCACGAGCGCGGCGGTGAGACACGGCCGGCGATCTGGGATCTCGCCACCGGCGAACGTCGCGACCTCCGGCTCGACGTCGAAGGAGAGGTCCACGTCGAGGACTGGTGGCCCGACGCTTCTGCGCTATTGCTCAAGCAACTCGTCGAGGGACGGCACCGGCTGTTGCGCCTCGAGGTCGCCACCGGCGAGCTCCGGACGATCCCGACCGAACCGGGCATGATCTGGAGCGCCCGCGTGCGGCCCGACGGCGGGGTTTGGCTTCTCCACGAGCAAGGCCACAGGCCGAGGCGCGTGGTCGACGACAGCGGCGCGGAGATCCTCCAGCTGCAGGGAGAGACGGCGCCCGAGTCGCAGCCGTATAAGCCGTGGCAGTTCGTCAACGACCACGGGGACGAGGTCCACGGCTTTCTCGTCACGCCGGCCGATTCCGACGGCCCTGCTCCCGTGATGATGTTCGTCCACGGGGGGCCGACGTGGCTCGACATGGACAGGTGGCAGCCGGAGGTGCAGGCCTACGTCGACGCAGGGTTCGTCGTCGGGCTCGTCAACTACCGGGGGTCGATCGGATATGGCCGGGAATGGCGCGACACGCTGATCGGCAACATCGGCGGGCCCGAGCTGGAAGACGTCAATGCCGGCCTCCGTGATCTCGTCGAGCGCGGAATCGCCGACCCCGAACGCGCGGTGATCGCGGGCTATTCGTGGGGCGGGTACGTGACGGTGCTCGAGCTCGGGAAGCATCCGGAGCTCTGGGCCTGCGGCGTGGCGGGCGTTCCGGTCGGCGACTACGCGGCGGGCTACGAAGACCTCTCCCCGCTCCTGCAGGCCTATGACCGCGCGCTCCTAGGCGCCGCTCCGCACGACGTGCCCGAGCTGATGCGCGACCGCAACCCGATCAACTTCGCCGACGATGTGCGTTCGCCGGTGCTGTTCCTGATCGGCAAGAACGACAGCCGCTGCCCGTACCGTCAAGCCATGCTCTATGTCGACAAGCTCGCCGCCCGCAACCACCCTCATGAGGTGTACGTGTTCCCGACCGGACACTCCCCGTTCGACGTCGATGAGAGGG
>JBKPMS010000180.1:0-28074 GCA_046732275.1 Actinomycetota bacterium | reverse complement strand
AGCGCAGCTTCGAGGTCACGTCCAGAACGCTGCATGCCGTCTTCACCGAGCTCCGTGATCAGCGTGTGCAGCCCGAAGGGATGTTGCTCAAGCCGAACATGGTGCTGTCCGGCTACGACTGCCCCGATCAGGCCTCGGATGAAGAAGTGGCGCACGAGACGCTCCGCTGTTTCCGGCGTCACGTCCCCGCTGCTGTCCCCGGCATCGTCTTCCTGTCCGGCGGGCAGTCGGACGAACAGGCGACAGCGCGGCTCAGCGGGATGAACGCCATCGGGCCGCACCCGTGGCAGCTTTCGTTCTCCTACGGCCGTGCCCTGCAGGCGCCGGCACTGAAGGCGTGGCTCGGCAAGCCGGAGAACGTGGAAGCCGCGCAGCGCGCGTACTACCACCGCGCGAAGATGAACAGCGCCGCGCGAACGGGCATGTACGCGCCGGAGATGGAGCAGGAAGCGGTCCCGGCGTAACCAGCGAGGAGACGTGTCCGAGGGACTGTCCCTGGGACCTGGCTTTATGGACGTCGCTGTCGGCAGCGCGCCGTCACAGGGCTCAGCGATATTCGCGGCCTGTCAGCGCCTCCAGCTTGTCGAGCAAATGCGACGCCTCGATCCGGCGCGATGTCCCCGAGCGGGAGCGCATCACGATCGAGTCCGTAATCGCGCCGTTCGGGAGATACCGCACGCCGCGCAGGAGCGAGCCGGTGGTGACACCGGTCGCCGCAACGAACACGTCCTCGCCTGCAACGAGGTCGTCTGTCGACAACACGCGATCCGGCGGGAGCCCCGCCTCCTCGAGCTGCGTCCTCTCCTCGTCGTTTCGCGGCCACAGCCTGCCCTGGATGCCACCGCCGACGCACTTGAGGGCGGCGGCCGAGATGACGCCTTCGGGCGTGCCGCCGACACCGTAGAGCATGTCCACCCCGGTCCCGGCCTGCGCCGCCGCGATCGCCGGAGCGACGTCCCCGTCGCGGATCAGCGCCACCTTCGCCCCCGCATCACGCAGCTCCCCGATCAGGTCGTTGTGACGGTCGCGCTCGAGGACGACGACGGAGATGTCCCGAGGTGACACGCCCTTCGCCTTCGCCACGGCGCCGACGTTCTCCGTCGGTGTCGCGGCGATGTCGATGACACCGATCCCTTGGGGCCCGACCGCGATCTTCTCCATGTAGACCGCCGCGCCCGGAAAGAACATCGTCCCGCGCTCCGCGACGGCCATCACGGCGATCGCGTTCGGCTGGCCGAGCGCTGTGAGCCGTGTCCCCTCCAGCGGATCGACCGCGACGTCGACCTGCGGCCCGGTCCCGTCGCCGACCGACTCGCCGTTGAAGAGCATCGGCGCCTCGTCCTTCTCCCCCTCGCCGATCACGACGACGCCGTCCATCGACACGGAGTCGAGCATCGCCCGCATCGCATCGACCGCCGCCTGATCGGCGGCGTTCTTGTCACCGCGCCCGACCCATCTCCCCGCGGCCATAGCCGCCGCCTCCGTCACGCGAACCAGTTCTAGCGCGAGGTTTCGGTCGGGAGGGCGAGCACTCACCGGCCCGGGACCCTACATCCGTTCGGGCGCCTCCACGCCGATCAAGTCGAGGGAGCGCGCGATCACGTGCTGCGTTGCGCGCACGAGCTCGAGCCGAAACGCCTGCGTTTCGGACTCGAGCACACGATGCTCGTGATAGAAGCGGTGGAAGTCGTCGGCGACGCGGATCGCGTAGACGGGGATCCCCTGCGGCGCGCGGCGCTCCGCTGCTTCAGCCGCGATTCCCGGGAACTCGGCGAGCCGCTTGATCAGATCGCGCTCCTCGCGAGCCAGGTCGGTAGGCGTCTCTCCTCCGATGCGAGCGTCACCGGCGTTCCGGAGGATTCCCGCGATCCGGGCGTGCGCGTACTGAACGTAGTAGACCGGGTTCTTCTGCGTTCGCTCGGCCGCCAGGTCGACGTCGATGTCGATCGGCTGATCGGGCCCGCGCGCGACGAGGTACCAGCGGGACGCATCGACTCCGATCTTGTCGATGAGCTCATGCAGGAAGACGACATCCCCGCGTCGCTTGGAGATCTTCTTTGTCTCACCACCCTCGACGATGTGGACGAGCTGGTAGATCAGGACCTCGATTCGGTTCGGGTCGTACCCCAGCATCGCGGCCGCCGCCTTGAGCCGGCCGACATACCCGTGGTGGTCAGCACCGAGGACGTAGATCGCGCGGTCGAAGCCGCGCTCGAGCTTGTCCTCTACATAGGCGACGTCGGCCGCGAAATAGAGGTACGACCCATCTGAGGATCTCAACAACGGGCGATCCTTGTCGTCGCCGTACGCGCTCGTCCGCGCCCACAGGGTCCCCTCGGCCTCGTACTTGTCCACCTTCGGCAGGACGTTGGCGACTGTTTGCTCGATGTCGCCCTGGTAACGCCACGTGTCGACATCGATGCGGAACTCCGCGACCTCGCGGCGAATCTCCCCGAGCATGTGCTCGACCGGATCCACGTCGAGAGCGGCCAGCTCGTCGATGTACTCGCCCTGATAGCCGCCCTCGGGGAGCTCTTCGCCGCGCCGGCGTACCTCGACAGAGGCCCGGAACAGATCGACCTGGCGCCCGGCGTCGTTGAAGTAGTACTCGCGCTCGACCGCGTGACCCGCGTGCTCGAGCAGCCGAGCGACCGAGTCGCCGTAAGCGCCGTTCCTGGCCGAGCCCACGGTGAGGGGGCCGGCCGGGTTCGCCGAGATCAGCTCGACCTGGATCCTCTGCGACTGCTGAGCGTCGCCGACGCCGTAATCGGGGCCGATCTCCGCCACGGCGTTCGCGAGCCACGCGTCCGTGACCCAGAGGTTGAGGAAGCCGGGCCCCGCGACCTCGGCACGGTCGATCTCCTCGAGCGCCGCGGCTCCCTCGGCAAGCTCCGCCGCGAGCTCGCGCGGAGTGCGCTTCTGCGGGGCGGCGGTCTGAAGGGCGATGTTCGTCGCGTAGTCGCCGTGCGCCGGGTCGTTCGGCCGCTCGAGCGCGACCGGCGCGTCGGCAAGCTCGGACAGCCGCTCCTCGAGCCGGCTCACTGCGTTTCGCGCCAAAACGTCCCTCGCCACACCCGTAGTATCGTGATGCCGTGGAGGACGAGCCGCAGGAGCGCCAGTTGAACATTCACCTGGATCCGGAGCAGATGGCCGGCGTCTACGCGAACTTCGCCAACGTCACCTTCTCGCCGTACGAGTTCACGGTGACCTTCGCGCGCATCGACCACGAGATCGAGGAGGGCGACGTCCCGGGCGTCGTCGTGTCACGCGTGAACATGTCGACACAGTTCTTCCAGGAGCTCGTCGCAGCGATGCAGGACTCCCTGTCGAAGTGGTCGACACAGGAAGGCATCCGCAATCTCCCCGAGACGCCGCCCGAGAACGGCGTCTAGCGTCGCAGCCGGCTGAAGGCTTCCGCCTGCTCGATCCGCGCGAGCTCGCTCGGGTGGTCGTAGAAGAGGATGTACGCCCAGGTCGGCGGGCTCGGGTCGGACAGGCTCGTGCGCGCGAAGCCCCGGAAGAGGTCTCTGGCGCCCTGAGGATCCCTGGTGGCGGTCAGTCCCACCCAGTCCGCCTCGGCCTCGTAGCGTCGCGTGACGGCGTTTTGCAGCGGGAGCGCCAAGAGCTGTGCGACGGTGATCACGAGCAGGGCGAGCGGCACAGTTCCGGGGTTCCGTAGGCCGCCCCGGCGTTCGGTCACGAACGCCGCCGCGCCGAGGATCGGAACGACGAAGAGCGCAAACCACGCGATCGACTTCGGGATGTGGTCGCGCGCCAGATGCGCCAGCTCGTGCGCCGCGACAAAGCGCACCTCGCGACCGCTGAAGCGTCCGTCGAGCAGCGTGTCCCAGAAGACGACGCGCTCGCTGGGCCCGTATCCGACCGAGAAGGCGTTCGCCTGCGTCGTCGTGTCGCTGACCTTCTCGACGCGCACCGTCGGCGACCCCGCACGCTCGCGTCGCTCGAACTTCTTGATCGCCGTGATGAGCTCGCGATTCCGTAACGGGTGCGTGCCGATCGTCAGGAGGTAGGGGACAAGGAACTGCAGGGCCGCGAAGACGGCGACGAGCAACACGCTCGCGGCAATCCACCAGTTACGGCCGATCTTCTTCGCGAGCAAGAGAAGGGTCGCCAGAATGAAGAACGCCAACAGGGTCTGGGTGAGGAGCGTCCCCCATGCCGTCCCAAGGGTCTGGGCGTACGACTCCGTCGACAGCCCGTGCCGACGCCGCCACCATGCCTCCGCCAAGGCGAAAGGAAGCGACACTGCCCAGACGACCGTGAACGTGACGACACCGAGGATGATTCCGGCGTTGACGCGCCCGAGGCGCAACGCCCCAACCATTCGAGGCCCACGCCGCGTCATCCAGATCAACGCGGCAAGGGACGCGGCGGTCGCAAGCCACCACTCCACGTACAAGAAGCGCTCGTAATGGACAGCGCGTTCGATGATCCGCGCGCCGAAGATAGCGCGCTCGTCGAGCGACGGCAGACGCAGGCCGTCCGGGACTTTCGTTCGCAGGAGGATGAGCACCGCGACAGTCCATGCGGCTGCCGCGGCGGCTAATGTCGCGATCCTGATGCGGGTCGCGGTCATCTCGGACGTGCACGCTAACTATCGCGCGCTCGAAGCAGTGCTTGCGGAGATCGACGCAGAGGGTGTCGACGAGATCTGGTGCCTCGGCGACACCGTCGGCTACGGCCCTCTGCCGAACGAGTGCTGCGAGGAGGTCGAGCGCAGAGCACGGGTGTGCCTCGTCGGCAACCACGACCTCGTCGTACTCGGCGAATTGTCCGTCGGCGAGTTCAATCACGAGGCTGCCGCGGCGGCAGACTGGACGGCCGAGGTCCTCTCCGAGCACTCGCGCCGCTTTCTGCAAGGGCTCGCGCCGTCTACTTCTGCCGACGGCGTCGATCTCTTCCATGCAAGCGCACGCGACCCGGTCTGGGAGTACGTGCTGACGGAGGAATCCGCCCGGGCGACGTTCGAGCTCTCGAGCGCCTCGCTCGTCCTCGTCGGGCACAGCCATGTGGCGCTCGCGCTGACGCTCGACGACGACTTCGTCGCAGGCGGCCTCGCGCCGGCCGAGACAGAGGTGCAGCTCGAGGGGCGCTGGCTCCTCAATCCCGGCTCGGTGGGTCAGCCGCGTGACGGCGATCCGCGGGCTGCGTGGCTGCTGCTCGATCTCGAGCGGAGGTTTGCCGTTTTCCGACGCGTCGAATACCCAGTCGAGAAGACGCAGAGCGAGCTGCGCGAGCGTGGGCTGCCACGAAGCCTCGCCGCTCGGCTTGCGCGCGGTGAATAGGCATGCGGTGCAAGCAGAAACGACCTCGGATCAGCGCCTTCGGTGCCGGCCTCGCGGCGGCGCTCGTCCTCGCGGGCTGCGGTAGCGGCAGCGAACGCCACGCCGAGCCGCGGCCGACGCTCCCCCGCGATGTCGCGCTCCGCCTCGCACATGTGAGCGACGGCGTCGTTGCCGCACTGGCGGCCGGCGACGCCTGCCGCGCCCGGACGCTCGCGCAGACGCTGCGGCAACAGGCGCGCACGGCAGTGGTCCCGGCAGCGCTGCGGACCCAGCTTCAGTCCGCGACCAACGACCTCGCGCGCCGCATCGAGTGCGTCCCGCCGCCGCCTCCGACGGTCGCAGAGACTCAACCGAAAGAAGAGAAAGAGCACGACAGGGGCAAGCACAAGGGCGAGAAGAAGCACGAGAAGAAGCACGGAAAGGAACACGACTGACCGCGACGCTCGCAGAAGGGCGGTACCACGTCGAGCGGACGCTCGGCCGAGGCGGGATGGCCGTCGTGTACCTCGCACGGGACCGGGAGCTCGAGCGCGCGGTGGCGGTCAAAGTGCTCCAGGCGACTACCGGCCACGACTCGATCCTGCGCAAGCGGTTTCTTCGTGAGGCGCGACTCGCCGCGCGGCTCGCGCATCCGAACATCGTGCGGATCTACGACGTCGGCGAGACCGACGACGGGCTCTTCATCGTGATGGAATACGTGGCGGGCCGAACGCTCGCCGACGTCGGGAAGCTACCCACTGACGAGGCGGTACCCCTCGCGCTTCAGGCGTGTGCCGGGCTTCAGCACGCGCACGAGGCGGGCCTCGTCCACAGGGACGTCAAGCCGGCCAATCTCCTCGTCGACGACGACGGCGTCCTCAAGATCGCAGACTTCGGCATAGCGCAAGCTGCCGAGGCGACGCGGCTGACCGAGCACGGCACCGTGCTCGGGACGGCCGCGTACCTTTCGCCGGAGCAGGCGGGCGGCGCAGAGGTGACCGTCGCCACGGACGTCTATTCGCTCGGAGCGGTGCTGTACGAGCTTCTCACGGCTCGCGCGCCGCTCGAGTCCCGATCGCTGGCAGAGGTCGCAGCCAAGCAGAACGAGGGCGCGATCGTCCCCGTGCGGGACCTCGAGCCCGCGGTGCCCGAGCCGCTCGAAGCGACGGTGATGCGATGCCTCGCGCGTGACCCGCGCTTTCGGCCGCGGTCTGCCGCCGAGTTGTCGCAGGAGCTCGCAGCGTCGCTCGACGGGGCGACGGCGCCGCTTCCAACGGCGCGCATCGAGCCACCGCGCCCACGGCGGTCGAAAGGGATCAAAGTCAAAAGGCGCTGGCCGCTCCTTGCAGGAGCGATCGCATTGGCAGTCGCGGCAGTGGTCTTCGGCATCCTGCGGCTCACGGGCGGAACCGAGACATCCGCGCCGCCGCCTCCGCGCCCGGTCGCACCCCCGGCCCGCGGCGCGACGCCGCAGGAGGAGGCGCAGAACCTCAGCGCCTGGTTACGACAGCACTCGGGCTAGGCGCCGGCCGAGCCGGCGACCTTCGGGGTCTGTTGCTCCTCGCCGAAGGTGATGCCCTCACGGGCGAGCGCGAGCTGCACGTCCTCTCGCGCCTTGTAGATCCGCCACTTGACGGTGGCGAGTGTGATCTCGAGCGAGTCGGCGATCTCGGTGTACGAGAGGCCGACCACGTCGCGCAGGAGCAGCGCCATCTTCAAGTCGACGTTCAGGCCCTCGACTGCCCGCCAGACGGCGTCGATCGCCTCGAGGCGCTCCATCGGCGCGTCGACAACCTCGAGCGGCGGCACGTCTTCGAGCGCCACCACCGCGCGCGGCCGCCGCTCCGTCGCCCGGAGCTCGTCGAGCACACGGTTCTTCGTCACCTGGAAGAGCCACGTCGTGAACTTCGAGCGAAGCGAAAAACGTGGCAGGCCCTGGTAGACCCGGAGGAAGACCTCCTGGGTCAGATCCTCCGCCAGGGCGCGGTCGCCGACGAGGCGAAGGACGTAATTGAACACTGGCACCTGGTAGGCGCGAACGATGACGGAAAACGCCCGATCGTCACCTTTTTGTGCCTTCCGCAGTACGCCGAAATCAGGTTGCTGAAGCGACAAAGGTTCCGGAGTATAGCCCGGATCAACGGGCAGTCGTTAACGATTTTCCTGTCATCTGTAAAGGTTGTCGCAAGCCGAGAATTTCAAACACAGTCGGCGCCAAATCAGACAGCTCACCGCTGTCAACCGACGTCGGCTTCTCGTCGGTGACGATCAGAGGCACGGGATTCGTCGTGTGGGCGGTGTGCGGGGATTTACCGTCTGCCTCGAGCATCTGCTCGGCATTTCCGTGGTCTGCGGTGACCAGCGCGACACCGCCCTTCCGCTCGACTGCCGCGACGACGCGGCCGAGGCACCGGTCCGCCGTCTCGACGGCTCGTACCGCAGCCGGGATAGATCCCGTGTGGCCGACCATGTCCGGATTCGCGAAGTTCACGACCGCGAAGCCGTAATGCCCGCGCTCGACCTCGTCGACGAAGCGGTCGGCGACCTCGTCGGCCGACATCTCGGGTTTGTAGTCGTAGCTCGGGACGTCACGCGGTGAGGGGACGAGAATCCGCGTCTCGCCGGGCCACTCCTGCTCCCGGCCGCCGTTGAAGAAGTACGTGACGTGGGCGTACTTCTCCGTCTCAGCAACGTGCAGCTGGCGGACACCGTGCGCGGACAGGGCTTCGGCGAGCGTCTCCTGAACGTCCTGTTCCGGGAACGCCACCGGCACGTCGAAATCGGACCGGTACTTGGTCATCGTGGTGATGTCCGCGCCGGCCTCGATCAGATTTGCGGTCAACTGGCGCGCCCTGTCGGGACGGAAGTTGAAGAACACTGCGGAGTCTCGGTCGACGTTGAAGCGCGGATGTCCGTCGACGACGATCGGCTCGATGAACTCATCCGTGACACCTCGGCGGTAACTACGCCGAACCGCCTCGATCGGATCCGCCACGTGTTCGCCTATGCCCGCGACGACCGCATTGAACGCGCGCTCGGTGCGGTCCCAGCGCTGGTCGCGGTCCATCGCGTAATACCGCCCGATCACCGTCGAGATCCGCTCCCGCGGTAGCTCGGCCAGGTCGGAGACCGCGGCGTGAGGCGAGACGTCGCGCCCGTCGGTGAACGCATGGATCCAGGTTTTCTCCGCATCGAAACGGAGGAGCGCCCTGAGGTGCGCGATGTGCGAGTGGACACCGCCGTAGGAGACGAGGCCGAGCAGGTGGACGCGCTCGCCGCGCTCGAACGCTCCTGTCAGCGCAGGATTCTCGAGGAACGAGCCGCTCTCGATCGCCTTGTTCACGCGCATCAGGTCCTGGAACAGGACACGCCCGGACCCGATCGTGAGATGTCCGACCTCGGAGTTGCCCATCTGTCCGGGCGGCAGCCCGACGGACTCACCGGACGCGTTGAGCGTCGTGTGCGGGAACGTCGTCCAGAGCCGGTCGAAGTTCGGCGTCTCTGCCTGCTCGACGGCGTTGCCGGGGCCGGGCGGTGCGCAGCCCCACCCGTCGAGGATGATCAGCGCAACGAGCGGGTACGTGCGCCGGCTCGGCAAATGGCGGTGAAGGAGTCGAGTTCGAGTGAAGCGCCGCCGACGAGAGCGCCGTCGACGTCGGTTTGCGCGAGCAGCTCCTCGGCGTTGTCGGCCTTCACGGAACCTCCGTACAGCACCGGCACGTCGAGGAGGGACTTCACGAAGGCATGCGCCTCCTGTGCCAGCTCGGGCGTCGCGGTCTTTCCGGTGCCGATCGCCCAAACGGGCTCGTACGCGACGACGAGGTTGTCGTCTGGCTCGAGCACCGAGACCTGGCGGCGAAGGACTTCCTCCGTGCGACCCGCCTCGCGTTCGCCCTCGGTCTCCCCCACGCATGCGATCACGAACAGTCCCGCCTCGAGCGCAGCGAGGGCGCGGCGCGCCACCGTTTCGTTCGTCTCGCCGAAGTACTGGCGTCGCTCCGAATGCCCGACGATCGCTCCGTAGGCGCCGATCTCGAGCAACATCGGCGCGGAAACCTCACCGGTGTACGCGCCGCCCTCATCCCAGTGCACGTTCTGTGCGGCGACACCGATCTCGGTGCCGGCGAGCAGCTGCACAGTCACGGCGAGCGACACGTACGGCGGACAGACGACGACGTCCACATCTTCGAGCTCCTCGTCGCGGAGCGCGACGCAGAACTCGGCGGCCTCGGCCGGGCCCTTGTACATCTTCCAGTTGCCCGCGATCAAGGCCAAGCGCAGATCTTACGGCGCAGCGTCAGGCCGCCGGAATCGCAGCGACGCCGGGAAGCTCCTTGCCCTCGAGCAGCTCGAGCGCCGCGCCGCCGCCGGTCGACAACCACGCGACGCGATCCGCGAGCCCGAGCTCCGTGAGGGCTCTCGCCGAGTCGGCGCCGCCGACGACGGAGTACGCATCGGAGGAGGCGACCGCTTCCGCGACCGCCTTCGTGCCGGCAGCGAACGGCGGCCATTCGAAGACTCCCATCGGGCCGTTCCAGAAGGTCGTCCGCGCTTCTGCGATGTGCCGCGCGAACAGCGCGCACGTCTCCGGCCCGATGTCGAGACCGAGCCAGCCGTCGGGCAGCGCGTCGTATGGGGCAACCTTCGCCTCGGCGTCTTCGGCAAACGCAGCAGCCGCGACGACGTCGACCGGCAGCACGACGTCGAACGGCAGTGGATTGTCGGCCCGGACCTCCTCGGCCATTTTGCCGCCGACGAGGACGGCGTCGGCCTTGCCCCCGAGATTGCGGAGGACGCCGAGCTTGTCTTCGACTTTGGCACCGCCGGCGATCAGCACGAACGGCCGCTCGACGTCCCCGAGGAGCTTGCCGAGCTCCGTGAGCTCGCGTTCGAGCAGCAGGCCCGCGTATGCCGGCAACAGCTCTGCAACTCCCACTGTCGAGGCGTGGGCGCGGTGCACCGACCCGAAGGCATCCTGGACGAACAGGTCATTCTCGTCGGCGAGCTCCCGCGCGAATGCCGGGTCGTTCTTCGTCTCGCCAGGGTCGAAGCGGGTGTTCTCGAGCACGCTCAGCCGCTCGTCGGGCAGGAGCTCGCGGAGGCGCTCCTCGACTGGCCGCAGCGAGAGAGCCGGATCCTGGCCCTTCGGCCGTCCGAGGTGCGAGCAGACGGTGACCGCGGCCGCGCGCCGTTCGAGCAGAAGCTCGAGCGTCGGCAGTGAAGCGCGGATGCGCGTGTCGTCGGCGACGCGGCCGTCCTCGAGCGGAACGTTCAGGTCGGAGCGAACGAGGACGCGCCTGTCCGCGACGTCGGCGTCGCGCACCGAGCGTGGCGGTTGCACGCCCCTAGGCGGAAACGGCAGCTGGAATGTCGGCCGCGATCTTCGAGACGACGTCGACGAGCCGGCAGCTGTAGCCCCACTCGTTGTCGTACCAGCCGAACACCTTGATCATCTGCCCGTTCACCATCGTCAGCTCGCTGTCGACGATGCACGAGTACTGCGAGTGGATGATGTCGGTGGAGACGAGAGGATCGTCCGCGTAGCGCATGATGCCGTCGAGCGCTCCAGCGGCGGCCTCACGGTACGCGCCGTTCACTTCGTCGATTGTCACGTCGCGCCCGACGCGGACCACGAGGTCCGTGATCGAGCCCGTCGGGACCGGCGCACGAACCGAGATGCCGTCGACCTTCCCTTTCAGGTCCGGCATGACGACTCCTATAGCCCGTGCGGCGCCCGTGGAGGTCGGGATCAGATTGATGGCGGCCGCGCGCGCACGTCGCAGGTCCTTGTGCGGGAGGTCGAGGATCTGCTGGTCGTTCGTGTACGCGTGGATCGTCGTCATGAAGCCCTGCTCGATCGTGAAGGCGTCGTGGAGGACCTTAGCCAGGGGGGCGACGCAGTTGGTGGTGCAGGACGCGTTCGACACGATGTGGTGCTGCTCCGGGTTGTACGCGTCGTCGTTCACACCGAGCACGATCGTCACGTCGGGGTCAGTCGCAGGCGCCGAGATCACGACCTTCTTCGCGCCGGCGTCGATGTGCTTCTGCGCGCCGTCGCGCGTCGCGAACAGACCGGTCGATTCGATCACGAGCTCGATGCCGAGGTCTCCCCACGGCAGAGCTGCCGGATCCCTTTCGGAGAGCACCTCTAGCTCGGTGCTCCCCGCCTTGATGAGGCCGTCCTCGACGTGGACGTCCTCTTTCAGCTGCCCGAGCACGGAGTCGTACTTCAAGAGGTGCCCCATCGTCTTGGCGTCTCCGAGATCGTTGATCGCAACGATGTCGAAGTCCCCACCGCGTTCGAGGTGAGCACGGAAGAAGTTCCGCCCAATCCGCCCAAACCCGTTGATTCCCACACGTGTCTTAGCCATAGAACGAGAATAATCGTTCAAGATCCGCTACGCGTGCGGCGTCGCGTGATGATCTTGAACGAGGGTCCTACCGGAGGGCCCTAGCGGCCGAGGCTGGCAGAGCCAGCCTCGGCGGCGGAGGTCTAAAGCAGCATTGACGACGATTCCGCACGCGGTTTCGGTTTGCGCACGCCGCCGATGCGGGCTCTGCCCGCGTCGGCCGCAACCGTTTCTCCGGTAGGGCCCCGCCGAACATCATCATGTCGCGCGAAGCGCGGCGGATGTTCGGCGGCAGAGGCGGCGGGCCGGGAGAGAAGCTCCGAGGACGACCTCCTCCCCCGGTTGAACCACGCTCAGGACCGTGGCGTCGGACGGGGTCTGAATCCGGCGCCGGACGAACGCGGACCCGCCGCAGTGTGAGTATGACGTAAAGCACGCCGCGAGACACCATGCGACGTGAAAGTCACCTTGCTGCGAGGTCTTGCAACCTCCGCAAACGCCTGTGCGCTGCTGCCTTCGTCACCGGAGGCCGGCATTTCAGTGCCAGGTCCCGCAGAGAGAGCGTCGGATGGCGTTCGCGGAGCATGGCGATCTCTTGCAACGGCTCAGGAAGTCGGCCGAGCTGCCCTGATTTCCGCAACCGGTCGACCGCGCGCAATTGATCGTGCGCAGCCCGGCTCGTCCGGACGAGATTCGCGTGGTCCGCATTCGCAAGACGGTTCGCTCGAGAGCGCGTGGCCGCCAGCACGGCCCGTTCCTGGAACAGCAGGACGGTCTCGTTTGCGCCGGCGAGGGCAAGCACGTCCGCGATCGTCTCGGCGCCCTTTGCATAGGCGACTGCGTGGCGGCCCCGGTCGAGCAGGCCGAGCCGCGTTCCTTCCTGCTGAGCGATGTGGGCGAGGAACGTCGCACCGTCGATCCCGGCGCTTCTGATCTCGAGGTGAGGTGAGCGCGGCCCGCTGAGGGAGCCGCCGCCGAGGAGGGCGCCGCGGACGTAGGCCGCGCGACAGCACGAACGTGCGACGACCCTCCGCGGGGGATGCTCGAGCGGCGTTAACCGGGAGCTCAGAACTCCGGCTTCGTGCAGCACCTGGAGCGCGCGTCCAGTCCCCGCGACCTGCAGTTGGTAGCGCGTCGTGCCCTCGAACGCGCGCCTGCGGTACGTTCGAATCTCAGCGCCGACGCGGAATGCGCGGACGAGCCTGAACGCGCGGCGGGCGACGGCCGGGTCGGCGACGTCGAGTTGAACCGAGACCTCTCCGCGTCCCCGGAGGTGCACGCTGCCGGCGGAATGGAGGAGCCCGGAGAGCTCCGCGAGGCGGTCGCAGTCGCTCCGCGGCGTGATCGCCGCGAGCTCGTGCCGGAGGTCGTCAGACAGCGACACCTTCGAGTGCGAGCAGACGGCGTTTGTAGTCGAGCCCGAGCGAGCCGTACGAGCCCGGGCCGTCGGCGCCGACCACGCGGTGACACGGGACGACGAGGCCGAAGCGGTTGCGGGCACAGAATGTCCCTGCGGCTCGTTGCGCCCGTGGATATCCCGCCAGGCGTGCGAGCTCGCCGTACGAGACGATCTCGCCGTACGGAACCCTCCGCAAGGCGTCGAGGACGGCGATCTGGAATTGCGTCCACCCGTCGAGCTCGAGCTCGACGTCCCCGAAGGACTCTCGCGTGCCCCCGAAGTACGCGCGAATCCTGTGGACGAGCCGTTCCGCAATCGGCGCTGAACCGTCACCCCGCGGTCCGCGTCTTGCCGGTACCGTCGAACGCAGGGGTGGCGGGACATCAGCCCCACCCTGGGTGGGGGTGTGACGCGCGCGCGCGCGCGTACCTGTAACGACCTTCGCGGCCTGCGGTCGCGGGAGCTCGTGCCAGACGAGGCGGTTGCCGTCGAACCAGACTTCCCCCACTCCCCACTCGTCGACCGAGTACGGGACGCACGTCACAGACACGGTTTCCAAGCCTACAATCGGCTCCGATGTCCGCCGCGCCCGGCCTCTTCCGCCCGCCCCCACCGCAGAACGAGCCGGTGAAGTCCTATGCCCCCGGATCCCCGGAGCGCGAGGAGCTCCGCCTCCGCCTGCAGCAGATGGCGTCCGAGCACATCGAAGCGCCGCTCGTCATCGGCGGCGAGGAGGTGCGGACGGGAGAGACGTTCGACGCGGTCATGCCGCACGACAAGGACCACGTGCTGGCGAAGGTCCACAAGGGCGGCGCCCGCCACGTGGAACGGGCGATCAAGGCTGCCGCCGATGCCTGGGAGGATTGGCATCGGACCCCGTGGGAGGACCGCGCCGCGATCTTCCTTCGTGCCGCCGAGCTGTTGTCAGGGCCGTGGCGCTCGACGCTGAACGCGGCCACCATGCTCGGCCAGTCGAAGACGGCGCACCAGGCGGAGATCGACGCAGCCTGCGAGCTGACGGACTTCTTCCGCTTCAACGTGCAGTTCATGCTGCGCATCTACGAGGAGCAGCCGAGCTCGGCCGCGGGCACGTGGAACCGGATGGAGTACCGGCCGCTCGAAGGCTTCGTCTTCGCGGTCACACCCTTCAACTTCACCGCGATCTCCGGGAACCTCCCCGGCAGCGCGGCGTTGATGGGGAACACGGTTTTGTGGAAGCCCGCGTCGACTGCGGCCTACTCGGCGCACTACCTCATGCAGCTCTTCCAGGAGGCCGGTTTGCCACCGGGCGTCATCAACCTCGTTTATGGCTCGGGATCCGAGATCGGCGACCCCGCGCTCGCGAGCCCGGACCTCGCAGGGGTGCATTTCACGGGCTCGACTCCCGTCTTCCAGTCGATGTGGAAGACGATCGGCAACAACATCGCCGACTACCGGAACTACCCGCGCATCGTCGGCGAAACCGGCGGCAAGGACTTCATCGTCGCCCATCCGTCGGCAGATGCCGAAGCGGTTGCTGCGGCGATCGTGCGAGGAAGCTTCGAGTACCAGGGACAGAAGTGCTCCGCCGCTTCGCGCGTGTTCGCTCCTTCCAACCTCTGGCCGGAGATACGGGAGCGCCTGGTCGAAGAGGTGCGCACGATCCGGATGGGCGACGTCAGCGATTTCCAGAACTTCATGGGCGCCGTCATCGACGCCGGCTCTTTCCGGACGCAGCGCGAGGCGATCGAGGAAGCGAAGGCGAGCGGGAAGGTGAACGTCCTCGTCGGCGGTGGCTACGACGACTCCGAGGGCTACTTCGTCGAGCCGACGGTTCTCGAGACGGAGGACCCGAACTTCCGGACGATGCGCGAGGAGCTCTTCGGCCCGGTCGTGACGACGTACGTGTACCCGGACGGCCAGTACGACGAGACCCTGGACCTCATCGATCGCGGCGCGCCGTATGGGCTCACGGGCGCTGTCTTCGCCCGCGAGCTGGACGCGCTCGAGCTCGCCGACGAGAAGCTCCGCTACGCGGCCGGGAACTTCTATGTCAACGACAAGCCGACCGGCGCGATCGTCGGCCAGCAGCCGTTCGGCGGCGCTCGGGCGTCAGGGACGAACGACAAGGCGGGCTCGATGTGGAACCTGATCCGCTGGGTCAGCCCCCGCACGATCAAGGAGACGTTCGTCCCGCCCACCGACTATCGCTACCCGTTCATGGCTCCGGAGGACGGCCGAGGCGCGATCTAGCGGGCCGGTCCCCGATTGCTGAAAGCGGCGTAGGGGACACTTCGGCGGAGTGATCGACTCCGTCTTCCATGCGATCGGCGTCTTCTTCGGCCACCTCGCCGCGGTGGACTTCAAGTGGCTGGCGATCGGAATCGCCTGCCATCTCTGCAAGCTCGTCGCCGTCTCCCGCGCCTGGCGGAACATCGTCAAGGCTGCGTACCCCGAGCAGCCCGTCCCCTGGCTGACGATGTTCGGCGCCTACGTCGCGGGGACGGGCGTGAACGCCGTGGTCCCGGCCCGCGGCGGTGACGTCGTCAGGCTCTTTCTGGCGAAGCGGCGGATCGAGGGTGCGACGTACACAACGTTGGTGTCGACGTCGCTGCTCCAGACCCTGTTCGACATGGTCGTCGCGACCTGCATCATCGTGTGGGCGCTGACGCAGCACGTGCTCCCCGGGCTCGACGTCCTCCGAAGCCCCAGACTTCCCTCCCTCGACTACGGCTGGGCGTTCCGTCATCAGACGGCGGGCCTCATCCTCTTCGGATTGCTGCTGCTGCTCGGCACGGCGCTCGTCGCCTGGGTCGCCGAGCGTGTCGACGAGTTCAAGGCGAAGGTGGCCCAGGGATTCGCCGCGTTTCGCGACCGCTCCTACTACGTCCGGAGCGTCGTGCCCTGGCAGCTTCTCGACTGGAGCCTGCGCTTCGCGACGGTCTTCTTCTTCCTGCGGGCGTTCGGCATTCCCGCCACGGTGCACAACGCCCTCCTGGTGCAGGTGAGCCAAAGCCTCGCGACCGTCTTGCCGTTCAGCCCTGCCGGGATCGGCACCGAGCAGGCCCTGCTCGTCTACGCGTTCCGCAACGTGGCCGCGAAGAGCGTCGCGCTGAGCTTCAGCGTCGGGATGCGCGTGACGCTGATCATCGTCAACGCGATCGTCGGCTTCACGGCGATCCTGCTGATGACGGGCACGATCCACGTCCGCCGAGCCGCCGAGGCGGACCGCGCGGCAGCGGACGAAAAGCGCTCGGAACCGATCCCGGACGGGCGGCAAGCCGAAACCGCGAGCGGGCCGCGAGACCGCTAGCCGCGTCCCGCCTTGTGCAGCTGCGCGTAGATCGAGCGCGCGGTCTTGGCCGGCACGCCCGGGACGCCTTCGAGCTCTTCCTGCGTCGCGGCGACGAACCGCTCGGCGGAGCCGAAGTGCTGGAGCAGGGCTCGGCGACGCGCAGGGCCGACCCCTTCGAGCTCGTCGAAAATCGACGCGAACGTGCGGGTGTCGCGGCGCTGGCGATGGAACCCGACCGCGAACCGGTGCGCCTCGTCGCGAATGCGCTGCAACAGCTGCAGTCCGGGAGAGTGTGGTGACAACCTGATCGGGCCCGGCCGGCCCGGGACGAACACTTCCTCGACCCGCTTCGCGAGCGCGACAACGGCGACCCGAGGCAGGTCGAACGCCTGCATCGCCGCGAGCGCGGCGGAAAGCTGCCCCTTCCCCCCGTCGATCACGACGAGGTTCGGCATCGCCGCGAAGGATTCGTCGTACTCCTCTGCCGTCACATCGGACAGCCGCGCGAACCTGCGCGAGACGACCTCCGCCATCGCGGCGAAGTCGTCCATCCCATCCTGACCGCGCACGCCGAACTTCCGGTAGTGCGCCTTCTTCGTGACACCGTCCTGGAACACGACCATCGAGCCGACGTTGTCCTGACCCATGGCGGTTGAGATGTCGAAGCACTCGATCCTGATCGGCAGCGCTTCGAGGTTCAGCACCTCGCGCAGCTCCTCGAGGGCCTCAACCCGGCGGAGGCGCTTCAGCTCGGACTGCTGGACGTCCGAATGAAGCGCATGGCGCGCGTTCTCCGTCGCGAGCTCCTGCAGCCGTCGCTTCTCCCCGCGCGCCGCCGAACGCACCTCCACGCGCGCACCGCGTCGTTCGGACAGAAACTCGGACAACGCCGACAGGTCGCCGGCGTCGCGCGGAACCACGATCTGAGGCGGAACACTCGGCGCCGAACCGTAGTACGCGAGCGCGAACGACTCGAGCACCGTCGTCAGGTCCTGTCCCTCGACGTTCTCGAGGTGGAACGAGTAGCGGTCGATCAGCTTGCCGTCTCGAAGCGGGAAGACCTGCACGACGGCGCGGTCGCCTTCGACGGCAAGACCCACGACGTCGATCGTCCCGACCGAGCGCCGGTCCGCCGCCTGGCGTTCCGCAAGATGCTGGACGCTGCGCAACCGGTTCCGGTACCGCGCCGCGTCCTCGAAGCGCTCGTCCGCGGCGGCGTCGTGCATCTTCTCCTCGAGCTGGCGCTGGATCGGGTCGGTGTTGCCCGACAGAAACTCGATTACCTGGTCGATGATCGCGCGGTAGTCCTCCTTCGACACGTAGCCCACACACGGAGCCAGGCACCGGTCGATGTGGTAGTCGAGGCACGGAATTCCCGAGTGTCGGCCCGGCTTCGGCCCTTCGCACGGCCGGTACGGGAAGACACGGTTGAGCACGTCGAGCGTCTCTCGGACCTTCTTCGCGTTCGCATACGGACCGAAGTACACGACTCCGCGCCGGTGCCGTTCGCGCGTGAACATGACCCGCGGGTACTCGTCCTCAACGGTGACGGCGATGTACGGGAAGGACTTGTCGTCGCGGAGCCTGACGTTGAACGGCGGCCGGTACCGCTTGACGAGGTTTTGCTCGAGGTGGAGCGCCTCGACCTCGTTCTGGGTGACGATCACCTCGATGTCGTCGACGCGCTCCGGAAGCTGCCGGATCGCCGTGCGGCTGTCCAGGCCCTGCTGGAAATACGAGCGGACGCGCGGCCGCAACGACTTGGCCTTGCCGACGTAGAGGACGTCTCCACCCTTGTCACGGAACAGGTAGACGCCCGGGCGGGCGGGCAGCGCCTTGAGCTGATTTTCGAGCCTGGAGGGCACAGGCCCAGCCTAGCCCCGTCCCAAGCCTCCAACCCCCGACGGTTCCCGGTTGACGCCCTCCGGCCACGCTCCTACACTGGCGCGCGCCGGCGCCGAGGATTAACGCTTCCATTACCGAGCCGGGTTACCGTGTCCACTTGATCCGATTCCGCCCTCTCATCGGACTCCTCTGCGCCGTCGTCGTGCTCGTTGCCGCCGCGTCTGCGTCGGCGAGCCTCAAGATGTACATGGGCGCGGCGGAGGACGAAGGACGGGTCTCCGACCCCGCAGTCGCGAGAGCGAAGATGGAGCTCGCGAAGGCGGCCGGCTTCGACACGATCCGCATCACCGCGGTTTGGGCTCCCGGTCAGTCGGCGGTTCCGAGGGCGCAGCTACAGGCGTTGCGGGCGATCGCCGCAAGCGGCGTCTTCCTCAACATCCGGGTCGTCTCGACGATCATGAACTTCGGCAACCGGACGACGCCTCTCACCGCCACGCAGCGCACGCAGTTCGCGCGCTTCGCCGCCGACATGGTGCGCCGTGTTCCGTCGATCCGCGAGTACATCATCGGGAACGAGCCCAACCTCAACCGCTACTGGCTTCCCCAGTTCGGCTCGAACGGCGAAGACGTCGCCGCGCCGGCGTACACGAGGCTCCTGGCGCAGACATACGACGCGATGAAGCGGGTCGACAAGAGGATCTTCATCAATGGCGGCTCCGTCTCGCCCCGCGGGATCGACCGTCCGAATACCGGACGGGACACGCACTCGCCGACGGCGTTCATCACAGACATGGGGCTCACCTACCGCCAGATGAATCGCAAGAAGCCGATCATGGACGGCTTTGCGTTCCATCCGTACGGCGAGAATTCGAGCACGCCCCCCACAGTCGCCCACCCGCAGGGGACGGCGATCGGCCTCGCCGACTACGGCAAGCTCGTCTCGCTCCTGGGTAAGGCATTCGACGGCACCGCGCAGCGCGGCTCGAAGCTGCCGCTTGTCTACGACGAGTACGGCGTCGACTCGCAGATCCCGGAGTCCAAGCGAGGGTTCTACTCGGGCCGCGAGGTCTCTCGCCCGGTCAGCGAGCCGGTGCAGGCGTCGTACTACCGGCAAGCGTTGGAGATGGCAGCCTGCCAGCCGACCGTTCGCGGCTTCCTGATCTTCCACGTCACGGACGAGACCGACTTCGGACGCTGGCAGTCCGGGGTCTACTTCCCGGACGGGACGCCGAAGTCGAGCCGCCCGCTCGTGAAGGCCACGATCAACCAGATCCGCAGTGGCGCGTACGACTGTCTCACGGCGGAGCCTCCGTTTTACGGACCGGGCGACGGCTGGACGCAGGTCGGCGGATCCCGCCGCCGCTAGGGCGCTGCGACAGCCGTCCTGTTCGCCGAAGCGTCGGGGCTAGCATCCCTCTGCGATGGAAGGCCAGTACGTTGCGTACACGTTCTTCCGCGTCGATCCGGCGTGGCGGCGGCTGCCGGTCGAGGAGCGGGCCGCAGGCAAGGATGCCTTCGCAGAGGTGGTCGACGACTGGGTGTCGCGGATGGACTCGTTGCGGACATACACGGTGACGGGCGTACGGCCCGACTCCGACTTCTTCCTCTGGAAGATCACGCAACGTTACGACGATCTCGGCGAGCTCGGCGCTGCCCTCAACGGCACGCCGCTCGCAGGCTGGCTCGAGACGCCGTACTCGTACCTCGCGACGACAAAGGCGTCCGATTACACGAGAGCGCGGCGGCCGCGCCGTGTGATCCCAAAGGGCTCCCCCTACCTCGTCGTCTACCCGTTCGTGAAGGTACGCCCGTGGTACGCCCTTCCACCTGAGCGTCGCCAGGAGGCAATGGACGAGCACATCCGGGTCGGCCACGAGTTCACGACGATCCACAACCACACGACGTACTCCTTCGGGATCGACGATCAGGAGTTCATGACCGCGTTCGAGTGCGACGAGCCCGCCGACTTCATGCACCTGATGCTGACGCTGCGCGACAGTGAGGCGTCCAGCTACACGGAGCGCGACACGCCGATCTTCGTCGGCCGGCATGTCGAGGTCCGCACCGCCCTCGACGCCCTCGACGGCGCGAGCGCACGCGTCGGCGCGTAGCCGACTACGGAGCGGGCGCCGCCAGGTTGCGCCACTTTTTCAGGTGGCGCAGCCCGATTGCGGCCGGCAGCAACGGCAGCCAGAGATTGAAGATGCGGTAGGTGCAGACTGCGAGCACGGCCTTCGCAAGGGGGACCCCGGTCCACGCGAGCGCAAACGACACCAGCGCCTCCACCGAGCCGGCGCCGCCGAGCGGCAGTGTGCGGCGCGTCAGGGCGTAGCCCGTCGCGTACCCGATGATGAGGGCGGCGAGGTCGGGCGAGTCGTGGAAGACGCGCAGGCTTGCCCAGAGGCAGCCGACGTCGCCGATCCAGTACAGCGTCGTACCGAGGAACGCGCCGCTGTGCCGCGCCCGCGATCCCAGCTGTCCGAGCATGTGCACCGCGTCGAGGCCGTGATGCACGACGGCGCGCCAGCCGGCCTCGTCCGGCACGCGGTGGCGGAACGCGAGCGCCGCGAAGGCCGCCGCGAATCCGAGCGGGACCGCGATCGCCCACGGGAGCGTGAAGCCGAGGCTGGGGTGCGTGCTGCCTCGCGCGAGCAGGATCATCGCCGAAAGCGCGGCGGCCGGAGCGAGCACGGCGTACTCGAGGACGCCCATGCCGATCACCCGCGCACGGGCTTCTTGCGGCCCCAGGCCTGCGTCCTCCAGTGCGTGTCGGTCGAGGGCGAACCCCCCGCGGACCACGAAGGCGCCGAAACCCGCGGCGACGATTGCTCCCGCCCTGGCCAGCCCGAGTTGCGGCCCTCCTTCGAGGCGTGCCACCTCGCGGTACGCGATGACGTACCCGATGTACGCGACGAGCTCCATTCCGAACGCGACGGGGAGCCACACAGGGTTCGCGTCACGCAACACGTCGAGAACTCGTCCGAACCCGGCCGCCCACGCTATCCCGACGATCGCTCCGAGCGCCAGGGCCGCCCCGACCGCGATGAGCAATGCATGCTGAGCCACCCGCCGCTCCAGGTGCGGCAGCGGTTGAAAGAGACGCCTCACCCGCCTCGCGTCAGAGCCGATACGAGTGCGTGTCACGCCAGACACGCCACATCGCGAAGCCCGAGCACGCCAGGACGGCGATGAAGCCAAGCTCCTCGTAGCCCGGCCATCCGTGCCAGAAATACAGACCCAGAGCGGCGACGATCAGCAGGGCGGAGCCGTAGAACACGATCCGCTGGCGTGCAGACCAGGCGGCGATCTCTTCCCGGCGCTCCCTCCAGACGAGGTAGATGAAGAAGGCAATTGCCAGGAAGAACGCGATCCGCAGGAGCATCCCGATCGCAGTGAGGGCCGTGTAGAGGTTGAGGACGACGACGACGAGGACGATCAGCGCGATGATCAGGAAGCCGCGCAGCGTCGGGCGATCGGAGAGCCATTTCCCCATCAGGCTGTCATGTGGGCGCGGATTCCGAGCAAGGCAGCCGTCAGGGTAGCCCCCAACCAGATCGAGTCGCCCTCGGCCATGACCCGATCGAAGAGAAATCGCCGCCGATGCGGGCTTGGCCCGCATCGGCCGCAACCGCCGTCCGGTAGAACCTATCGTTCAAGATCATCATGCCCGCGAAAGCGGGCGGATCTTGAACGAGAAAAGAGAGGATCTTCCGTGATCGAAGAAGGACATCCCGCCCCCGATTTCGAGCTCGAGAGCGACACCGGCGAGACGGTCAAGCTCTCCGACCTGCGCGGCCGCCCCGTCGTGCTCTACTTCTATCCGAAGGACGACACGCCGGGATGTACGACCGAGGCATGTGAGTTTCGCGACGCGTACGACGTCTTCCGCGAGCGCGGCGCCGAGGTGCTCGGGGTCAGCCCCGACGATGTCGCCTCCCACGGCAAGTTCAAGACGAAGTACGAGCTCCCCTTCACGCTGCTCGCCGATCCCGACCACTCCGTCGCCGACGACTACGGCGTCTGGGGCGAGCGGACGTACGCGGGCAAGAGCTATATGGGGATCAACCGGTCGACGTTCATCATCGACCGCGACGGCAAGATCGCTCGGGCGATGATCGGCATCAAGCCCGCCGGGCACGCAGCCAACGTCCTCGAGTCACTCCCGTAGAAGTTCACCCGAACGGCGGGGCGCGTTCCCTCGTTCGGGTGATCGCCATTCGGGCCGCAGCGTGCGAAGCTCGTCTCCTGCGGCCCGATGGAGCTTCGTCTTTCTGATCCGAGCTACACGGACCGTCTGGTTGCCTTCCTGCGAAGTGTTGGTCAGACGGCCATGGTGACCGGCCCCGGCCTGGTCAACGTCGACGTGGTCCCGGCGGACGGCGACCTCGTCGAGCTCGATGTCTACTTGGGCGTCTGGGAAGTGCTGTATCCCGGCACGGAGGTCCAGCTGGGTGCCGCCGGCTCTATCGACGGGGCTGCGTAAGGCCGCACGGCGCCGGCGTACGACAGCGCGTAGTGGGCCTCGTACAAACTGGAGATCTTGACGACGTCCCCGGTGTGCGGGGCGTGGATGAAGGAGCCGTTGCCCACGTACATGCCCTCGTGCTGCGGGACGCCGGCGGAATTCGCGTGGAAGAAGACGAGGTCGCCCGGCTGGAGCTGATCCTCAGGGACACGCCGCCCCTGGTAGTACTGGAAGCCGGTGTAGTGGCCGAGCTTCACGCCGAGCTGCCCCCACACGTACATCGTGAATCCAGAGCAGTCGAATCCACTCGGCGAGGCGCCTGCCCAGACGTAGGGGACGCCGAGGAAGCGGTACGCGATCGCAACCGCCTGTCCGCCGAGCGTGTTCGTCGGGACGTCCGGCGTCACGAAGGAGGGGACGCCTGTCATGGATGCCTGGGCGGCCGGAAGCTGCGGGAGGCCGAGCACGGCAGCGGCCTGACTCGACGACGCGTCCGGATGGGCCGCGCGGGCAAGTCCGACGAGGAGCTGCGTTCCCGGCGCGAGACCCAGCGAGGGGTCTGAGACGTAGGCGCGCAGGGCGACCAGGCCGGATCCCGTTCGTCCCGGGGACACCGCCTCCTGCAGGACGACGAGATAGCTGCCGCCGGCCAGGGGAATCAACGCATTGGGGCCCGCCACGTAGCTCGTCCCGTCTACGACGAGCCCCTCGACGCGTGCGCCGCGGAGCCCGCGGGCCGGAACGACGAGTCGCGATGCGCTGACACGCCCGTTGAACATGCTCACGTCTCTGAGCTCGACTTGCGCCGCGGTCGTCTTCGCCGACCCGATGCGAAGGACGGAGCCGTCGGCTGGGTACGCGTACGCGCCGGCGCCCGCCTTTCCGACGAGCGTGCCGTCCGAGGCGAGCACCTCGGCGAGCCCGAGCGTCGCCGCGTGGGCCGGCGCAGCAAACGCCAGCAGGAAGACCGCGACCACGACTCCCCTACGCAGCATCGGAGGCGCCGAGTCTAGTCGTAAACCCGGAGGCGCACCTCACTCTTTACGTCACTTCGTCGATCTCCGGCGCTCTGCGGGTTGAGCGGAAGGACCGGAGCGGTCCGGCCTGCGGCAGCTCGGCCCGCTCCGGATGCAGCGCAGCGTGAAGGCGATCGAGCGCGTCGACCAGTGCCTGGGAGGCCGCGCGCCAACGGGCCAGCCGTGCCTGGTACGCCTCGTCCTCGGACGGGTCCCAGTGCCGATCCCCGGGCCGCATGCGCTCGAGCAGGTTCCTGTGCGCCTCGCGTTCTTCGCTCGCGGCGATACGCACCGCTCGCTCACATCGTTTCCGGAAATCAGTCATCTGGGGGACCTCGCGTTGAATGGCGGGACGCCTAAACAGACCCGTCAGCGCCCGCAAACTTGCGCCCGATCCACGGCGCCATGGTCTGCAACGCAAACCAATGCCGCCGATGCGGGCTTAGCCGGCGTCGGCCGCCATGGCTCGACGGGTTAGGAATCCGGCGTTTGGGAATTACATCGTCCGCAAGTCAATTGCGGCGGGAAGGTAGACGAATGATAGGCGTGTATGCCGGGATCGCCTTTTCGGCAATCCTGGTGTTCTTGTTCGCTCGGCTCGATAGGCGCCGCTGATGTGCGCCGCAGTCGGGTCCAAGGTGTCGGACGTGACTGGTATGCAGATCGAAACACGTAGGCGCGCCGATGCTGAGTGCATCGCTCAGGCCCTCGATGCACCCCTGTCTCGCGAACGCAACGGTTGGCGGGTCACGCTCGAGATCGAGGCCGCCAGTGACATCGGACGTTTCCTAACCGCCCTCCACTCCTGCTTGGACGAACAGGCGATTCCGATGGTCACGGTGGTGGTCGACGACGACCGCTACGTCATGGAGGCCGCGCGCAGCGACACGTGACGCGTCTCACGTCGCCGGGAAAGGAGCTCTACGTGGCGAAGTCAGGAAGACGCGACAAGGCCGAGGGCGCGCTCGACAGGATTGCCGGGCGGGTGCTCGAAGTGTTCTCGAGGCTGACCGGCAATCGATCTGCCGGTGCCAAGGGCAAGGCCGCGCGAGGTCGCGGAGCCGGTCGCTCACTTCGGGGACGGGGCAAGGGCAAGCGGCGATAGCGCCTGGACAGGTCGCGGCTGACCTCGGCCGCGGCCGTTAGGACCGCGCCGAGCAGGATGCCGATCACCGTCGGCAGGTCGAAGCCCGAGCGCGCGCCTGCTCCGCGTACGAGCGGCGGAGACCAGGCTCGCCTGGATGTCGCTCCTGTCCCCCCGCCGCCCGCGGCTCTACATCGACATCAAGAAGTTCCGCTACCACGAGTGGACGCCAGCGCTGCGAGCGGCAGGTGCCGAGCACCGCCGCATCTACGACTGCCGCCACACATTCGCCTCCTGGGCGCTCGACGGTCCGAGGCCGATGAACCTGCTCAGGCTCGCCCGAGTCATGGGCACGTCGACGGCGGAGATCGACCGCACCTACGCCGACCTCATGCCCGACTCAGACGACTACGTGCTCGACCTCCTCGACGACTACGACACCGCCGTTGCAGCCGCCACGCCGGGGTGCCCACCGAAAGAATGACCCCACTGCGTGACACGCGTGTCCGAATGAGCGTCAAGGCGATAGCGCGCGCAAAGCCAGAGTCCGTCCACTGAGTCTTCCGGCGTGCCCCGCGCCCGCTTCTGGGTGAAGCGGCTGGACGAGATCCCGCTCGTCCCGACCGACGATCCCGACGACTTTGACTGGTACCCAGTCCAGCATCACCTCTGGATCGACGCCTTCGGCGTGAACGTCTACGGTGGCGACGCGGGCACCGCCTTCGTGCACGAGCACGACGAGACGAACGACGCGCAGACGAAGGGTGCGCAGGAGGAGCTTTACGTGGTGCTGAGAGGGGCGGTTCGCTTGACGCTCGCGGGGAGTGAGGTCGAGGCCGCGGCGATCAGCTTCGTGGCGATCCCCGACCCGACCGTCGAGCGCACGAGTGTTGCGGTCGAGGATGCCACGCTCATGCTCGCGGTCGGCGCTCCGGTGAGCTCCGGCTTCGAGACGCCCTTTAGACCCGAAAACTTCGAGCGGGTACCTCGCGCCGACTAGCCTTTAGGACGCGCCGCCTCGGCGCGGCCGTCGCAAACGCGTCACACAGCGCAGACCACCTTCGCCGCATGGAAAGGCGAGCACGGTGACGGGCCCTGACGTTCTGTGATTTTTCGTTGACCAACCGCAGGCAGGTGAGCCCTAAAAATCCCTGCAACTCGGCGATGCGGATGAGAGGACTTGAACCTCCACGGGGTTCGCCGGGGCATGGTGGCCGATGGTGGCGGGTGGCGTGAAGCGGCATGGTTGACCCGATTCGGCTCTTCGCGCCGCATGCCTGAACGGGCCGCCGCCGGGGCGTTTGTTCCCGGAGTGTTCCCGCCTCGCGATTGTCGGCAAGCGGTTCTAGACTCGCCTCGTGTTGCTCGACGAGATCGTTCGTGAAGAGCTCCGCCCAATCCTCGAGCCGCTGATCCGTAGCGCGGTCCGCGAGCTCGTCGCCGAACACGTCAACGGCGCGAACAACAACACACCGGCGACGAAAGTGTGTGTCGCATGCGGCCAGGCGAAGGCGCTCAGCGAGTACGAGACCGGCCGCAGCCGTTGCAGGGTCTGCAGGCGCGAACAGGTGCGCGAGTCGAAGCAGCGCCGCCGGCAAGAACCCGACTCCGAGGAGGGTCACTCACCCGCGGCCGGGTAGGCGCTTCGCGCCGAACTGGAGGTACAAGGACACCGAGACGCTCGCCGAGGAGAGGCGTCGGCTGATCGCCTCGAGCCCGACCGAGGAGGCGGTCGACGGCGCCGGCCGTGCCTGGAAGATCGTCAGGCTGCCGAGCTCGTTCGCACCGTCGGCGCCGGAAGCGGCGCCGCGGCGGTCGCGCGGCAGAAGCTTTCGGGCGCGGCCGATCGCCTGATCGGCGGAATAGAACCCGCGAGACGTTCCTGCCTTACCTATGGCAGCCCTGCGAGGTGTAGTGCGAGCCGACGTTCAACGCGGCGCGGGCAGAATCCCGTCCAACGATGAGCCCGTTTTCCGCGTCAACCCTCGCCGCAGCGGGAATCGGGTTCGAGGTTGCAGGCGCTTTCGCCCTCGCTCGCGGCTTATACCGCTCGCCTAAGGGCCTCGCGCGGCGAATCGCAGCCGGAGGTCAAACGCTCGCGCCTTTCCGCGTGGCCGAAGCGGAGAATCGCGCCGACGCAGAGGTGGGACTCGGCTGCCTGATCCTCGGCTTTGTCGTTCAGGCGGTCGCTTTTGCGCTTATTGCCCAAGGCGCGAGGGCGTCATCGGACGCTGACACTGCCGCCGATATCGCTCTCCTTAGCGCTTTTGTCTGCTTCGGCATCGGCTACAGCGCCGCGCGGTACGTGCGTCCGCGCCGCACGAATCAATTTCTTGTGACGTTCGCTTGCTGGGACAGGAACGGTGTTCGGCACGATGCGCCACTCCTTCGGGAACTCGTGGAATACGGGCGCGTGCTGGATAACGAGTTGACGGACGACGAGCGGGCCGACGGCGAGGAGGGGGAGCGACGGTTCGTCAAGCGAGTGTTCGGCGTTGAACGAACGCGAGAACGCTGAGCAGCCCGATGTCGCCGCTAGTGGCCATGTCTGTTTGAGCGTCTAGCGCTCCCCGTCTCGCCGTCCTAAGCTCGTCGAGCGCGCGCAGGGGCCGGGCTGCATGACGAAGCCGGCGTTCGGATCGCCGCCCGGCCCGGGCGTTTGACACAACTGGGGTGGTTTCACCCAAACCGTCGAGCTTTCCCCCTTTCTGGGAAGGGTGAGCCGCTCGAAGTGCGGTTACCTCTTCGCCCGTCGGATCAAGACGCCGACGGCAACTCACGAAAGCACGAGATAGGAGGTAGCAATAAAAAGAGTCATCTTGATGCTCGGGCTTGTCACGGCGCTCGTTGTGCCGGCGGCGGCCACATCGGCGACCAGCAGTGGGCGAACGGCCACGCTGAAGTCCTACGACCAGCACCTGCGCATCACGATGCTGGGCTGGGTGAACGGTGCTCGCGAACCAGCGAGTTCGACACCCCGCGGCGGGGAAGAAGTACGTGTCGATCAAGCTCAGGATCACGAACCTCTCGAAAAGGACCTACAGCGACTCGCCGTCGAACGGCGTAAAGCTGCAGGACAAGGCATACCGCTCCTACGACTCCACTCTTGGCGGTCCCGAGCCGTCACTCCATTCGACGCGCATCCTGCCGCACGACTGGGAGATTGGGTGGATCACATTCGAGATCCCGAAGACGGCCAAGCCTCGGCTTTCTCCTTCACGCTCGACTCGGGCTTCGCAGACGGGGCAAACGCGACGGGTATCTGGCGTTTCTAGTCTCGATAGAGCTGCTCCTGCCCGCTGATCCACTCGTGGCGGAGTGAGTGGTTAGCTACCGAGCCGCAGACGCCTCCCTCT
>JBKPMS010000179.1:0-11976 GCA_046732275.1 Actinomycetota bacterium | reverse complement strand
CGAGCAGATCGACCGCTACTGCTTCGACGCCTGCAAGGCGCTGTTCCTGTGCGCCCCGCACGCGCTCTACGCGGTCAACAAGCACGTCGACTTCAAGGCCTATCGCACGACCTTCGAGCTCGCGGACACGGAGGTCGCGCAAGAACACTGGTCACGTCGGGGGGCAGTCGGCGAGCACTAGGGGCGCATCCAGGAGCGGGCTAGCTATCGCCTCCAGGCGAAAGGAGCCGCGCGTTAGTCCGAGCGACCGTGCCGACCCGCAGCGCCCAGCCGCTCGGTAGGAGCCGTGCCCACGTCGGGCTTCCCCGAACGCCGGCTCGTCGTAAGCATCTGGATGGTTTGCGCGCGAGGCGTAGAGGTGTGTTCAGTAGGCGAGGAAGAAGTGCACGTGATGAGCTGGCGCTCGCGGCGCCCGTGGCTGTGGCCGCCGTGGCGCTAGCCGGCTGTGGCGGCTCGAGCAGCACAACGACAAAGTCGGCCACCAAGTCGGTGACAGTGAGCACGAGCGGCGCTCACGCGGTCTCGCTCTCGGCGGAGTGCTGCGGGCACCTGAAGTTCGACACCACGACGCTGACCGCCAGGCGGGCACGGTGACCATTCTGATGAAGAACCCGCCTGGGCCGGTCTCGGTCAAGCACGGCATCGCGGTCGACGGCAACGGCGTCGCCAAGGACGGCAAGATCGTCGGCCCGGGCGGCTCATCCGTCTCGCGGTCTAACTCAAGACCGGCAAGTACACGTTCTACTGCCCGTTCCCGGCCACCGTCAGGCGTGCAGGGCACCCTGACCGTCACCTGAGCGCCAGCCTGGCCGCAGGTGGTGACCGGGCCTCCTGGTCGTGACCGGCGCCGATGCTGCCGCCTTGGGCGCTAATGCTGCGGCCCTTGGCGCTTAGGCGCCAGCGCCGGTCTGCTCGACGACTAGCCCCGGGTTGGCCGAAGCCGGCCGGGCGACTCTCATTGCGGTGCCTTTCTGGGGCCTAGGCGCGTGCAACGCCAGGTCAAGATATGGTTGCTCTCCGAGCCCTGATCCTCGTCCCAGGTGATGAACACGGCCGTGTTGCCGGCCTGGTAGTGGGACGTGGCCAGCAGTTGCGGCACAGAGCTCCGCAGCCAGTCGTCGCCCTGCTTGATCACGCCGAGCTGCCCGAACACGAGTTTGAGTGCATCGAGTGGCAGTTGTTCGGCGTGATGCATGTGACCTTGGCCGAGAGGTCGGGCGTCGAGCCGAGCGGCACGTTGTAGTTCGCGCGTGGGTCCCGAGGTTCGTTGCTTCCGCTCATCATCGCGATGTAGTTGGAAGGCTCGGGTGGCTCTCGGCAAACATGTTCGTCAGCGAGTGGTCTGCCCGGCTGCTGCGGGCTGTCCCCGGACGCTGCGACACGTCGCCTGCCGAGCGGGAAACCGCTGGTCACTCGCGGGGCAACCGCACCGCGTGCACAAACTGGCGAGAGCCCGTAGGATGGCGCGCCATGCGCCGACTCGCTCTGGTTTGCCTCCTCGTTGGCGTGCCGCTCGCGCTGGCCGCCACCGCGCCCGCCGGCGCGGCGATCAAGACGGTCTACGCCGGTCAGCCGCCCGGTCCCAAGCTCGCGAAGCAACTCGACTTCGACGCCTTCTTCCGCCGGACGATCACGGTTCACCAGGGCGACTCGGTGCAGTGGCAGTTCGAGGGCTTTCACAACGTCATCTTCCCGGCGAAGGGCCAAAGGCCCCCGGCGTTCGTCGACGTGGCGGCGGATAACCCCATCGCCGGCCAGACCGATGCTGCCGGCGCGCCGTTCTGGTTTAACGGCCAGCCGAACCTCGTCACGACGCCCGTGGGCGCGTTCCCGCAGGGAGGGAAGCGGGAGGATGGCTCCGCGCTGAATGGCTCCGGGATACCGCAAGGCGACCATCCGAAGCCCTACCGGCTGAAGTTCCCCAGGACGGGAACGTTTCGCTACTACTGCATCATCCATCCCGGGATGACCGGCAGCGTGCGGGTGGTTTCCAAGCGCGCGCCGGTTCCGTCGGCAAATGCGGACCGAGCGGCAACGGCGGCCCAGCGGGCGGCGGCGATCAAGCTCGCCTCGGTCCAGGCGAGGAAAAAACCGCCGGCCGACACCGTGTACGGCGGCAACGACGCGGGGCCTGTGGCCTGGCTGCGGTTCTTCCCGGCCTCACTCTCGGTAAAGACTGGCACGACCGTGCACTTCATCATCCGATCAAGGCCGGAGGCGCACACCCTCACATTGGGACCCGGGGCATACACCGCAGACATCGAGAAGAACTTCATCCAGATGATGCCCGCAGCGACCGGCCCGCCAACCATCCTGCTCAACCCGCTGGGCGCCTACCCCAGCGACCCGCCCCCAACCCTGCCGCCATACGACGGCACCAACCACGGCAACGGGTTCGAGAACACCGGGATACTTGACACCGACCGGTCCTCGCCCCAGCCCTCCAGCGCGAACATCACCTTCACGAACCCAGGGACATACCACTACGAGTGCGTGCTCCACGCCGGCATGGACGGCGTCATCCGGGTCACGTAGGCCCTACGGCGCAATCGGCCGTCGATCCTTGACAGACCCCCACCTCGCCCCAGATGTCTGTCATCTGCGTGCCGGCGCGAGGCCGCGCAGAGCGCGATTCGATAGGTGCGCGCCAGGCGCACGCCAGCTTCAGGCAGCCTGGGAGGGCTGGCCGTCGTCGTCTCGGTCGTTGGCGTCGATGCGCTTGCTGAGCACCCGCGCGATCCGGTCGCACACGTCCCGCGGCACGCTCGCCGGGTCGCGGCCGCCGAGCAGCTCCCCTGCGGCGAGCGCGCGCTCGAGTGGCCCGCTCTCGCCGCTGGCCTCGGCCTCGTCGGCGAGTCCGGCGACGATCTCTTCCTGATCGACGGGCTCGAGGTCGCTGAGCGTCCCGGCGCCAGTAGACGGTCGCGCGCGACACACCGGCGCTCTGGCACGCCTGCGTGACCAGGCCCGACGTGCGGAACGCATCGAGGAACGGTTCGCGCCCGTCCTTCAACTTCCCGGTCCTGCGCGTCTTGGCTGCCGCCTCCGCGCGCGTGCGTTGGCGTGTCTCACCTGTTGCACGGCGAGCGGGCCTCCGGGAGCTGGTCATCGCTCCGGAAGGGTAGGGCGGGTGCCCATGTAGGGGTGGTGCAGCGCGGCCGTCAAGAGGCCGCCGGAGCGCGCTGTTACCTGCCCGACGCAACTTTCCGCCGGGCCGAAATCGGCTGTGTGGGGCGGCTCAGGTCGCTTGGTCAGGTGCTCGACCGCGGCGCACAGCTCCTCTGAGCTGACCCACGGGAAGGCGCCTAGCACGAGGGTTGCGGCCCGGAGACCGCCTGTCTGGCTGGGACTAGCCACCGACCAGAGTAGGGTCGCGGACGTTGGCACGAGAGCGCCGGGCGGGTCGGGCACCGGCTCTCCCAGCGGACCCGGAGGCGAACACCGTCCACCCGATGAAGCCGGCCGGGGAGACGATCTCAGGATCCGCGCCGGCTGATCGCCGGCGTTCCAGAAGGTGTGCCATTGGTGGCGCGGCCGGTCGCCCGCGCCACCGATCACCACCTCATCGCCCAACAGCGGCATAGACGATCGCGGCTGTACTGCCAAGGCGCCTTGTCGAACGCCGCACACGTCGCACACCCTGGGGTCGCGCTGGGAGGGGCACGGGGGGTCGGATGAAGGGCCGCCGCCGCGTCCCGATCGCAGCGGTGTTGCGTGATCACCTGGCCGAGCATCGGCTGACGCTCGGCGATGTCGACGTCGACCAGCTCGGCGACCGGCTCGCGTTCGGCCGGACGGCGACCGTCCCGTTCCATCCCGGGAACGTGACCCGCACCGCCGACGCGGCGTGGAGGATGGTCGGGCTCACCCGGATCACGCTCCACGAAGCGCGCCACATCTTCGCGAGCCTGATGATCGCCGCGGGAGTCAACGCGAAGGCGCTCTCCACCTTCATGGGTCACGCGAATATCGGGATCACGCTGGACCGCTACGGACACCTAATGCCTGGCGCTGAGGATGAAGCCGCGCGCAGGCTCGACGCCTACCTCGACGCGGCCTCTGTCAAGGCGCGCGAGGCGGCGCCGGCCGAGCCTGCGGTCACTGCCCTGGTGTAGGACTGGCGCGCGTACTGGCGCGCACTCGCCGATTCGGGGCATTTTCCCTGCAAATCAGCATTTCGGCCCGGATCTACTCGATCTGAGCGACGACGAGCCGTCGGATCCCTCCATCCACCGCTCCGGCGTCCGCAACGGCACGAAGCCGAAGCGCTCGTACAGCCCGTGGGCGTCCTTGGTTGCCAGCACGATGCGTCGCAGGCCCTGCAGCTCCGGGTGCGCGAGCAGGGTCTGCATCAGCCACACGCCGAGGCCGCGACCGCGGTGCGCCTCGAGCACGAACACGTCGGCGATCCACGCGAAGGTCGCCCCGTCGGTGACGGCGCGCGCGAAGCCCGCCTGCGCGCCGTCCGGGGCGTACAGCCCGAAGCACAGCGACCGCGCGATTGACCGCTCCACCACGTCGCGCGCCACGCCCGGCGACCAGTAGGCCTCGCGCAGGTAGCCGTGGATGACGTCGACGTCGAGCCGGGCGAGATCGGTCGAGATCTCGTAGCCGTTCACATCGAGTCGGGCGCGTCCACGCCCAGGAGGCCGAGCGAGCGGGCGATCACCCGTTGCGCCGCCACCGACAAGGCGATGCGCTGGTTCTCGAGCGTCTCCGGCTCTACGCCCACCACCTGACAGTCGCGGTAGAAGATCGTGAAGTCCTGGGCCAGCTCAAGCGCGTAGGTGGCGATGCGGTGCGGCTCGCGCCGCTCGGTCGCCTCGGCCGCCTCGAACGGGAAGGCGATCAGGCGCTTGACCAGCGCGCGCTCGGCCGGATGCAGCGGCACCTCGCCGAGCGGTCCGTCGAGGGCCACCGTCACGCGCTCCGAACCGGCCTTGCGGAGCATCGAGGCGATCCGCGCGTGCGCGTACTGGACGTAGTAGACGGGGTTCTCGGCCGACTGCTCCCGGGCGAGGTCGAGATCGAGCTCGACGGTGCGGTCGTGCGACCGATGCAACAGGAACCACCGCGCCGCGTCGACCCCGATCTGGTCCATGAGCTCGTCGAGGGTCACGAACTCGCCCCGGCGCTTGGACATCGATGCCCGCTCGCCCCGCTCGACCACGTGGACGAACTGCATGATCACGAGCTCGAGGCGGTCCGGGTCGCCGCCCAGCGCCTCGAAGTGCGCCTTCGTCCGGCGGACGTAGCCGTGGTGGTCGGCCCCCCAGACGTCGATGAGCCGGTCGAAGCCGCGGTCGCGCTTGTGCTGGTGGTAGGCCACGTCCGAAGCGAGGTAGGTGTGCTCGCCGGTCGCACGCTCGAGCACGCGGTCCTTCTCGTCGCCGAACGCGCTCGAGCGGAGCCACAGGGCGCCCTCGTGGCGGTAGACCACCCCGCGCTCCTCGAGCGCCTGAAACCCGCGGTCGACGGGCGATGGCGAGCCCTCGTGCAACGACGCCTCCGAGAACCAGGTGTCGAAGTCGACCCGGAAGCGGTGCAGAGTGGCCCGGATCTCCTCCAGCAGCAGGTCCACGCCGGCGCCGGCGACCGTGTCGACGTCCCCGTCGGCGGCCTCGGGAATGCGCCGCGCCAGATCGGCGACGTAGTCCCCCTCGTAGCCGCCCTCCGCAACCGGCTCGCCGCGCGCGCGTGCACGGATCGACTCGCCCAGCAGGCGCACCTGGCTGCCGTAGTCGTTGACGTAGTACTCGCGCTGCACCGTGTGCCCGGCGAGCTCGAGCAACCGCGCCAGCGCGTCGCCGTAGGCGGCGTTGCGGCCCGACGCGGCGGTCGTCGGGCCGGTCGGGTTGGCCGAGACGAACTCGACGAGGATGCGCTCGGCCACCTCCGCGCTGCCCGCCCCGTAGCCGTCACCCGCCCCCAGGACACCACCGAGCGCCTCGCGGAACCAATCGTCGGAGAGGAACAGGTTCAGGAAGCCCGGGCCGGCGACCTCGACGCGCTCGAGCGCGCCGTCGAGGTGGGCGCGCAGCTCGTCGCCCAGCCGCTCGGCGATCAGGCGCGGCGGCTCGCCGAGCACGGGCGCGAGCAGCATCGCCGCGTTGGTGGAGTAGTCGCCGAACTCGACCTTGGGCGGGCGCTCGAGCGTAGGCGCCGCCCCGGCCGGAGGGTCCTGCCCGCGCACGCGGGCCGCCGCCGCCTCCACCGCGGCGCGCAGGTCCGCAAGCGGGTTCATGCCGGCGATGCGGCGGCGCCGTCGGGCTCGAACAGCGCCTCCAGCCGGCTCATCGTCCGCTCGGTGCCCATCGCCACGACGACGTCGCCGTCACCGAGCGTCGTCTCGGGGGGCGGCTGGGCGACGAAGTGCCCGTCGGGCCGCCGCAGCGCGACGATGACCGCCCCGCCACGGACGTCACCGATGCTGCGGCCGCTGCCCGGGCAGCCCGCGGTCACCTCGATCTCCTCCATGCGGTACTCGGGGGCCAAGTCGACGGCGCCGGAAACGTTCGGGTGCAGCGCGAGGCGGGCCATCTCGTGGCCCGACGTCTTGTACGGCGAGATCACCCGGTCGGCGCCCGCGCGCAGGAGCTTCTTCTCCGCGTCCTCGGCGCTCGCGCGGGCGATGACCTTCACGTCGGGCGCCAGCTCCCGCGCGCTGAGGGTGATGACGATGTTCTCGGCGTCGTCGTCCACGCACGCGACCACCGCACGCGCCCGCTCGATCCCCGCGGCGCGCAGCAGCTCGTCTTCCGAGGGGGCGCCCTCGAGGAAGCGCACGCCCACCGCCTGCGCCCGCTGGCGGTTGTCCGGGTTGGGGTCGACCACGACGTACTTGGCTTCGGCGGCCGACAGGTCGCGCGCCACCTGGCGGCCGACACGGCCGAAGCCGCAGATCACGTAGTGGTCGGTCAGCGAGTCGATCATGCGTCGGGTGCGTCGCCGCTCGAGGAGGCCGGACAGGTGCCCGGCCACGAAGAACTCGGTCAGCGAGACGAGGGCGTAGAAGAGCGTACCCACGCCCAGAACGATCAGGACGACCTTGATGATCTCCCCCGCGGTATCGGTCGGGGCCTGAATCGAACCGACCGTGGCCACGATGTCCAGCGCCCAGACGAAGCTGTCCCACAGGTCCCGGCCCTCGGACAGGCTGAGCGCGACCGTCCCGAACAGCAGCAGGCCGGCGATGAGCGCGAACAGCGTGGCCATGCGGCGCACGAAGTGGCGGATCTCGCGCTCTTCCATCAGTAGTGGTAGGGCTCGCGGGCGAGGATCTTGTGCGCGCGATAGATCTGCTCGAGTAGCACGACGCGCGCGAGCTGGTAGGGCATCGTGAGCGGGCCGAACGACAGCCGATGGTCGGTGTGGTCGAGCTCCAGGCCGAGGTGACCGCCGATCACGAAGCACACGTCGCGCCCGCTGCGGCGGCGTTCCTCGAGCCAGCGGGCGAACGCCTCCGAGTCGAGCGCCTCCCCGTCGCGATCGAGGAGCGAGACGAAGGCGCGGTCGGGGATGCGGCGCTCGACCCGATCCGACTCCTTGACCTCGACGAGCTCAAGCCGCGCGTGGCCGGCGATCAGGCGCTGGTAGTGCTGGACGTCGTCCGCGAACGGCGGTTTGAGCCGGCCGACCGCCACGACGAGGATCCGCACGGTCCGGATGGTAGGTCAGGGAACCAGGCCGAGGCGCTGCGCGGCAGTGGCCGCCTCGACGCGCGAGCTCACCTCGAGCTTGGTGAGGATCCGCGACACGTGCACGCTCGCGGTCTTGGGAGCCATGAAGGGCTGCTCGCCGATCTGCCGATTGGTCATCCCGCGGGCGACGAGCTCGAGCACCGCCAGCTCGCGCTCCGTCAAGCCGAGACGCTCGACAGGGTCGCTCGCGTCCGCCTTGTCCGCCGTCGCGTCCGCCGGGGCCGAAATCAGGCATTCCGTCTGCCGAAGGCGCACGTAGGTCTCCTCTAGTGGCATGCCAAGCCCGGCCCAGTGCTTGGCGACCGCTTCCCAGTCTGGCGCCGCCACCGTGCCGGCTGCCCGCATCGCCTCCGCGGTGCATAGCTCTCGGTAGGCCAGCGTTTCGGGTGGTGGCGTGCCGCGGGAGACCTCTCGCTCGAGTCGGCGCCCGATGCGATCGGCCAGCGCCGTGGTGTGTTCGGCTGCCTCGGCGGCGCCCACCTCATCCGCCGCAGCCCGGGCCCGCTCAGCAAGCAGCGCCGCCGCGCGGGCGGTCACCGCATGGACCCGGGCGGTGAACACGACCTTCTCGTCGTCTCCCGCGCGCTCGAGCACCTTTTCGCCGAGCCGGCGCGCCTCCTCCGGCCGACCACGGAGGAGCTCCAGCTCCACGCGGGTACTGGCGAGCGGTTCGACCCAGGTCGCCCCGGGCACGTGCGACGTTGCCTCAACCGCCGCCTGGATCAGCACCTCCGCCTCGGCGATGCGGCCCCGGTGGACCTCGACCTGGGCGCGAGTCGCGCACTGATCGAGATTTGCCAGTGACGGGCTCAACTCAAGCGCCGCATCGGTGAGCCGGTCTGCGTCATCCAGCCGGCCGAGGTTGAACAGGCGCGTAGCGGCTTCCGCCTCGAGCAGGCGCCTCCGGTCACGCATACCGAGCTTGCCGACGCGCTCGGCGCCGGCAAGCGCAACCTCGGCAAGGCCGAGGCAGTCCCCGGCGAGCACGTGCGCGCCACGTTCTTCGGCGACGCGCGCGAGCTGCCGGAGGAGCCGGCTCTTGCCGACCCCGGAGTCGCCCGCCAGGAAGATCGCCGCGAACTCGCCCACAGATGCGCGCTCGAGGGCTTCTAGGAGCGTGGTGAGCTCTTGCCTCCGGCCGACGAACTCGGGGCTCGAAACGCGGCGCGCCACCGCCGGATCATCCCATCGTGCAGGCCCCAAACGGCGGCGCGTCGACCGCTCAGCGGCGACGCTGTCTAGGCTGCGACGGGCAGGAGGGCGCGCGCGCGAGAGAAGCGCGCCGCGGCTGCGGCGCGCGCGGCCTTGCCGGATAGGCGCAGCTTCGCGTAGATGTTCGAGAGGTGGCGCTCCACCGTCCTGTTGCTCAGGTACAGCCGGGCCGCGACCTCGTCGTTGGTGCGTCCCTCGGCGATGTGCGCCAGCACCTCGAGCTCGCGCTTGGCCAGTTCGGATAGCTCATCCGCGTCGGTCCTCGACCGGTCCACCGTGACCCGCGGGCGCTCGACGTCATCGGCGACCCCGTAGAGCGACCACTCCCCGGGGACACCGCGGAGGAGGTGGCGCCCGCGGTCCTCGAACTCCAGGCCGGAGCCCATCACGAGATCCCTGACCGTGCTCGACGCCAGGACCTCCCCTGACCGCGCCCTGGCCATCACCCGCGCGGTTAGGTGCACGGCGATGCCGACCAGGTCGCTGCCCAGCACCTCGCACTCGCCGGTATGGAGGCCGACGCGCACCTCCAGCCCGAGCGTGCGTGCGCTCTCCCGAATCGCCAAGGCGGCACGCACGCCGCGCGCCGGCGCGTCGAAGATGGCGAGCACGCCGTCGCCGGTCGACTTCACGAGCCGCCCGCGGTGACGCCCCAGATCGCATGCGACCAGTCGGTTGAACTGAGCGAGCAGCTCGCTCCAGCGGCGATCGCCGAGCTTGGCCGCGCGCTGGGTCGAGCCGACGATGTCGGTGAAGAGCATCGTCGCAAGGATCCGGTCGCTCACGGGGCGAACGACCCCGTCTCCGGAGCCGTACCGCACCCGGGCGGCCACAGTGGCCGACGCGAACAACGTCGGAGCGCGGTGCGTGGCCGCGGGGCGTGGAAGGGTGGGGGTGGTCGGCATGCCGAGAACTCAACAGCTAAGGCCGGGGCCCGCACATCGGTCGATCAGGCAGTTCTGGGCCTTAGGCAGCCGCATGCCGGGGGGTGGCTGTGGCCGTCCGGTTACGTGAATCCCGCCACCACGTATCCGCCAAGTTGGGGGATGGCGCCGATGTCCGGGAGCCTCGCCGGGCCTAACTTCGACACATGTTCACGAAGGACGTTCGAACGGACTCGACGCGAAGCGCGTCGCAACCCCGTGGCACCATCGCCGTCGGGGGCGTGGAGGCGCTCGACAGCTCGCAGGCCCCGGGCGGGGACGCGCTCGCGGGGGAGCTGAACGGCGAGATCGTCGCGGTGATCACGATCCGCGACCGCGTCGTGGTGGCGAATCCGTTCCGATCGACCACGGCGGTGGTCGACCGGCTCAGGCGTCACCGCGCGATGCTCCTGGCGGAGGCGTGAGGTCACGGTGATGATTGCCTCCCTCAGCCACACCGTGGCCCAGGCCCGACAAGCGCAGCTCACGTGGTTTGCAGCAGCTCGCCACCGTGCCCGGGGTCGTATGCGCTCGCAGGTATCGGCGGGCAACGCCGCATTCGCCTGCCTGTTCGCCGCGCAGGCGGGCCTCCTGACGCTGAGCCCGATCCTGCCCGACGTTGCGCGCGACTACGGCGTCTCGACTGCCGCCGCCGGCCAGCTGCGGACCCTGGTGGGACTCGTCGGTGGCATCGTCGCGCTCGCAGTCGTGCTCGTCGGCCGGCGAGTCGGGCTTCGCAGGCTGCTCCTGGCCGGCAACGCCCTCCTCGTCCTCGGCTCCGTGGCCAGCGCGGCGGCCCCTAGCCTCATCGCGCTGGCCGCGGCCCAGGTGGCCGTCGGCGCCGCCACCGGACTTCTCATCTCGGGCGGGCTCACCGCGGCGGCCTCCTGGGCGCCGACGGAGCGCCGCGCCGCGACGCTGGCGTGGGCGTCGCTCGGCCAGCCGGCGTCCTGGGTCGCCGGCATGCCGCTGATCGGGATGACTGCGGATCTCGGGTGGCGTTACGCCTGGCTCGGCGTCCCGCTCGTGGCCGGAGTAGCGGGCCTCGCGGCGGTCGGCTCCCGTCCCGGCGAGCGGCGCGCCGGCGCTCGAGCGCCGCGCGCCTACCCGCTTCGCTGGGACGCGAAGCTCGCCGGCTGGACCATCGGCGAGCTGCTCAGCTACGCGGGCTGGGGCGGGGCGCTCGTGTACGCGGGTGCGCTGCTGGTCGAGTCCTACAACCTGGGACCCGGCACGGTCGGCCTGCTCCTGGGCGCGGCCGCGATCGCCGCGTTCCCCGGCAACTTCCTGGCCCGCCGCTGGCTGTCCAAATCCGCGCGCGAGCTGTTGGTCGTGCTGGGGCTAAGCGCAGCCGCGATCACAGCGATCTTCGGCACCGTGCGACCCGGACCTGTTATGAGCGCGGCGACCTTCACCCTGCTGGTGCTCGTCGCATGCACGCGCACCGTCGCCGGCAGCACCTTCGCGCTCTACGTAACCCCAGAGCGGAGGCTTGCCGTGATGGGCGTGAGAGCATCCACAGGTCAGCTCGGCTACCTGCTGGGCGGGGCTGTCGGCGGCGCGGCGCTGGCCGCCGGCGGGTATCCCGCTCTCTGCCTTACGCTCGGGGGATTGTTCGCGCTGGGGACCGCCCCCCACGTAGCAGCGCTGCTCGCCGAACGCGCCGCGCTCCGGCAGGGGTAGGTCTTCCAGCCGGGCAAACTGAGGCGGGCTGTGTCGGCCCTGCTCTGGAGCACGCAAGCGCGATACTGACCGCATGACCTCGAGCGCCGTGCGGCGCTACGGCGATTCCCCGTGAAACAGGAAGTCCGCTTCTGCACCGCGCCCGATGGGACGCGCCTCGCCTACGCGATTCACGGGTCGGGACCCCCGCTCGTGCGCACCGCGACCTGGCTCACCCATCTCGAGTTCGACTGGGACAGCCCGCTGTGGCGGCACTGGCTCGAGGGACTGAGCCAGGGGCATACGGTGGTCAGGTACGACGAGCGCGGCTGCGGCCTTTCGGATCGGGATATCGAGGACGTCTCGCTCGAGGCGCGGGTGGGAGACCTGGAAACCGTTGTCGACGCCGCCGGGCTCACGCAGTTCGACCTCCTCGGCATCTCGCAGGGCGGGCCGCTCGCGGTCGTGTACGCCGCGCG
>JBKPMS010000178.1:0-7006 GCA_046732275.1 Actinomycetota bacterium | reverse complement strand
TCGGCTGGTACGTCAAGAACTACGGCCCCGAGGTCAATCTGTTCGTCGACCACAGCCAGATCGTCCAGCTCGAGTGCCTGCGCCGCGGTATCTGGGGCACCAAGAGCCTCTGGGGACGCGTCGTCACCTACCCGGGCGATTAGACCCCGATGGCGACCGACGTGCGAACCAAGCGCATCTACGACCCGGCCGAGCCGGACGACGGCTACCGGGTGTTGATCGATCACATATGGCCACGCGGCGTCTCTCGCGAACGCGCGCGCCTCGACGACTGGGCGCGCGACCTGGCACCCAGCGACGAGCTGCGCAAGTGGTTTGGCCACGATCCCGGCCGCTTCGCCGAGTTTCGCGCACGCTACCGCGACGAGCTCGCCGACCGATCCGAACGCCTCGCCGAGCTGCGGGCCCTCGCCGCCAGCGGTCCGCTGACGATCGTCTATGCCGCTCGCGACCGCGAGCACAACAACGCCGCGGTGCTCAGCGAACTGCTTCGTGAAGGCTGATGCGCCGTTCGGGCCGATCAATCGAGCCGTGCCTTTCGCCGCAGCCCCCATCGTCGGCGCAAGCGAGGCGCATGCTCTCCCTCGGCGGGCCTGACCATCCGGTCGCGCTTCGCTCGCCAGCGCAGGCGAAGGCCAGCCGTGGGGTTGGCGGTCGCCATGCCGTGCGGCAGCGCCCAGGCATAGATGCTCCTCATCGCGCTAAATGAAGTTCCGCACGTGGAAGGGCGAGGCCCTCGGCGGTGAGGGTGTCGGCCCACAGCTGCACATCGGGCAACGTGACCTCGCGCAGGTAGCTCGCGCCGAAGGCGACGACCACACGGTTGTTCAGGTCGCGGTGGATGCCTCGGACCGCGCTCGGCTGGTAGACCTGCCCGAACGATTGCGGATCGCGCCAGACTCGATCCCAGCGATGAACTGCTCGGCCGCCTCGCGGACGGTGGCTCCCCGATCGGCCGAGCGAGAACCGTTTTGGAGGCCCTCGTCCGAGGCGTTAGCGACGCGGGCGCCAGGCGGACGCACGCTACCCGTCCTTTTGCGAGCGTGAGCTGCGCATCAGCCGCGGTGCCCGCTGATCGTGCGAAGCGGGAGCCGCAATTGCTCGCGTGCCAGGCGAAGCGGGGCGCACCGACCGCGGGGACCCGTCGTCTAGTCCTATCGGAGGATCGGTCGGACACCTTCCCGAGTGTTGATCCCGAGAGTCCGTATCACCCGTCGGCCATAGCAGCGCGCCTAGGGCCGCCCGATCACGCAAACCGCGGGAACCGGGCGCAGGTCCTTGACCAGCACTTGGTTCACGGAGAACTCGGCCAGCCGGATCTTCTCGCTCAGCCGGTCCGCCAGGTCGCGAGCTCGGCCGGGCTGCGTGTGGCGAGCGTCCCAGAAGAGATAGACCGCTCCATCGGGAGCGAGATGCCGCCGGACGATCCCCAGCGCCTCCTTCGGCTGACGCCAGAAGGGCGCGACGTTGAAGGCGAAGGCCTTGTCGAATCGCTCGTCCCCGAAGTCCGCCTTCTCGAGCGCGGTCGTCTTCAGCACCGCCTGGCCTCCCGCGACGTGCTCGCGATTCCTGCGCGCGGCCATCTCAATCATCTTCTTCGAGCGATCGATCGCGGTGATCCGTCCGCTGGTCAGCCGCTCGCAGACCAGCGATACGGCCACGCCGTGTCCGCAGCCGACCTCCAGTACGCGATCGGCTGGGTTGAGCGCCAGGGTGTCCACCGCCCACACGAACCGTTCCGAGGGCGTGCTCGCCATGCCCTACGCTCTGCCTTCTCCGAACAGGAGCCGCACGTCGGCGATGTCGTACTCGGCTACCGGCATCGCGCGCATTGTCGCGTGTTGCTTGTTTCTGGCGGCACGCCTGCGGAGGGCTTTGACGGTCGCTTGGGGCTCCCAACGGTCAAAGAGATTGACGCGGCCAGGGTCGACCACGTCGGCCGTGATGGCACAGTCAAGGCGGCCATCTGCCTGGCGAGCCCGTTTCGACAACGCTCACGGAGCCCGCGAGGTAGGACCCGCGCTGCTCGGGCTCGACCGTGATGTGTCCTGCGACGATGACCATTGATGCGCTCCTTCCGAAGTCTTCGTGGGTCAAGGCATCTCCGCTCGAGTACGCACAGGCAGAACGAGCGCGCAAGACTCATCGCCGATCCCGCCTATGCGACGACGAACGTGTAGTCGCGCTCGATCCGGCCGTCCGCGGCGAGGACGAGGATGCTGAGCCCGACTGCGAACACCTGGCCGTCCTTGGCGACCGCCTCCCAGTGGAGCTTGACGACGTCACCGAGTCGATCGGCGTCGTCGCGCCCGCGGAAGCTGAGCCCCTCCGAGCCGACCCAGTGCTCGTACGCGCTCGCTGCACGAGCCCCGATCTCCTCGTATCTCCGTGCCTCGAGGATCGCGGTCATGGCGATCCCGGGTTGCGCCGCGATCGCCCGGATCTCCTGCGGCGGCTGGAGGATATGCCTCCCGTCCGGCGCCCAGAGCTCGGCGATCATCCGCCGGCGCTGGTCGGCATCCGGCTCGTTCCAGAGCGCGACGTACTTCTCCGCCAACTCGGCCGCGCTCCGCGATGAGATCTCGACGAAAGCCGGTGTATCGGTCATCGGTTACCTCCGTTGATCGTCTGGTTGCTTGCCTTGCAACGGTCCCGGAGGAAGGGCCGCGCGTCGATTACCTCTCGTGTAATGCCGGCCGGCGTTACCGCCGAGGAATGGAACCCGAGCGGACGCCGCTAACGTCAATCGGGTGGCTGTCCAGACCGAGCAGGAGCCCCAGACCGCCGGCGAGCTAATCCGCTTCTGGCGCACGCAACGCGCGCCTCAGCCAACTCGAGCTGTCCCTGGACGCCAACGTCTCGACCAGGCACCTGAGCTTCGTCGAGACCGGCCGGTCCAGCCCGAGTCGCCAGCTCCTCGTCCACCTGGCCCAGCACCTCGATCTGCCGATCGCCCAGCGCAATCGACTGCTACTCGCCGGCGGCTTCGCGCCTCCCTATCTGGAGCTCCCCTACGACGGGGAGGTGATGCAGCCGCTTCGGGAGTCGCTCGAGCGGCTGCTCGAGGCGCACGAACCTAACCCGGCTTTGATCGTCGACGGCCTCTGGAACCTGGTCGAGTCCAATCGAGCCGCGTCGCTTCTCTGGGACGGGGTCGACCCCGAGCTCCTCGAGCCACCGATCAACCTGCTCCGCCTCGGCGTTCACCCGGGCGGCCCGCCGCGGATCTCGTCGATGACCGCGGGGTGCAACACGCCGCTGATTCACCGGCTGAAGCGGAGGAGCCGCGAGGACGCCGATCCCGCCCTCGCCAAGCTCATCGAGGAGGTCGAGTCCTACCTCCCCGGCGAGCCGCCGTCGGGCCTCGCCACCCAGCCGGTGGTCTCGGTCCGGCTGCAGACCCTCTCGGCGAGGTCGAGCTGTTCACGGTCATCGCCACCCTCGGAGCCCCGCTCGACGTCACAGCCGCGAACCTCGCGATCGAGACCTTCCTGCCTATGAACCCCGAGAGCGCAGCGCGGCTCGCCGAGCTCTGCGCGCCCCGATCTGCCTGAGCACGCGCACTCTTACCCGGCCCAGGCCGCGATCGCCGCCGCGACGAAGCCCGCCCCCGTGGTGATCGCCGATCCGTGCAAGCAGGTCCGCTGCCGCAGCCGGGGGCCTTGACGGCCTGGTACAAGACAGCGCGCTCGTCCTGCTAGACGCAGCGGCCTGGCACCTTGGCCCGCGACCCGACGCCTGCTCTGGGAGGGAACGCAGGCGCCACGTCCGGCTTTCCGCGCTGAGCGGGTCGCTGCGGCGAGCCAGCCAGATGTTCGCGCGATCGCTAGAGCAGGTCTTTGCCTGGCGTCGCTTTGCCGGCTCGGTCAGACGCTTAGGCGGTAGTGGAGGTGAACGACGCCGTTTCGGAACCGGCGTTCATCGAGAAGTTCGAGTTGCGCGCGGACGTTGTCTCGCAGGGCGCGCTTGCCGCCTCCCACCACGATCGGGCACAAGAACAGATGGCACTCATCTCCAGCCCGGCGCCGATCGCGTGGCCAGCGAGCTCGGCACCCCCAACTGCGATGTCGGCCCCCGAGGACTGCTTGAGCCGCCGGACGGCGTCTGGATCGAACTCGCGCTCGATCCGCGTCCTCGCGCTGGATACCGTCTGAAGCGTCCGGGAGTAGACGATCTTCTCAGCTGCCCGCCAGATCCCGGCATAGTCGTAGAACACCGGCGGCTCATCGGCCTCGGTGCTCGCGGTCTCCCAGAACACCATCGTCTCGTACATCCGGCGCCCGTAGAGGTGGGTGCCGATCGGCCGCTCGAGATCGTTGACGAACGCATGCACCTCCTCATCCGGCATCCTCCAGTCAGACCTGCCCTCCTCGTCCTCGGCGTACCCGTCAATCGAGGCGATCGCCGCATAGATCAGCTTGGCCATCTCCACTCCAATCGGTCGTTGCGGTGCGGCCACCACGGCCGCAGACGCTGAGACCGCGATCCGCAGCCAAAATCATCGATCACGGCATCGCAGGAGTACAGACCGACTCGCTCATCCCGCGCCCCCACGTGTCGCCAATAGCTGGACGCCTGCTTCCCCCAGCAAGCAAGCGCATCTCTGTGTGAGACGCCACGAGTGGTGGTCGCCCATTGCGGGCGTGTCGCGAGCGTCTTTCGTGACGCCTGCTTCCACGCAGAGCAGCCGACACGGCAAGCGATGCAGTGCGATGGTGGATTACGCTCTGTGGATGAGTCCTACGGCGACCCTTGTCATGTGGTTTCAGCTGCGCTCGCCGGAGCTGGCCGGGGACTTTGAGCGTGTGATGGCGGGGGATCGCGACGTCGTGCGCGGGTCGCTGGACACGGTGTCGGACTGGCGTCTTATGCGGCCGGCGGACGTGCCGGGACAGGCGATCGATCAAGCCGACTACGTGCTGCTCGCTGAGATCGTCGAAGTGGAGCGCTGGGAGCAACAGGCGAGCGAACTCGTCGAGCGCTTGGCGGACGACTTTGAGCACCTCCTCTCGAGCCGGGGGATGCTCGTCGTACGTCCCGTGCTTTGACGGATCCAGGCGTTGTTGGCGTCGGTCGTAGCGGCGCAGAAGCCTGACATGAGCACGGCTCGCCACCCCCACCGCTCCCGCGGACCGTAAGCAAACCTGCCCACACCGCACTTGACCAGGGGTCCGCAATTGAGCGCGTGCCACCCTTTCGTTGGGTCCTTCGGCCTCGCCGCCGGCGTTCGACCAGCCTTCGGAGGACGAGGCCGCGGCCGACCGGCAGGTCAGCGAGTACGTCCGTGTGTCCAGCAGGGCTGCTGGTCCTCGAGAAAGCGGTCGTCTGCACACAGCCCGGGGTTCCGTTTCACCCTTCATTGACGGCGAGTGCGGCGTTCTCGACCCGGACCTTTGGGCCGCGACTTGTTTACGTGGCGGCCGCTGTGTCGCGCCTCGGTCTCCAGGCTACGGTCGTCCGGGCGCTTCGGCGTGGGCGATCGTCTCGCGCACGCGCGCGAGACAAGGTCGCCATGTCCCGAGAAGCTGTCCCTGTTAGCGTCCGCGTACTCGCGCGTTGGGCCCTACGACAGAGGAGAAGCCATGACCTCCGAGGCTTCCGCACCGCTCGTCGTCCTCATCCATGGCCTTTGGCTAACCCCGCGCAGCTGGGAGGGCTGGAAGGAGCGCTTCGAGAACCGCGGCCACCGGGTGCTCACCCCGGCCTGGCCACACATGGAGGGCGAGGTGGAGGAGCTCCGCCGCGACCCTTCGCCGATGAACGGGCTTGGCGTGACCGAGATCGTCGACCACTACGACGCGATCGTCCGCGGACTCGACGAGGCACCGATCATCATCGGGCATTCCTTCGGAGGCCTCATCACGGAGCTGCTGCTCGACCGCGGCCTGGGCGCCGCAGGCGTGGGCATCTCGCCTGCGCAGATCAAGGGCGTGCTGCGGCTCCCGCCCGCTCAGATCCGCGTGACCACGGCCGTGCTCGGAAACCCCGCCAACAAGAACCGGACCGTGGAGCTCAGCCCGAAGCAGTTCCACTACGCGTTCACCAACGCGCTCATGACCGACGAGGAAGCACAAGCGGCCTACGAGCGCTACGAGGTCCCCGGTCCCGGGCGCGTGCTCTTCCAGGCCGCGTTCGCGAACTTCAATCCGAACGCAGCGACCAAGGTCGACTTCCACAAGGATGACCGTCCACCGCTGCTGGTGATCGGCAACTCAGAGGACCACACGGTGCCGGCGTCAGTCGCAAGGGAAGCGGCGCATCGGCTCGCCAAGTCAAAGGCGGTGGTGGACTACAAGGAGTTCATCGGCCGGCCTCACTTCACCGCCGGAGCGCCCGGCTGGGAAGAGGTCGCCGACTACGCGCTCGACTGGGCGATGCGCCACGTCGGCTCGCGGGGGCCGGTCACGGAGTGACTCGACAGCTTGTCAAGGTCCACGAGGCGCCGGGCAGCACTCGGGAGAACAGAGCAAGCGGACAGACGACAGGGGAGCTCTGCCGGTGGCTTGACGCCCAGCGCCGGGTCGGAGAAACGTGCTTCAGCAGCGCGCCGATCGACTCGACCTCGTCGAGCCCTAAGCCCGCGATTTAGACGAGGCCGACGAGGTTCGGTGCGTCGGTGCCCAGCGAGGTGATGACCTGGCCTCCATAGGAATGGGCTACGAGAACGGTCGGGCCGCTCTGACGGGTGAGCACGGGACGGACCCTCGCGACGTCGTCGGCAAGCGAGGTCTCCGGAGCTGGGCGGCCGTGACGTTGTAGCCGTCGGCTTGCAGGCGCCCGATGACCTCGCTCCAGCACGAGCCGTCTGCCCAGGCTCGTGGACCACCACGATGTTCGGTGACGTGGTCATGAGTCGCTGCTTTCCCTTGGATGTCGAACGTTGATCAGCCGAACTGCGGCCCGGACAGCTCGCTGCGGAAGGTCGCGATCTCGGTGACGGCGGCCCAGACGTAGACCAGGGTCGTCGCCTCGATCTCGCCGTCAAGGTCGGTCATGTCGGCGGAGC
>JBKPMS010000177.1:0-9014 GCA_046732275.1 Actinomycetota bacterium | reverse complement strand
GATCGACTCGATCTCGACCGTCATCGCTTGGAGGTTCTTTGCCTCAGGCCTGGCAAATGCAAACACGGAAGCTCTCAGGCTCAGCGGCTCACGTCAAGCCTCTAGGCTGCTTTCTGAGCTCAATGCACGGAAATCGGCGTTATGTCAAGTTGGCATGGATCGGGATCGTGGTCGGCTTGACGGGACTCCTCCCTGCGCGGGCAGAGGCCGAGATCGTCGCGTCGACGGCCGGGCGCGGCTTCCTCGCGACCGCACCGGACGGGTCTCCGCGTGTCTCCTACATCGTCGGCAGCACCGTGATCGTCGCTCGGCGTGCCGGCGGACGCTGGTCCTCCAGGCGTGCCGGCCGGGTTCCCACGGGCAGGTCGTTCGTGGCCGGGCTCGTCGTCGACAGGAAAGGGCGGTCGAGTGTTCTCGTCCAGGCGGAGGACGGCGCCTGGCTCGCTCTCGGACGCTCGGGCGGGCCTGTGCGAATCGTTGCGAGGCCGCGGAAAGGCGCCTCATTCGGAGCTGCCGGGCTCACGCTCGACTCGAGCGGTCGTCCGGCGTTTGCGTACGCCCTTCGGCTGAGCTCCGGGAAGACATTTCTGCGCCTCGTGACCTCGAACAAGCGGGGGCGCCTGCGAACCGTGGGCATCACGAGGGCGGGCTTTCCCGCGAGCAGCCTTGCCCCCGGAGCTGCACCGGTGCTCGTACGCGGGCGCCTCCACGTCGTCGAGACCTTCACGTCGGGCGCGATCGACTGGCAGCCGCAAAGGAAAGGCACGTGGGTCGGGCAGTTCCTCTTTTCGAGCCCACTCGGATCGCCGACGGGGCGCGTCGCCGCAGCGGCGGCCGGCGGTCACCTGTGGTCCGCGTGGACACAGCTGTCGTCGGAGACGATCAGTGTCTTTCTCAGCCATAGCGCAGCAACGCAGGACACTGACGTCGTCCTCGAGCACGGGATCTTCGTCTCGTTGCTTCTCAGCGCCGGCCGACCGGAGATCGGAGCGTACGACTGGGTCCAGATCGACGACTGGTTCACGTACGCCGGCGTCGTCGCAGACGACGCCGGTCCCGTCGCCGAACTGGACGGCCGCCTCGACGGCTATGCCCTGGCCGGCGGCGGGCGTCGCCAGATGCTGCTGTCGACAGAAAACCGGCTCGAGTGGTTCGAGACGCCCCGCCCTTCCGTGAAGGTCTCGCTGAGTGCCGACGGGTCGGGGAACATCGCGGGCCGTGTCGACGGGAGCTCCGGCGGCACCGTGCAGGTCTACCGCGAGACCCCGACGGCGCCGCGGGCACTCGTCGCGACGGTGCCGCTCGGCGCCGACGGCTCGTTCAACGCGGCCGATGCGCCCGCCACCTCCCCCACGCTCTACCGCGCCGTCTACGTCGACAACACGACGGGTGTTCCCTACGCGGCGCTGTTGCGGTCGCCCGTCGGCGGCTAGAAGTTCTTGTCGCGCCAGCCGGCTGCGATGACCACGAGAATCGTCGCCGCCAGCACGAGGCGATAGACCACGAACACCGTGTACGTGTGCCGGCGGACGTAGCCGAGGAGCGCCCAGATCGCGACCAGCCCGACGACGGCCGCGGCGAGCATCCCGACGATGAACGGCCCCGCTGAGCCCGACGGAAGGTTCCCGAACGCCACATCCTTCACGCCCTTCAGCACGGCGGCGCCGAAGACGACCGGAATCAGGAGCAGGAACGAGAGCCGGGCCGCGGAGTCGCGGTCGAGCCGCATGAACCGGCCCGCGGTGATCGTGACGCCCGACCGCGAGACACCCGGCATGAGCGCAAGAACCTGGGCGACGCCGATCGCGAGGGCGCCTTTCCAGCCGATGTCGTCGATCGCGCGCTCCTGTGTCATCCGGTCGGCGAGCCACAGAAGGATCGCGAACAACGCCATCAGGATCGCGATCTGCCACGGGTCGCCGAGATGGTCCTCGATGAAGCTTTCCCCCGCGGCGCCGGCAATCGCCGCCGGGATGGTGGCACTCGCGACGTACCAGGCGACGCGTTCGTCGGACGTGTCGACGCGCCGCTTCACGACGCTGCGGACGAATGCCTTCACGAGACGCACGATGTCGCGCCAGAAGTAGATGACGACGGCGACGAGCGTTCCGAGGTGGAGCGCAACGTCGAAGGTCTTGTTGAAGTCCGGATGATCCTGGAGGTACCGCCAGCCGGCGGCCCACGGCACGAGGATCAGATGTCCGGACGACGAGATCGGCAGGAGCTCAGTGGCGCCCTGGACGATGCCGAGGACGAGTGCCTGCCAGTCGGAGAGCTTGCCCGGCGACTCCCCCACGCGGAATGCGGCAAGCACGACGGCGAGGCCGAACGCGGCCGCCGAGAGCGTCACGAGAATCCGCGCACGACGGCTCACCGGCGCGAGTATCGCGTATGCGTTATGGTCGCGGCCGCGGTAACGGCGTCGTGGTCGAGCGCCTCGTCCGGCCCCCGCGGCCACCGCCTGAAACCTCTCCACAGTCCTTTCCACAAGCTGGAGAAAAGGCTGTGGAAATGTTGAAAAAAGAAATTTCCGCAAATTGCGGCCATGACCTTTTTCGTCCCCTTGACCGGCATATTCAGGACGTTAGATTGCGTCTTGCGCCGAGCACGGAGCGCAAGTAGGTCGAAACCGAGTCCGAAGGCAGTAGCCGGAAGGCGAAAGTCAGCGGAAGCGGTGGACGAAAGCGAAACCGGCTCGGCGAATTTTTTTGGTCCCCCAACGCGCAGCGTTCTGTCCCGCGCAGCGGGACCAGTGGAGGGGTCTGGGGGAACCGCGAGTTTCCCCCAGAGGAGAAGAGACCGCCCGAACGCCGCGACCACCGTCCTTGTCGAGGCTAGCCCTAGCCGGGGCCGGTTCCCCAAGGATTGCGCGACTCGCGGTTAGGATCCTCCGCAATGCACTTCCGACTCCCGAGCATCGACCCAGGCGTCCGTGCGTTCCTGTGGGCGTTCTTTCTCGGCCTCTACATCTGGCTCGGGCTGCTCGCGGTCGGCGTCGACGGGGGCACGTCGCTCGTAATCGCACTGTTGTCCTTCGGCGCGATCTTCCTCTACGTCCGCCTCTACGGCGGCGACACCCGGCCCTGAAAAGCGCCGTCCCGGCGCGTAGCGCGTGTCCCGCGAAGCGGGATCAGTGGAGGGGGTTTGGGGGAACCGGGAGGTTCCCCCAAGGCCTAAGCTCAGCTCTCTCTTGTCGTCGTGACGCGGTCCGGCTCGTCCCGTGGAACGTCGTCCCTGGGAACGGCGTCGCGCGAAGCGACGCGCTCCCGCGTCACCGGCTCGTCGGCAGCCGGAGGACGATCGTCTGGCGGAGGACGGTCGTCGGTCGTTGTGACCTCGCGCCTTCGACGGGTTGTCGTCGGCGGACCGGCCTCGACGTCACGCGCACGCGGGCCGGTCGTGTCGAAGCAGTAGCCGAACACGAGGCCGATTCCGAACGCGAAGACGGCGACGTACTCCTTCAGGTCGTTGACGAGGCCGTCGATATGGATGTCGTTCGACCAGGAGACGACGTGCCGGTGGAACCAGCCGTTGCCCGGCTCGGCTGCGAGCACGATCCAGAGAGAGGCGATCGCGATCGGCACGAAAGCGAGTAGGAAGAACGTGGTCGACAGTCGCGGCCAGCCCCACTTCGTCCAGCCGCCGAGCAGCTGTGAGAGCGCCATGACGAGGCCGGCGCCGGCGATGAGCCCGTAGACCGCCCAGAAGCCTCCCACCGACTTGTCATCGATCTGCGTCGCGAGCCAGATCAGCAGGCCGGCGACTGCCGCGGCCAGGAGCGTCGTCGTGGCACGTGTTGTTCCGTACATTCCATCACCTCCGTTGGTAGCCCTTGTCTACCCGCAGAGGCGGAAGCGAACACGCTTCTACAAGCCCAACCGTCTCGCGTCGAAGGAGCCCGAGTACAGCTCTTCGCGAAAGGCCGCGACGGCCGCGGCGACGTCTTCCGCGAACACGTGCTCGACCACGCCGACCTCCGGATCATTGTGAAACGGCACGTCCACGTGGTCGTGTGAGACGAGGTTGACCGAAGCCCGATCACATGCAGGGCAACGGACGGCAACGCCGAGCGAGCGGTCGCCGGGTGCAAGCAGAAAGAAGGCGGACGGGAAGACCGGTCTCGGGCGGTCCTCGGGGTAGCAGAAGAAGCTCCACGGCCACTCGCCTTCCCGGATTCGTTCGGCGGCGTGCTCCGAGAGCTCGTCCGTGAGCGGGTCGAGCCGCGCGGTCATGAGGTTGTAGAAGACGCCCTCGCCGAGACCGAGCGGCGCCCAGTCGAGGTCGTCGTCCGTGACGAGGCCTTCGTGCTCCTCGCCGCACGCGCACGAGAAGAGGACGTGAAACAGCGCGGGATGCGCGGCCCCGGGCAGGCGTTCGAGCTGTCTGAAAGCCGAGAGCCTGACGCGCGTCTCGCCCTGTGCGGGGCACGGGAACGTAAAGCGTCCCGTCAGCGCGTCGTACATCGGCTTCTTTTTAGTCGATGCGGCGGACGGTAAATCGCGTCAGTACTCGATGAGCGCGTGGAGGTCGTACTTCTGCAGGCGTTCACGACCCTTGAGAAACGTAAGCTCGATGATGAAGCAGCAGCCGACGACCTCGCCGCCGAGTCGCTCGACCAGCTGTTCGGCGATCGCCTGCACGGTGCCGCCGGTCGCAAGCACGTCGTCGTGGATCAGCACCCGTGACCCGCGCGGAATCATGTCGGGATGCAGCTCGAGGGCGTTCTTGCCGTACTCGAGTGCGTACGTCGCGCTGATCGTCTCGGGCGGAAGCTTTCCGGGACGACGCGCCGGGACGAAGCCGCAGCCGAGCTCCTTCGCAATCGCCGCCCCGAGGATGAAGCCGCGGGCCTCCGCGCCGAGCACGAGGTCGGGCTCCTTCGTTCGCCCCCACTCCGACAACTGCTCGATCGTGTACGCGAGGGCCTGCGGATCCGCGAGCAGAGGCATGACGTCCTTGAAACCGACGCCGGGCTGCGGCCAGTCGGGTACCTCGCGGACCTTCTCGGCGAGATTCACCCGATCATGTTGACGCAAGGCGTCGGACGGCGCGCCAGTAGAGGAGCTGTGAGAGGCCCTGCGCGCACTCGGCGAGGGACTGAAGGTCCTCGAGCCCTGCACGCCGCCGCTCGGGGTTCCGAGCGCGCAGAGCGGGCCCGACAGCCTGCTCGATCAGCCCGGCCTTGCGATCGGCTGCGGTGCGGAAGCCGCGCAAATGGCGCGGAGCGATCCCGAAGCGCGCCAGCCGCCCGCAGGCGAGCGCAATGTCGGCATCGAGATCCGAGTAACGCTTCTGGCCGCCCTGCGTTCGCGGCGTCAGGAGGCCGAAGTCCTCGAGCTCGTTCGCAAGCCGCTCGTCAACCTCGGCGCGGCGGCAGAGCTCGGTTAGATCGAGCTCCTGAACCTCTCGGGTCAGGCCGGCGGCGCCCCGGCGTTTCCGGTTGCGCTGCGCGGGCGAAGCGAGTTGCTGGCGGATGACCCGCAGCGGAAGGAACTCGTCGCGCTGCAGGCGCAGAATCGTCTCCAGCCGCTCGACGTCTTCGTCGCCGAAAAGCCGGTAGCCGCCCCGGGTCCGTTGCAGGGTCAGCAGGCCCTGGTCTTCGAGGTACCGGATCTTCGAGATCGAGATGTCCGGAAATTCCTCCTTCAGCATCCCGCACACGGTCCCGATCGTGAGCAGCCTCGTCTTGGTCGGCTCCTGGGACGCCGTGGCGCTCATGCGCGGTTGAGGAACGTGAGGCGGTACTTGCCGATCTGCAGCTCGTCGCCGTCCTCGAGCCGCGCGGACTCCACGCGCTTGCGGTTGACGAATGTCCCGTTGAGGCTTCCCTGGTCCTCGATGAAGAAGCCGCCGTCTCGCTCGGTGAGGATCGCGTGACGGCGGGACACCGTCACGTCGTCGAGGAAGATCCCGCAGTCCGGCGACCGCCCGATGGTCGTCCGGTCCTCGGGATGGAACGTCTCGCCCGCCCGTCCGCCACCCGAGCGGACGACGAGGGCCGGGCCCTTGATGCCGAGATCCTCTAAGGCGTCGGCCTGCGCGGCCTCACGCTCGTCGGCGGTGAAGGTCTGCGTCGCCTCGCCGCCCTCGTCCTTGGCGAGCAGCGCTCCGCAGCGGGCGCAGTAGTTCGCCGTCTCCGGGTTCTGAAAGCCGCACTCCTGGCAATAGATGTGGGACACAGGCCCGCCTCAGTAAACCAGCACGCGGCCAAAGGGTCAACCTGAGCTTTAGCGTCAGCCTCAGACCGGCGCGGCCGCTCCCTCGGTCTGCATGATCTCTTCGACCAGTTCTCGGTACTCGGCCTCGAGCGCCTTCGAGTCCTCCTCGGTCTGGCCCTCCGCATAGATGTGGACGATCGGCTCATCCGGATCGGGCAGAACCTGCGCCCAGCCGCGCTCGTCGAACACCTTTATGCCGTCCAGAAGATCGAGATCCTGGTCGCGGAGCCGTTCCGTCAGCACTCGCATGACGGTCCCCTTCAACCCCCACGGACACGGCAGCTGGCGATGGACGAGCGTCGGCGCCGGCAGCTCGGCCACGAGCTCCGACAGCGGCCGCCCGACCGGGGCGAGCAGCTCGAGGAGGTTGCACAGGCTCGCGACGGCGTCGTAGGCGGGAACGAACTCCGGGAACACGTAGCCCCCGCCGACAGCTCCTGCGAAGATCACGCCTTCCTCCGCAGCGGCCTTCGTCAGGTCGCCGAGCGAAGCCGGCGTCCGTACGACCTCGAGACCGCTGCCGTCGAGCAGCCGGTCGACTTGGCTCGTGACGGTGATGGGAAATGCGAGCTTGCCTCGTTTGCCGTTCGCCCCGATCAGGCGCAGGAAGAGCAGCAGGCTCTGCTCCACCGGTATCTCCCGGCCGCGCTCGTCGACGAGGTAAAGACGCTCGGCCGCGCGGTCGAGAACGACACCGAGGTCCGCCACAACAGCCGGGACGAGTTGCTTCACCTGGCCGATCGCCTCTCTCAGGAGCGCCGTGCCCGAATCCGTGCGGTCGGTGGTGAAGCCGTGCGCCGACACAGCCTCCACGCCGAGCGGGCCGAGCACCAGCGGCAGCACGAAGGAGGCGGCGGAGAATCCGTAGTCCACGACGATCCGGAATCGCCGCGCGCGGATCGGCTCCACGTCGAGCCCGGCAAGGAGATCGTGCGCGTACGTCTCGCGCACACGTGCGGGGTAGCTGATGTCGCCGATGTCCGAGAACGCGGCGCGACGAAGCTCGCCTCGCGTGAAGTTCTTCTCGATCTCCTTCTGCATCGACGCGGAGAGCTGGATGCCGGGCTGCTCGAAGAAGCGGATCTGCACGACTTCCGGGTCGTTCTGGCTCGTGCCCACGTGAAAACCGGCCTCGTAGCCCTCGCTCTTCAGCAGGTGCCGCGCGACCGCAGCAGGAAGAACGCGCAGGTCCGCGACATCGAGGCCGGCCGAGGTGAAGCCGGTGATCATCGCGCGCTTGATCATCCGGCACCCTGGAGCCGAGTCGCGGCTGGCGGCCACGCGCGCGCCGCGCTTCAGCGCCGTCCCGAGCGCCGCCGCAATCCTCACCGCGACCTCGGGCGTCAGGTCGACGTTGACGAGACCGGAGACGCCATCCCGGTCGAACAGGCGGGGGGTCGCGCGCGACTCCCAGATCAGGCTGTCGTTGATCTGCGACCCCGACTCGACCTCCTTGTACGGGTAGATCCGCACGCCCGGCATCACGACCGTCTCCGACCCGATCGTCACCTCGTCGCCCACAGCTACGCCCTCGTGCATCCGGACGTGGGCGCGGATGTCGCAGGACCTCCCGATGATCGCGCCCTCGATCAGCGAGCTGCGGCCGATGTGCGTCGACGCGTCGATCACGGACCGCGTCGTTCGTGTGCGCTCGCGCAGCGTGACGCTGTTCGAGAGCACCGAGTACGCGCCGGCGCTCGCGCCGGACGCGATACGGCAGTAGTTGCCGATGAACGCTGGTCCCTCGATCTGCTCGAGGTCGCCGATCTCGACCCCTTCCCCGAGCCAGACGTTGCCGCGAATCCGAATTCCGGGAACGTTCAGCCGGACGCTCTCGTCGAGCGCGTCGAAGTTCGCCTGACGGAACTGGTCGAGGTTCCCGATGTCCTGCCAGTAGCCGTCCATGACGTACCCGTAGAGCGGCCTTCCCATCTCGAGGAGGTACGGGAACAGCTCCTTCGAGAAATCGAAGGGCCGGTCGCTCGGGACATGCCTCAGAACCTCCGGTTCCAGGACATAGATGCCGGTATTGATCGTGTCCGAGAAGACCTGACCCCAGGACGGCTTCTCGAGGAAGCGTTCGATCCGGCCGTCGTCGTCGGTGACGACGATCCCGAACTCGAGCGGGTTGTCGACGGATTTGAGCCCGATCGTGACGGCGGCGCCCCGCTCCTTGTGGAACGCGGTCAGAGCCGACAGGTCGAGGTCGCAGAGCGCGTCGCCCGATATCACGAGGAACGTCTCGTCGAGGTGCCGGGCCGCGAGCCGCACCGACCCGGCCGTCCCGAGCGGCGACTCCTCCACGGAGTAGCCGATCTCCATGCTGAGCGGTTCGCCGTCCCCGAAGTAGCCGCGAATCGCCTGTGGCAGGAACGCGACTGTGACGATTACGTCGGTCATGCCGTGCTCGCGCAGCAGCTCGAGGATGTGCTCCATGCACGGCTTGCCGACGATCGACACCATCGGCTTAGGCTGGTTCGACGTGAGGGGACGCAGGCGCGTCCCTTCTCCACCCGCCATGACGACGGCCTTCATCGCCTCAATTCTCTCCACGCGCCGACGGCGTACCCGGCCGCCGAGATCAGGGCCAGCACGAGCCCGGCCCAGAAGACCCAGTACGGCCAGTGCGTCGACTTGTCGGTGACGAGCAGGAAGAAGATGCCCGCGTAGAGCAGCCAGGTGGCGGCCTTGCCGAGCAGGTTGACCTTCAACTCGTAGCCCTGCGGCGCGATCGCTTTGTAGCCGGCCATCAGCGCGACGTCGCGGCCGATGATCACGAGCAGCCCTACGAGCGGC
>JBKPMS010000176.1:0-11465 GCA_046732275.1 Actinomycetota bacterium | reverse complement strand
ACCGGAGGTCGTCGATGCGACGCGGCGGACGCGGCTCGCAAACGAGCGGACGTACCTCGCGTGGCTCCGCAGCGCGTTGACGGCGCTCGCTGTTGCCGTCGGCGCAGGCAAGATCGTCCCCGGCGTCACAGACGTGACGCGGTGGCCGTTCGAGCTGCTCGGCGCCGGGTTCGCGGTGCTGGCACTCGTGTTCATCGTCGGCGGCGCCAGACGCTTCGTCCGTGTCGAAGCTTCCCTGGAGGCAGGGGAGTTCGCACCGCTGGCGGCGAGGGACGCGACCTTGCTCGCATGGATCGCCACCGCCCTCGGTGTGGCAACGCTCGTGCTCGTGTTCGTGAGCTGAGGTTGACCCGATCAGGTCAAGCGCCGGCCCGCTCGTCGGCGGCAAGATGACTGCGGACGGGCAAGGTGCGCGACTGTGGCCCCAGAGCAAGCCTTGCCCTCCGCCCCTCGATGAGCTCGGGAGACCGCCACCATCCCCTTTGGCGGATCCCGAGCTCGATGTCCTCATTTCAGGCCTACCCGTATAGGTGACGCGAGATGACCCGTCCGGGTCAGGCGCGCGCAAAGAGCGACAGCGATCCTGGACTTGTGAGCTACGACGCCTCTCTCGACGAGATCGTGCTGTTCGAGCTGCCGACACACGAGGCCTCACAGAGCCTCGTCATGTATCTCGGTCAGACGCGGCTGGCGTGGTTGCAGAGCGGCGACGAAGGCTCCGTGGTCGGCGTCCTCTTGAATCCGGACGACATGGACCTAGCAGCGCTTCTCCGGAGCGTCGAGCGTTGGGTCGACCAATCAGGTTTCGCTGCGATTCGGTTCGAGGTGGACGGGCGCGTCTACGTCCTCGAGTCGAAGCAGATGGTCGTACCGCTCGGCTGAGGGAGGCCGCTCAAGGTTTGACCAGCCCCGTCGCGCGGCGCACAATCGGGTGGTGCCCGGGCTCGATGCGATCGCCGGCGATCTCCACACGGCCCTCGAGTCCGTGAGCGTTCCGAGCTACGTGCTTGACTCGACGGGCATCATCCGCTGGGTCAACCCGGCCGCTCAGGGGTTGGTTGGAGACGTCCGCGGCAAGCAGTTCACATCGGTCGTCGCACCGGAGGACAGGCATCGAGCCCGCGAGAGCTTTGCCCGCAAGATCGCGGGCTCGGCGAAGGTCACGGATGTGGACGCCTCCGTCGTCGATAGCGCCGGCGACCGCATTCACGTTGAGATCAGCTCTGTGCCCCTCGTCGACGGGCACCGGATCGTCGGTGTGTTCGGCCAGGTCTGCGATATCGACGAGGAGCCGCCGGACGTCCTGCCGCCGCACCTGACACCGCGTCAGACAGAGGTACTGCGATTGCTCCAGCGCGGCTACTCGACCCGACAGATCGCGACGGAGATCCACCTGAGCAACGAGACGGTGCGGAACCACGTTCGCCATCTGCTGCGGGCGCTCGGCGTGCACAGCAGGATCGAGGCCGTTGCCGCCGCGCGTAGGGCACATCTCCTCGCCTGACAGGTAACCCGGGCAAGTCATTCCAGCGGCCGCTCATCCGAGGCGGGTGACGCGAAGTCACTCAGGTCTGCGCGAGGATCTCGTCGAATCGTCCCGACAAGGAGCAGAGCATGACGATTGGTGATCCCATTGGTGATCCGCTGCACGATCCGCAACAACCACTCCACGGCTCTCTTGGGGCGGAGGGCAGGGGCCTAGATTCGAGCCAGGACTTGCCTGACGCAGTCAAAGGCGAGATCAGCCGCAGGAGCTGGCTCGACTTCGCCGGCGTGATGCTGATCCTCGTCGGCGCCTTCAACATCATCCACGGGCTCGCCGCGATCTCAGGCTCGAGCTACGTGGTGGACAAGCTCCTGTTTGCGAACCTCGACGCGTGGGGGTGGTTCTTCCTCATCTGGGGCATCTTGCAGGTCGTCGCCGGCGTTGCCGTGATGCGCGGGGCCGGGTGGGCCGCGATCCTCGGCATCGTGACGGCATTCCTCAATGCGATCGCGCAGCTCTCCGCGGCCCGCACGTACCCGGTGTGGTCACTCGCAATCGTCGCCGCAGATGCACTCGTGATCTACGGCCTCGTGCAGTACGGCGGCAAGCGGGGCCCGAGCACCGCCTGACGGAAGGGCATCAATCGCGCCTCGTTCCCCGCCACGGCCCGGGGAGGATGTCTAGCGCCAGGTTGACGGCCCAGACGATCAGCGTCGCCCAGAAGAGGGCTACGAGCCCGTCGATGTCGAAGCTGTCGACGATCAATGCGGTGAGCTCCAACATGAGCGCTGCCACCAGGAACCAGATCAGCCGGAGCGTGATCACCGCGAGCGGCAGCGTCACGAGCTTGAGGACCGGCTTGAGGAAAGTGTTGAGGAGACCGAAGACGACGGCGGCCACCAGCAGATCACTGACGGAGCCGATCGTGACGTCGCCGAGGACGGCGATGGCGACGACGAGCGCGAGGGCGTTTGCGAGCCACGAGAGAAGGAGCTGCTCGGCCAACCGCATGGCGCGAGGTTACTGGCCGGGCCGGCTTTCGATGCGCGCGAGCCGCTCCTCGATCCTGTCGAGTGTCTGCTCGGCCGTCTCCCGCTCGGCCATAGTCCGCTTCGAGACGAGGACGGAGACGATCGCGCTAGCGAGCAGCGGGATCAGGCTGAATCCGACCAGCATCAGCGCGACCGCGATGATGCGGCCTGTGGCCGTGTGGGGGACGATGTCCCCGTAACCCACCGTCGTGACCGTCATCGCCGCCCACCAGTACGCCAGCCAGAGGCTCGTGAACGTCTCGGGCTCGACGATGCGTTCCAGTAAGCCGCTGAGGGCAACGAGCACGAGCGCGACCGCGACGATCGTCCGTACGGCGCGCAGAATGGTCAGCCGCTCGGCCCAGCCCTCGACCTTCGTCTCGACTCTCGCTCGCATAGGTCTGAGACTTCGCTTCGACGCGAACGCTCCCTGCGCGGCGGCGGTGACTTCACCCACGCAAGGTGAGGCGTCATAGCCTCGCAGGGCGCACATTTACGCAAAGCACGAGAAAGCGAGGGCCGGATGGCGGGCGCATGCTGCGCACCATCGGCAGATCGAGGCGGCACAACAGTCACGGAGGTCCCGACGCAGGGCACGAGCGACCGGACAGGCATGGTGCTGCTCGACGGCGGGTCCTTCCTGATGGGAAGCGAGGACCGTCTTGCGTATCCGGCGGACGGAGAAGGGCCGGTGCGGAAGGTGTCCGTAGACCCGTTCTGGATCGACACGCGTGCCATCACCAACGAGGAGTTCGGTCGGTTCGTTGCCGAGAGCGGCTACGTCACGGAGGCGGAGCGCTTCGCGTGGTCCTTCGTCTTCGCGGGGCTATTGCCCGACGACTTCGCGCCGACAAGGAGCGTTGCACGGGCGCCGTGGTGGCGCCAGGTCGACGGGGCAGATTGGCGGCATCCGGAGGGCCCGCACTCGAACATCGAGGACAGGATGGATCATCCGGTTTTGCACGTGACGTGGAACGACGCTCAGGCGTACGCCGGCTGGACCGGTAAGAGGCTCCCGACCGAGGCGGAGTGGGAGTATGCGGCGCGCGGCGGCCTCGAGGCCGAGCCGTTTCCGTGGGGCGGCGAGCTCGAGCCCGGCGGCGAGCACCGCATGAACGTGTGGCAGGGATCGTTCCCGCGCCAGAACACGACGGAGGACGGCTTCTACGGAACGTGTCCGGTCGACGCGTTCCCGCCGAACGCATACGGGCTGTTCAACGTCACCGGCAACGTCTGGGAATGGTGCGGCGACTGGTTCAGCCGGGACTTCCACACACGCGACCGGCGCACGAATCCCGGCGGCCCTCGCGCAGGGACGCACAAGACCACACGCGGGGGCTCGTATCTCTGCCATCACTCGTACTGCCGCCGCTACCGCGTCTCGGCCAGGAACGCTCTGACGCCCGACTCGTCGACCGGCAACATCGGCTTTCGCTGCGTTGTCTCTGCGTGAGCACGTTCACCTGAGTGAATATTCGTCCTGCAGCTGTCCGGCGATCGACCGTCGGCCTAGCCTGGAGGTTCGAGCAAACGTGAGGTCCCCAACGATCGGAGGAATTCAATGAGCACTACCGATGTCGAGCTCGGCCCTATCGACTACCTGGTCGTGGAGTGGCCGCCCGACAAGCAACCGACCGGCGAGGCGTTGCCGATGCTGGTCGATCTCGTCGACCGTGGCCTCATTCGCATCCTCGACCTCGCTTTTGTGCGCAAGGAGACGGATGGCACCGTCGTTGCTCTCGATCTCCAGGACCTCGACCTCGACGGCAATCCAGAGCTGGCCGTGTTCGAAGGAGCGTCCTCCGGGCTGATCGGGGGCGATGACTACGGTGACGCTCAGGAGGCGCTCGAGCCTGGATCTTCGGCCGCGATCCTCATCTACGAGAACTCCTGGGCGGCGCCGTTCGCGACAGCTCTCCGCCGCTCCGGAGCGCAGCTCGTCGCGAATGGACGGATTCCCGTGAACGCGATCATTGCCGCGCTCGACGAGCTGGAGCAGAGCGAGGCCTAGCAGACCCACAACGAGAAGAAGGAGGACGACAAATGCCAGGACTACTTCGCGGGATGGCCCGCACTGCAGTCGTCGCCGGCACGGCGACCGCCGTATCGAACCGCGTATCCCGCCGACAGGCGAATCGCTGGGCCGACCAGGATATGCAGCAGGGATACGCTCAGGAAGAGGCCTACTACCAGCAAGCCCCGCCGGCGGCGGCAGCTCCGAGCACGGAGGACAAGCTCGAGCAGCTGAAGCAGCTCGGAGAGCTCAAGACGGCGGGCGTGCTCACGGACGCCGAGTTCGAGGCGCAGAAGGCAAAGATCCTCGCTGGCTGAGCGCTCGTCACCCGCGGAGGGTGACGGCAAGTCACCCGTCGCGCTGAAAGCCTCGGGCCGCTCGACACAGGCGGTCGAGCCTGGCACCTATCTGGAAAGGAGTGGTTGATGGACGCTGCGCAGCGCTACGAGAGCGCCGCACAGGTCGGCTCGGGTTGGATCGGCTTCGCGGGGATCATGCTGATCCTCGTCGGCTTCTTCAACGTCATCGACGGCATTTCTGCGATCGCGAACGCGGACTATCTGGTCAACCAGCTGCTGTTCGCCAACCTGGATGCATGGGGCTGGTTCTTCCTGATCTGGGGGATCCTCCAGATCTTCGCGGGCTTCGCGATCATGAACGGCGCGACGTGGGGCGCAATCGTTGGCGTCGTCACGGCGTTCGTGAATGCGATCGCGCAACTCTCCTGGGCGAGGACGTATCCCGTCTGGGCGATCGCTGCAATCGTGCTCGACGTGCTCATCATCTACGCCCTCGTCGTCTACGGAGGTCGCGGCACGGCAGCCGATTGATTTCGTTTCAGAGCAGATGAAGCTGGCGCGCCCGCCGAACCGCGTCCGGCCGGCGGGTAGCGTCGAGCTTTCGGTAAATGCTCTTCACGTGCGTCTTGACCGTGTTGACGGACACGAAGAGCTCAGCGGCGATGTCGGCATTCGACATCATCGTCGGCAGGTAGCGAAGGACCTCGCCTTCGCGTGGTGAGAGAGGCTCGAGGAGCTCGGCGGGCATAGCGCCGTTTCCGCCGCTGCCCTCGAGCCGACGGACCAGCTCTGCGGCGAACCATCGATGTGAGGCGGAGCGGCGCAAGTGCCGGGCGAGCAAGTCCCTGAGCACCGGACCGCCTTCGATCAGCGGGCGGCGAATACCCTCCGGCTCGGCCAGCGACAGCGCCTCCTCGAGTGCGGCAAGAGCTTCGGGCTCGTTCCCGCATGCTCGATACGCGAGCGCGCGCAAGACCGCACGTTCGACGGCGACGGCAGGATGGGCCACCTCAGCCGGAGCGGCGAGAGTCTCGAGCGCGCCTGCAGGATCGCCCGCCATCAACCTGATGCGTGCCTGGGTCGCCAGCACTCCCGGGCAGTACGAATAGTCGGCCGGCAACCCGGTCAGGAGCGCCCGCGCCCCGTCGAAGTCGCCTGTTGCGGCCAGCAAGCGTGGCTCGATGCGCGCTGCGAAGCGCCGCAGTGGCGGAGAATCGACCGCGAGCAGGTCGGCCCTTCCGCCGCGCAGCCGCTGGAGCCCGAGCTCCGCCGCGTCCCCGCCGATCGCCAGGCCGAGCACCGCGTCGATCGCCGCGGCCCAGGCGCGCCCGGCCCGGTCGTCTGCGATGCTCACGGTTCGAGCGAGCTGGTGAACGTGCTCGCTCGCCGAGTCGAGGTCGTCCCATTCGTATTCCACGATCGCGAGCGCCGCGAGCGCAAGCGTCGTCTTGAAGCTCTCGTCCCACCCCCGCGTTTCTGCGAGGTCGATTGCCGTGCGTGCCAAGCGGGCAGACCGCCGAAGCCGGCCGTGCGCGAATTCTGCCCACGCCAGTGCGGCGATGCTGGAGAGCTCGCTATAAGGGACGTCGGACTGCCGGGACGCCTGGAGCGCCGCCTCGAGATTGAGCCTGGCATCTTCGTGACGCCCGAGGTGAAGCTCGGCGATCCCGAGCTCCGAAAGGGCAATCGCCTCTAGGGCTTCCGCCGACTGCGCGGGCAACGGCTCGGAGCGCGCGAGATCCAGCAGGCCTTCGGCGAGGATTACGGCCTCCGAAAACGCTCCCTGGAGGCGGGCTCGCAAGAGCTCGCTGAACGTCCGGATCGCTTGCGCACGCGGCTCCGGTGACTCGGGCCAGCTCGCGGTCGCCTTCCGAAGCCGACTGATCCCGCGGCGGAGCTCGCCTTTGAGGAACTCGCTGCTCGCCGCGATCGCCCCCAGCTCGGGTGAGGCGTCGAGCTGATTGGTCGCGACCTGGTCGAGGAACTCGTCGAGGAGCGCTCCGTCCGTTTGGGTGACGAGCTCGAACCAGGAGTCGACCATGCACATGGTCAGGACTTCGAGGTCGCTGGCGGCCAAAGCGTGGTGCACGGCATCGAGCGACGCGCCTTGATCCAGGTACCAGCACGCGGCTCGGGCATGCAGGGATGGAACCTCCGAGGGACCCTCGTGCAGGAGCTCGACCCGCAGGAGCTCCGCGAACAGGTGGTGATAGCGATACCACGGCGGGCTCGTCTCGAGCCGGTCGATGAACAGGTTTTCGTTGACAAGCCTCTCGAGCATTTGAGCGCTGTCCGGCCGGTCTGTCAGAGCTTCCGCGAGCTCGGACGTCATCCGGTCGACGACCGACGTCCGAAGGAGAAATGAGCGTACGTCCTCGGGTTGGCCCGCGAACCCTTCCGCAGCAAGATATTCCACCGCAGGCCGCTCGTCGACCGCGAGGGACGCGACGGGCGAGGCGCCGTTTCCGCGCGCCCGGCGCGAGAGCGCGAACAGTCGCAGTCCGGCCGCCCAGCCTTCCGTCCGGTCGAGCACGATCTCGAAGTCTGTGGGGTCGAGCTCGAGCTCGAGAGCGGAGAGCAGCTCGGAACCCTCGTCGCGGGTAAGCGCGAGGTCGCGTGCCCGCAGCTCGGTGAGCTCGCCGCTCGCGCGCAGAACATGGATGGGGAGCAAGGGATCGTGCCGAGTCGAAAGAACGAGTCGGAACGCATCTGGCGCCGCCCGCAGCAACTGCTCGATGCCACCTGCGATGCCGCGGCCGTGCACGACGTGGAAATCGTCGATGACGATGACGAGCGGCTCCTCGAGCTCGGCGTAGCCGTTCAGGAGCTGGACGACGAACCCCGCCGGCGTCGCGACCCGCGGCGGCGTGAGCCGGGCCAGCGACGAGCGCCGCGGGACGACGCGCCGAATCGCCTCGAGATACTCCGCCCAGAAAGCCGCCTCTCCGCGCCGAGGGCGCAACGACAGCCACGCGACGTTCTCGTGCTGTCGATCGGCGAGCCAGGACGAGAGGAGCGCCGTCTTGCCGAAACCGGCCGGAGCGGACACCATCGTCAGCGGGCCGCCGATCCCCTGATCGAGCACGTCGAAGAGCCGCGGGCGCGTTATCAGAGGCTGCGGCGGCCGCGGGACCAGCAGGTCCGGCGCTGCGACCCACGTGGACGTCTTATGAGACCGCGGCGACTGACTGCGCGGGGACCGGGCGCTCAGCGCTCTCCTCCTGTTCGGGTGATCCAGGGTAATCCGCACGCCGCTTGATGGGCAATACGTCATCCGACTCGATGAGCAACCGGACGCTTGACCCACTCCGTTGGGGTGAGGCGGTGTCACCCCACGGCGGCTGACGATGGCCCGCCAGTGAGCCCAAGCCGGTACGAGTTCCGCATCCGAGGCCGCATCGGTGAGCGCCTGCTCGCGGGTTTCGAGGGCTTCGATGCGGAGGTCGAGCCCGTCGAGACCGTCCTCCGCGGGGACGTCGCCGACCAGGCGGCGCTGCACGGCGTCCTCGAGCAGATCCAGGCGCTCGGGCTAGAGCTCGTGGAGCTTCGTCAGATCGACGACCCACGTCGGCCCATCGGAGAGCATTCCGCGCCCTGACGGTCAGACGTTCGCGGTCTCGACGCTGCGGACGACGTCAGGCTCGAGCTCGACGCCGGCGGCGGCTCGGCGCTGCGACGGACGCCGTCCCGAGCTGCTGGCGTAGGCCGCGCGCCGGCGCGAGCTGGATACGTCCTCGTGCGAAGGCGTCCACGCGGCCCCAGCGCCCGGGAATGTCCAGGACCGCTACGGCACCGATTCCGGCGGGCAGCGCGGGATCGACGACGAGATGGTCGCCGATCGGCTCGAGCCCGAGCATCGTTCGCACCAGCAGCAACGGTGTCCCAGTCGACCACGCCTGCGGACTGCAGGCCGTCGGGTACTGCACCGGGTACTTCGTCACCGAGCGCTCGTAGCCGCCGAACGCCTCCGGCAGGCGGCCCTCGAAGAACTCAGCCGCGTCGAGGATGCCGGCGGCGATTCGTGCTGCCTCCTCTTTGAAGCCGTAGCGACGGAGACCCCAGGCGATGAAGGAGCAGTCGAACGGCCAGACCGTGCCGACGTGGTAGCCGATCGGGTTGTAGCGGCCGTCGCCTTCGGCCATCGTGCGGACCCCCCAACCCGAGAACAGGCGTGGGCCCATCAGGTGGCGCACGACGGCCTTCGCCTTCGATTTGTCGACGATGCCGCTCCAGAGCAAGTGCCCGTTGTTCGACGTCAGCGCGTCGACCTGGTTGCCGTCCTCGTCGAGGGCCAGGGCGAAGTACTCGTCGTCGGCGACCCAGAAATCGCGGTTGAAGCGCCGCTTCAAATCCGCGGCTTCCTTCTCCAGACGCTTCGCGAACGGCTCGTCCTTCCAGACGACTCGGGCGAGCCTCGCACCGCGGACCTTCGCGTCGTAGGCATAGCCCTGTAGCTCGCAGGTCGCCCGCGGGAAACCCGGAAGCCGGCCGTCGCGATAGGAGATCGAGTCCCACGAGTCCTTCCAGCACTGATTCTCGAGGCCGGTCTTCTCGTTGCGGCGCTTGTACGAGACGTAGCCGTTGTCCTGGAGATCGGCGTACTCGTCGATCCAGTTCAGCGCGGCACGAGCTTCGTACTCCAGGTCTCGCACCAGCTTCGTGTCGCCGGTCCAGCGCTCGTACTCGTCGAGCAGCACGACGTAGAGCGGTGTCGCGTCGGCGTTCCCGTAGTAGGGCGAATGGGGTCGCTCTTCGAACGCCGGCAGCTCGCCGTACCGCAGCTCGTGCAGGATTCGCCCCGGGTCCTCGTCCCGGAAGTCGTCCAGCCTCGTTCCCTGCCATTCGCCGAGGGCCCGAAGCGTCGTCGCCGCCAATTCGGGCGTGAACGGCAGCGCTTGCAGGCTGGTGAAGATGCTGTCGCGGCCGAACATGGTCATGAACCAGGGGAGGCCCGCTGCGGGAAGGCTGCGCCCACCTGCGAGTGGCGGCGAGAAGCGCAAAGCCGCCAGATCGACGAGGCTGCGCTGGTACGTCGACCTCAACGATCCCCAGTCGCTCTCGACTCGAGGAGCTCCCGCAACCCAGCGCTGAAGGTTCGTCTCCATGCTCATCCGGCCGCGCTGTCTTCCGTTCGTGCCGTATTTCGTGCTCGCGCGCCGCTCGGTGGCAGCGGGCTCGACGGTCACGACGTCGAGCTCGGTCGTCCACTGGCCGTGCGGCTCGATCCGTGCCTTGAACGTGAGCCCGCCCTTGTCCACCCGCGCCGGGAGGGACGAGGAAATCTCCGTCGTCCGCGCGAACGTCTCGCGCTCATAGCGGAGGACGAGAGCGCCGTCCCGGACGCGCGTCGTGTACTTGCCCTTCTTCTCGAGGGCGTCCTTCACCTCGAAGAGGTCTGCGAAGTCACATCCCGCCTCAATGCGAATCGTCAGGCTCACCGGCTTTTCGTCATGGTTGAGGATCGTCAGCTCTTCGTGGAAGCCGTCGCCGACGGCGCGCCGGCGAATCACCGACAGCTTCGAGTCGACGTAGACCGTCCCTGTCCCCGGGACGAGGAAGAACCGCGTCTCGAAGTAGTTGAGGTCATCGATGGAGAGAGGATTGAGCCTGTTCCCATTCACCGTCAGCACCCATTTCGAGAGGAAGCGCGTGTCGTACGAGAACAGTCCGGTGGGGTCGGTCAGCGACGCCTCGATGTCGCCGCGGTCGTCACTCACCACGAACGTATTGCCATCGAGGATCTTGACGAGCTCGTCGCTCATCGCTTGGACGCTCCGCTCCTGGCGGGCGCCGCACGTCGCGCCGATTGCGGCGGTCCGGGGAGCAGACGCTGGATTCGAGCCATCAGCGCCACGTTCCCCTCGACGGCAATGGCACCCCGCAGGAGGGCCGCCATCGCGTTGACCTTGCCACTTGCTACGCCGTCGAACACGTCCTTGCGCGCTCGAACAGTGGCGTCGGCACGACCGCCTTTACGCGACACGGCGATGTCGCCCTTGTCGATCGAGACGAACCAGCGGTCGGTCTCTTTTCCGTTTGTAAGTTCGAAGAGCACCGAGCCGCTGGTCTTCTCCAGCAGCGGCTCGTGGTCACGATCCCCCAGGCGTTCGAAGAAGTCCGCGGTCGCGTCGGCCATCTCATGCCTCCCGTCTCGGCTCGAAGCGGTTCCATCCCACTCGGGCCATGCTACTCCGGGGCTTCGCCCGCGAGATCATCCGAAGAGGATGATCAACCTGCCCGTTGCTCGAGCTTCGCAGGAAGAAGCAGAGCAGCCCCGAGACCGATGAGCGCTGCCACGGCCAGGGCGACCATGGCCAGGGCATACGAGCGGTTCCCCGAGGCGAGGTCCGACACCAGAATCGTGCCGGCGATCGCAGTCCCGAAGGACGAACCGAGGTTCGAGACGCTGCGCGACAGGCCGGAGATCTCACCCTGCTGCTCCTCGGGCCAGCTCGACTGCACGATGTTCACGGACGGCGTCAGCATCACTCCCAGGCCCAGGCCGATGAGCAGAAGGCCGGGTACGAACGCAGCGACATTCGACGACGCGTGCACCAGGGCGAGCAACACCCCGATGCCGGCCAAGGTGACGACGAAGCCGGCAATGACAACGACTTCTGCGTTCGTCTCTTGGC
>JBKPMS010000175.1:0-10166 GCA_046732275.1 Actinomycetota bacterium | reverse complement strand
CGCTCGAGGTGGGCGCTCAGGCCGAACGGGCGCCCGCGGTACAGGCGCATGACCTCGAAGATGCCGTCGCCTCGCAGCAGGCCCTCGTCGGTGGCGGGGATGCGCGCTTCGGTGGCGGGGACGATCGCGCCGTCGACGGAGGCCAGGTGCACGGCGGTCAGCGTAGCCGGAGCGGACCCGGGTGGATGTAGTAGACGGCCACGAGGCCGCACACGATCAGGGCCGCCGGGGCGCTGACCCACGCCAGTCCGAGGGCTACCAAGTAGCCGCCCTGGCCGATCGCGTTGCGCACGATCAGCGCGTGCATGGTGCCGGGCGCCAGCGTGACCAGCCCGGCGCGGCCCGCGTGCCGCCACATCGCAAAGAAGCTGAAGCCCATGACGAGGAAGGTGGCGGCGTACACCGCCGCGGCGAAGTGCTCGTCGGAACCGCTGTCGCGCAGGTGCTCGGCGATCAGCGCCGTCGACCAGGGGATGAGCACCACCCACAACAGCAGGTTGAGGTTGAGGAACAGGGTCGTGCGATCGAGCCGCTGGAAGCCCGTGACCATCGTGTGGTGGTTGACCCAGATGATCCCGATCGTGAAGAACGAGACCACGTAGGCGGCGAACGACGGCCACAACTGGCCGACCTCGTGCGCGAGGTCACCCTCCTCGCCCGGCACGGCAAGTTCGAGGACGAGGAGGGTGATCGCGACGGCGAACACGCCGTCCGAGAACGCCTCGAGGCGAGCCTTGCTCACCTCGCGGAGGCTACGACCCTAGGCGGTCAGCGAGAGCACGCCCGCCTCGAGATCGAGCAGCGTGCGCTTGCACTCGAGGCCGCCGCCGTAGCCCGTCAGGCTGCCGTCCGCGCCGATGACGCGGTGGCAGGGCACCACGATGGCGATCGGATTGCGGCCGTTGGCGTACCCGACGGCCCGGGCCGCGCTCGGGTCGCCGATCTGGGCGGCGATTTGGCCGTAGCTGCGCGTCTCCCCGTAGGGGACGGGGAGCAGGGCCTCCCACACCCGGCGGTGGAAGGCCGGGCCCTCCAGTTCGAGCGGCAGGTCGAACCGCGTCCGCTCGCCGGCGAAGTACTGGTCGAGCTGCTCGCGGGCGGTCGCGAAAGGCTCGCGCGCCGACCGGTAGCGTCGCGCAAGCGCGAAGCGGTCGCCCGAGAAGTGGAGGCCGCGGATGGCGGTCTCGTCGCCGACGAGGAGGAGCTCGCCGACGGGGCTGTTCATGGTGGTGTAGAGCATCGCTCGAACAACGCGCGCGGGCGCGCGTTCGTGAGAGTCGTCAGCGGAAAGCGTCATCTGAGAATTTCGACGAGCAGGACCCAGGCGTTGATCATCGCGCCGACGATGGCGGCGATGAAGCCGGTCAGCACCCAGCTCATCCCGCCCCCCGATTCGGCGAGGAAGCTCACGCCGGCCACGACGAACGGCACAGTGCCGATCCCGGCGAGCACCAGAGCCGACGTGAGGTACGACTCTTCGACGCCGCGCGGGCGCGACCGCAACGTCAGCGCCGCGACCGTTACCGTGATCACGACTCCCTCGACCAGGAGCTCGACTCCGACCGTGGTCCGGCTCAGCCCCGGCTCGAGCAGCAGCAGGGAGACGACGAGCACGCCGAGCAGGAGCAGCAGCGTCACGAGCCCGCGCTCGGGCAGCCCCGGGTACCTGAGGATGCGCTCGATGTTGATCGAGATCGCAACCACGACCAGCCCGGCCAGCGCCGCCGAGGCCCCGGCGGCGGCGACAAAGAGGTCATGCCACTGTTCGGGGTCGTAGGCGATGCTGGGACGCTATAGCCTGCCGCGCGGCCTCGACCCCCCCAGCCCTGACCTGACCGGCCCTCAGCGGGCGACGAACGCCTGCACCGCCTGTCGCGCGTCATCGCCGTCGAAGAGCCCCACGCAGGCGTCGGTCTCGCGCCGCAGCGCGGCATCGAGCAGGTCGCCGAAGCGGTCGTTGAGCAGGGCCTTGGTCGCGGCCACGGCGGTGCGGGAGGTGTCGTCGAACGCCCCGGCCACCGCGGCCACGCGGTCATCGAGCTCGTGCGGCGTCACGACGTCGCTGACGAATCCGTTGGCCTGTGCCCACGCCGCGTCGACGAGCTCGCCGGTCATGAGCAGCCGGCGGGCCGCGGTTTCGCCGAGCACCTCGGGGAGGAGCAGGGTCCCGGCGTTGGTGGCGGTGAGGCCGATGCGGACCTCGGGCGTGCCGAACCGGGCGCGGTTGGTGCAGACGCGCAGATCGCACGAGGCGGCGAACTCGAGCGCCCCGCCGATGCAGACACCGTCGATCGCCGCGAGCACGGGCACCGGGGCGCGCAGGGCTGCCACGGTTAGGCGCTGGAAGGCGGCGACGATCCGCTCCCACTCGGCCGCGTCCGCGGAGGCGGTGGCGAACAGGTCGTCGCCGGCCGAGAAGTGGTCCCCGGCGCCGCGCGCGACCACGCAACGAACGGCAGGGTCTTGTGCGCAGGCCTCGATCGCGGCGGCGAGGTCCTCGATCACCGCGCGTGTCCACGCGTTGCGCCGGTCCTGGCGATCCCAGGTCAGCACCCGCGCCGTGCCGAGCTCGCTCGTGGTGACGTTCATTTCACACCGTCCTTCCGGTCGAGGGCAGCGGCGAGCTCTGGCGGCAGCTCGACGCCGGGCATCAGTCTGTAGACCAGCCGGGTCTTGTGCTCGGCAACGGGAAGGCTGCCCGGGGCAATCGCGGTCAGCTCCACGGAGGCGCCGAGGGTGCGGCGCAGGTCGTCCTCGGCGGCGTGAAGGTCGGTGCGATCGGCCTCAGCCGCTTCGACGAGGACGCGCAGCGGCGGCTGCACCGGGTCGCCGGTGGCGATGACCGCGTAGCGCCCGAACGCCGGACGGGTCGCGAGCATGGCGCCGACGGCCTGCGGGTGCACGTTGGCACCGCGGACGCGGATCATGTCGTCGCGGCGGCCCTCGATGCGGATGCGCAGGCCCGCACGGCCGCACGCGCACGGCGCCGTCCACACCCGCGCGAGGTCGGCGGACCGGTAGCGCAGAAGGGGCGAGGCCTCGCGGTCTACGTGGGTCCACACGAGCTCCCCGGTCGCGCCGTCCTCGATGTCGACCGGCTCCCCGGTGTCCGGGTCGCACAGCTCGACGAGGGCGGCCTCGCCGGCGGTGACGTGCATCCCCTCGCCCTGACCGCACTCCCCCGCCATGGTCGACCACACATCGCTCATGCCGAAGGTGTCGGCGACCGGCGCGGCCCAGGCCTGCTCGATCTCCCGCCGCACGGCTGCTAGGCCGGCCCCCGGCTCGCCGGCGGTGACGAGGAGGCGAAGGGCGAGGTCGCGGGGCTCGAGCTCCAGCTCCCGGGCCTTGCGCGCGAGGTGCGACGGATACGAGAGGGTCCCGAACACCGCCGTGATGCCGAGGCGCGGGATCAGCTCCAGCAGTCGCTGCGACTGCCCGACTCCGACCGGGACGACGGTCGCGCCGCTTCGCTCGAGCGCCATGTGGTCGGCAATGCCGCCGGCGTACAGGGCGTAGTTGAGGCAGTGGGCGACGACGTCGACGGGGCGGACGCCGGCGATGCGGAACGCCGCTCCGCCTATGGCGCTGTTGCGGTCATGGTCGGCGCGGGTGAGGCCGATCGCGACGGGACGCCCCGTCGTGCCGGAGGTGACGTGGATGCGCACGAGCGCGTCGCGGGGCGCACAGAGGTGCTTGCCGAACGGCGGATCGCGCTCCTGGCCGGCGCGCAGTTCGTCCTTGGTTGTGTACTCGACCAGGCGGAGGTCATCGACGCGCCGGAGCCGTTCGGCCAGCCCGCCGAGCTTGCGGCGGTAGAGCGGCGAGCGGTCGGCCAGGTACGAGAGCTGGCGGCGAAGCCGGTCGGTGGTGGGGCCGGTCATCGCGTCAAGTATCGGCTCGTCAGCGGCGTTGGCGACCGCTGTGGCCGGAAAGGCATAAAGGAAACCCTATGACTCAACCCCAACAATTACTGGATCGTTTGTACAAGTGCCGGTAACGTCCGCGCCCTCGCCACCCCCGTCCGAGCCCAAGGAGCACCATGAGTCCCACCTCCAGCAAGGACCACGAATCGAAGAAGGACCGTTGGGCCGCGGGCGTGACGCCCTACCGAGAGATGGGGTACTACGACGCCGACTACGAGCCCCGTGACACGGACATCCTGGCCGCGTTCCGCATCACCCCGCAACAGGGCGTGGATCCCATCGAGGCCGCCGCCGCCGTGGCCGGCGAGTCCTCCACCGCGACGTGGACGGTGGTGTGGACCGACCGCCTCACGGCACACGAGCACTACCGGGCGAAGGCGTACTCGGTCGACCCCGTGCCCGGCGCCGAGGACCAATACATAGCCAAGATCGCTTACGACCTCGACCTGTTCGAGGAGGGGTCGATCGCCAACCTGACCTCCTCCATCATCGGCAACGTCTTCGGATTCAAGGCCCTTCGCGCGCTGCGCCTCGAGGACATGCGTATCCCGGCGCACTATGTCAAGACCTTCCAGGGGCCGCCGCACGGGATCGTCATGGAGCGCGAGTACCTCGACAAGTTCGGACGACCTTTGCTCGGGGCCACGACGAAGCCGAAGCTGGGGCTGTCGGCGAAGAACTACGGCCGCGTCGTCTACGAAGCGCTGCGCGGAGGGCTGGACTTCACCAAGGACGACGAGAACATCAACTCCCAGCCGTTCATGCGCTGGCGCGATCGCTATCTGTTCGCGATGGACGGCGTGCAGCGGGCGATGGCGGCGACCGGGGAGGTCAAGGGCCACTACCTCAACGTGACCGCGGCCACGATGGAGGAGATGTACGAGCGCGCGGAGTTCGCCAAGGAGCTCGGCAGCGTTATCGTGATGATGGACCTCACGGTCGGCTATACGGCGATGAGCTCGATGTCCAGGTGGGCGCGCCGGAACGGCGTGCTGCTGCACCTGCACCGCGCCGGCCACGGCACGTATACGCGCCAGAAGACCCACGGCGTCTCCTTCCGGGTCATCGCAAAGTGGTGCCGCCTGCTCGGCGTTGACCACATCCACGCCGGCACCGTGGTGGGCAAGCTCGAGGGCGACCCCGGCATGGTGCGCGGCTACTACGACGTGTGCCGGCAGGGCTACAACGTCGCGAACCCCGAGACCGGGCTCTACTTCGACCAGGACTGGGCCTCGCTGCCCGGGGTGATGCCCGTCGCCTCAGGCGGCATCCACGCCGGCCAGATGTACCAGCTGCTGCACTACCTGGGCGAGGATGTCATCCTGCAGTTCGGCGGGGGCACGATCGGTCATCCGATGGGGATCGCCGCCGGCGCCACGGCGAACCGGGTGGCGGTCGAGGCGATGATCCAAGCGCGCAACGAGGGCCGCGACTACTACGGCGAAGGCCCCGACATTCTCGTGAAGGCCGCCAAGGGCTGCCCCGAGCTCGACGCGGCCCTGCAGGTCTGGAAGGACGTCACGTTCGACTTCGAGTCCACCGACACGCCCGACGTGCTCGTCACGCCGACGGCGATTTAGGAGCAGTGATCATGCGCATCACCCAGGGGACGTTCTCCTTCCTGTCGGACTTCACCGACGAGCAGATCGAAGCGCAGATCCGGTACGCGCTTCGCAACGGCTGGGCCATCCAGGTCGAGCACACCGACGACCCGCACCCGCGCAACTCATTGTGGGACATGTGGGGCACGCCGAACTTCGACCTTTCCGAGGACGACGTTGACGTGGCCATGCGCGACGTGCGCGCGTGCCGCGAGGCGTGGCCGCATCAGTACGTCAAGGTCGTCGCCTATGACGCTTCGCTTGGCCGGCAGACGACCGCGCTGAGCTTCATCGTCAGCCGACCGCCGGACGAGCCGGGCTTCCACCTGGAGCGCCAGGAGGACTCCGACCGGCGCATCCGCTACACGCTCCGCTCCTATGCGGCCGATCAGCCGCCCGGTCGCCGCTACGGCGCCCGCCCGGCCTCGCCGGACGACAACGGGCGTGGGACCGGGTGATGAAGGCGGGCGCACTCACAGCAACGACCGAGCGCAACGGCGACGTAGCGATCGACGTCGGCGCCGCGCTGCGCGACTCCGAAGTCGCCCACGTGCTCGAGCGCCTGGACCGTGAGCTCGTGGCGCTCGAGCCGGTCAAGATGCGCATCCGCGAGATCGCCGCCCTGCTCGTCGTCGACACGCTGCGGCGCCAGGTCGGGCTCGCCTCGGAGCGGCCGTCCTTGCACATGAGCTTCACCGGCAACCCCGGTACCGGAAAGACGACAGTGGCACTGCGCATGGCAGAGATCCTCGCCGGCCTCGGCTACATCGAGAAGCCGAAGGTCGTCGCGGTGACCCGCGACGACCTCGTCGGGCAGTACGTCGGGCACACCGCGCCGAAGACCAAGGAGGTCCTCAAGCGCGCATTCGGCGGCGTCCTGTTCATCGACGAGGCCTACTACCTCCACCGCCCCGAGAACGAGCGCGACTACGGCCAGGAGACGATCGAGATCCTCCTACAGGTGATGGAAAACGATCGCGACAAGCTGGTGGTCGTCCTCGCCGGCTACGCCGATCGCATGGACGAGTTCTTTCGGATGAACCCCGGGATGGGCTCGCGCATCGCCCACCACATCGACTTCCCCGATTACCACCGCGACGAGCTCGTCGCAATCGGCGAGCTCATGCTCGAGCAGCAACGCTACGCGCTGAGCCCGGAGGCTGAGACGGTCTTCCGTGACTACATCGAACGGCGCATGGCCATGCCGCGGTTCGCCAACGCGCGCAGCATCCGTAATGCGCTCGAGCGCGCGCGGCTACGTCAGGCCAACAGGCTCGTCGACGAAGGCGACATTGTTACGCGCGACGACCTGATGCGCATCGAGGCGAGCGACCTGCTCAAGAGCCGGGTCTTCGCCTACACGCTCCCGGACGACTCCGACGCGCTCCCGGCCCCGGAGCCGACCGACCTCGACCACCACGCAGCGACCTGAGGAGGCCATTCGTGCCACGCCCCATCATCCTGGGCGTCGTCGGGGACTCGGCGGCGGGCAAGACGACTCTCACGCGCGGTCTCGTGAGGCTCCTCGGCGAGGAGAAAGTGACGCACGTCGCCCTCGACGACTACCACCGCTACGACCGCCAGCAGCGCAAGGAGCACAACATCACGCCGCTGCACCCCGACTGCAACTACATGGACATCATGGGGCAGGACATCGCCCACCTGCGGCGGGGCAACGCGATCCTCAAGCCCGTGTACCGGCACACCGACGGCAGTTTCGGGCCGCCGATGTACGTCGAGCCCCACGCCTTCGCCATCGTGGAGGGACTGCTGGGCTACCACACGCCGGAGATGCGCGACGCCTACGACGTCCGCGTCTATCTCGCGCCGCCCGAAGAGCTGCGACGCAAGTGGAAGGTGGATCGCGACTGCTCGCGACGCGGCTACACGACCGACGAGGTGCTGGCCGAGCTGGACCGACGCGAGCCCGACTCGGCGTCGTTCATCCGGCCCCAAGAGCGGTTTGCGGACATCGTGGTGGCGTTCATGCCCGGCGATGCGGGAGACGCGCCGGACCGTCTCGATGCCCGGCTCGTCCTACGTGACGGGTTGGCGCACCCGGACCTGTCGCCGTTCATCGGCGGTGACAGCCGCATCACGCTGGATCACCGCAACGGCAATGAGTGGGTGCGCATTCCGGGCGACCTCGATCCCGAGCGCGCGGCGGAGATCGAGCAGACGATCTGGCAGGCGATGCACTTCGCCAGCCACCTGCGCTCCCAGCGCCTAGGGGAGTTCACGATCGGCACGGACCTGCACCGGTCAGAGACGCTCGCGCTCGTGCAGCTACTGATCCTGTATCACGTGCTCACGGCAAAGGCGTCCGTTGCGCTCGGCGGCCAGGGAACGCGCGCGGACGTACTGGTCCCCGACCCTGCCGCGCCGGTGCCGGCGACCGGGGTGACGCCGCGATGACCCTCGCCGCGACGGTGCCGGGCCGCGTCCCGACCTGAGCGGCCGAGTTGTCCCGAGACGATCGCTGCGGTAGAGAGGGCAGGTGGCGATCACCGTGACACAGCTCACGAGCTTCCTCGCCGTCATCCGCGGCGGGTCCGTCACCGCCGCGGCCGAACAGCTCGTGGTCACGCAGCCGTCGGTGTCCGCCGCCGTCGCGGCACTCTCGCGCGAGCTCGGCGTCGACCTGACCGAGCGCGCGGGCCGCGGAGTCGTGCCCACGCGGGCGGGGGAGGCGTTCGCACCCTACGCATCCGACGTGCTCGGCCTGCTCGACCAGGGCCGCCGAGTCGCCCTCGAGGCCGCGGGCGCGGCGGCGCGCGAGTTGCGCATCGCGGCCGTGACCACCGCGGCGGAGTACATCGTCGTTCCGCTCATCAAGGCCTACTCGGCACTGCGCCCCGACGTCTCGGTGACCGTCAGCGTCGACAACCGCCAGGGCGTCTTTACCAGCGTCCTCGAGCACCGCGCCGACGTGGCGATCGGCGGGCGCCCGCCCGGCGACGGCGGCCTCGTGGGCACCCCGTTCCTCGACAACGAGATCGTCGCGATCACCACACCGGACGACCCGCTCGTCGGCACCCCCGACGTGCCCATCGAAGCCCTGGCCGAGCGGCCCTGGCTGCTGCGCGAACGGGGATCGGGAACCCGCAAGATGGTCGAGGACTACCTCGCCGAACATGGGCTGACGCCGGTTGCGCTCACCCTCGGCTCCAACGGCGCGATCAAGCACGCAGCGCAGGCCGGCCTGGGCGTATCGCTGCAGTCTCGCCTCGCAGTGCAGCTGGAGCTCGCACAGGGCCGGCTCGCGACGATTGCCGTGCGCGAGCCGCCGGCAGCTCGCCAGTGGTATGTCATCCGAGCGGGCACTGGGCCGGTTCGCGAAGCCACCGCGGCGTTCACGTCATTCGTCAGCAGCCCGGCCGCGCGCGAGGCGCTCTCCGCCGTCCCGGCCACATGACCATGGGCACGGTCTGGCTCGGGAACCTCGGAAATCACTTGGTACCTTGGCGCCATGGGTGACCCTCAGCTCCGCGACTACAGGATCGTGGGCGGGCTCGAGGTCTTCGCCGACCGCAGCTTCTGGCCCAACTTCTTCTCGCGGATCGTGGCCCGTCTGCAGTGGAGCCCAGAGGCCATCGATTTCAGCCCGGACGCCCGCGCGTGGGCGGAGCTCCCGAACGAGCGGCGTGATCGCCTCATGAGCTTGCTCGCCGGCTTCTGCGTGGCCGAGGAGGCCGTCGCCGAGGAGCTCAGGCCGTTCTCCGACGCGGCCAGGAAAGCGACGTTGGCGTCCCAGGAGAACCTGGTGGCCTGGGTCTTCTTCCTTCAACGCCGCGACGAGCAGCGCCATGCGCGGCTCTTCGATCACATCGGGGCCAAGGTGCTCGGACTCCCTGGGGCGGACCCGTCCGAGCGGCGCGCCGCGGCTCGGGCTTACGCTCCACCCGGAATGCTCGACCTCTTCGAGGTGCGCCTGCCCGCCATGGCGGCCGAGCTGGCGGAGGGTCGGACCGGGCTGGGCGAGGGCGTGAGCCTCTACCACATGCTGCTCGAAGGGGTCGTCTTCGACGCCGGGCAAGCGGCGCTGCTCGAGGACCTGGCCGACGGCGCCCTACCGGGCGTGCGGCAGGGGATCGAGCGCGTCGAGCGCGACGAGCGCTGGCATGTCGGCTTCGGCCTGCGCTGCCTGGTCGAGAGCGAACCGTCGGCCGAGTGCATCGACGACCTCTTGGTGCGGGCAGACGAGGTCGCCGAGGCCTGGGGCGACGCCGTGCCCGCCGCCACGCGGCGCGAGAGCGCGGGCAAGGTCGCCCACCGGCTCCACGTCGCCGGTCTCATCGAGGGGCGCGAGGCGGCGTAGCTCAGACGCGCGCGGGTCGGCGCATCGTCCGGTAGACGAAGTCGTCTGTCTGAGCGGGCTCACGGGCCGACACGACGACGTCGTGATGGGGCGAGAACCGGCACACGGGGTCCGTGGCCCGGGCATCGCCGGTGAGACGAAGCGCCTGGCAGCGGCAGCCGCCCCAGTCCTCCTCCTGCCGCCCGAGCGGACACGAGCGGCACGGCTCCTGCATCCACTCGGTCCCGCGGAACCGCGTGAACGCGTCCGATTCATGCCAGATCCAGTCGAGCGGGCGATCGCGGACGTTGGGGAACTCGAGGTCGGGAATCGTCGTCGCCG
>JBKPMS010000174.1:0-24731 GCA_046732275.1 Actinomycetota bacterium | reverse complement strand
GCCGAGGGCGAGGAGCAGGAGCTGGTTCCGGGCGCCGTCGTCTCTGCGGGCCGGACGCAGCTCGCTGTCGACGCTCCCCAGCGCGACACCTATCCGCCGGCGGTCGCCGCGGACGGGACGATCCCCTTCAACCGGCCGCCGCGCGTCCGGCGTCCGCTCGAGCCGGCCGTGAGGCCGTTTCCGCCGCCCCCGGAGCCGGCGCAACGAGCGCGTCTACCGCTCGGGGCTTCGTTGATTCCGCTCGCGCTGGGGCTGGGGCTGTACCTCGCCACTCACATTCCGACGATGCTCTTCTTCGCCGCGCTGTCGCCGCTGATGGCCGTCTCGACGTACATGGAGGATCGCCGCAGCGGCCGCAAGGGATTCCAGGAGAAGCGTCGTGAATACCGGGCGAAGCTCAACGGGCTTCGCGGTGAGCTCGACGCCGAGCGGACGCGGGAGCTCGCCGCCCGGCGGGCCGCATTTCCCTCGGCGCCGGAGCTGCTGCGACGCTCACGGCGTCTCGAGCCCTCGCTGTGGGAGCGGCGCCGAGCCGACTCCGACTTTCTCGCGCTCCGTCTCGGCAGCGCCGACCGGCCCGCGTTGTTCGGCGTCCGCATCGAGGACGGGGGCGATCCGGCTCTCAGGCGTGAGGCGGAGCAGGTCGCGTCGTGGTACGCCACTGCGCCTGCGGTGCCTCTCGAGCTCCCACTTGGGGAGCTCGGCGTTGCCGGCCTCTGCGGGCCGCCCGAACGTGTCGACGCGCTTGCGCGCTGGCTTGCGGCGCAGGCCGCGGCCCTCCACTCGCCGCGCGAGCTCGTGATCGCCGCGGCGCTCGGCGCCGAGCGCCGGCACGACTGGGAGTGGCTCGTCTGGCTGCCGCACGTCACGGGTCGGTCGGGGCCGATCAGCCATGGAGTTGTCAGCGGCCCGGTCCGCGCGCGTCGCCTCTTCGAGGAGCTCGCACACCTGGCGAAGGAGCGGCGTGACGCGATGGACGCCGCGTTCGGCGCCGGCCGGCGACAGGACATGCAGGGCGTCCTGCTGCTGCTCGACGAACGCGTCGTCCCCGAACGCGCGCTCGTCGCCGACGTCTTGCGGAACGCCGCGGACGCCGGCATCGGCGTCCTGTGGCTGGCGCGCGAGCGGCGTGATCTCCCCGGCGAGTGCGCGGCCGTCGTCGAGTTGGACGAGGTCTCGTCCCGGCTGACGTACACGGACGCGCGAAGCGGCAAGACGGTCGAGGACGTGACCGCCGACGGGCTCGCACTCGACCTCGCCGAGAGCTTCGCCCGATCCCTCGCACCGGTCCGCGACACGAGCGCACACGCGGGCGGCGGCGTGCCCGAGCGGGTTGCGCTTCCCGAGCTGCTCGGCGTGGAGGAGGTCACGCCTGAATGGATCGGGTCGCGGTGGGACGACGCGGCATTCGAGCTCTCGGCGACGATCGGCACCGCGGCGCACGGCCCGTTCCGGGTCGACTTGCGCGCGGACGGGCCGCATGCGCTCGTCGCGGGTATGACGGGAGCGGGGAAGAGCGAGCTCCTGCAGACGCTGATCGCATCGCTCGCGACCGCGCAGCCGCCGACGCGACTCTCGTTCCTGCTCGTCGACTACAAGGGCGGCGCCGCCTTCAAGGACTGCACGGGCTTGCCGCAAACCGTCGGTGTCGTCACGGACCTCGACGCACATCTGACGCAGCGCGCGCTTGTCTCGCTCAACGCCGAGCTTCAGCGGCGCGAGCGGCATCTACGCGACGCGGGGGCGAAGGATCTCGCCGACATGGAACGGCGTGACGCGGCCAACGCACCACCGAGCCTCGTCATCGTGATCGACGAGTTCGCGACGCTCGCGAAGGAGGTGCCGGAGTTCATCGACGGGATCGTCGACGTAGCCCAGCGCGGCCGCAGCCTCGGCGTCCACCTCGTCCTCGCAACGCAGCGTCCGGGCGGAGTCGTCAGCGAGAACATCCGCGCCAACTCGAACCTCCGGATCGCGCTGCGCGTCAACGAGGCTGCGGAGAGCAACGACGTGATCGGCGCCGCCGAGGCGGCGCGGATTCCTCGCGATCGGCCGGGGCGCGCCTATGCGCGCACGGGCCACGGCGAACTGACCGAGTTCCAGGCCGCCTATGTCGGCGGCGTCACGCGCGAGCTCGTGGAGGACCGGACGATCAGGGTCCGCGAGCTCTCACTCGACCCGGCATCGCGGCCGGACGAGGACGCGGCGCTGGACGAGGACACGGACCTCCGTCGGATCGTCGCGTCGGCCGCCGCTGCCGCGGAGGAGCGGCAGCTCGATCGGCCGCGCTCGCCGTGGCTGCCGCCGCTCGAGCCGATCGTCCGGCTAGAGGACCTGGCCGCGCCCGATGGTGCCCGCCGGGCCGTGGTCGGCATCCTCGACGATCCGGCGAGACAGCGGCAAGAGCCTTTCACCGTCGACCTCGAGGCAGAAGGCAGCCTGCTCGTCTACGGCGCGAGCGGCTCGGGCAAGACGACGCTGCTGCGCACGCTTGCACTCTCGCTCGCGCGGAACGCGTCGCCTGACGAGCTGAATCTCTACGGGCTGGACTTCGCGACGCGCGGGCTGAAAGCGCTCGAGGCGCTACCGCATTGCGGCTCCGTGATCACCGAGGACGACGAAGAGCGCACGGCGCGGTTGTTCGCGGTCCTGCGCTCGACGCTTGCACGCCGCAAGGCGCTCTTCGCCGAGCGCGGTGTGTTCAGCCTCAGCGAGCTTCGCCGGGTGGCGCCGGACGAGACGGTGCCGCGGATCGTTGTCCTACTCGACGGCTACGGCGGATTCGCGGCGACGTTCGAGCGCGTCAACCTCGGCGAGCTCGTCGCGACGCTGCCACGGCTCGTCGGGGACGGCCGTCCGCTCGGCGTGCACTTCGTGATCGCAGCCGACCGCCGCGGCGCCGTCCCAAATTCCGTGGCCGGGATCATTCCCGCCAAAACGGTGCTTCGCATGGCCGACGAGGATGAGTTCGCCGCCCTCGGCGTCCCGGTGCGCGCCTTCCGCGGCGCACACCTGCCGCCCGGCCGCGGCTTCCTGCAGAACGGTGTGGAGCTGCAGATCGCACTTGCAGGCGGCGACCTCTCCGGCGAGGGCCAGGCCGCGGCGATCGGCGAGCTCGCGGCGGAGCTGCGTCGCCGCTACGGCGAAGCCCACGCCGCCGTGATCGAGCCGCTGCCGGCGCACGTCGACCGCACGACGCTGCCCGCGCCGGCGCGGCCGCTGCGCGCGCTCGTCGGGATCGGCGACACCGAGCTCGCGCCCGTCTACGCCGATCTCACCGAACGGCACTTCCTCGTGCTCGGCCCGTACCGCAGCGGGCGTTCGGCCGCGCTGCGCACACTCGTCGAGTCGTTGCGTCAAGGGACGCCTGGAACGGAGCTGCATCTGCTTGCACCCCGGCGATCCCCGTTGACCGAGCTCTCGTTCTGGACGACGGCCGCCGACCGGCTGAAGGAGGCGGAGGATGCCGCCGGGCGCCTGGCCGCGGAGCTCGAGCAGCGCTCTCCCGATTCGCCTCCCGTCGTCATCGTCATCGACGACGGTGACGAGCTCGCCGAGTCACTCGCTGCGACTTCCCTGGAGACGATCGTGCGCCGCGGCCGCGACGGCGATGTTCGCGTCATCTGCGCGTGCGAGCGGCAGGCGGCGCAGCGCGCGTTCGGCGGGTGGCTACGCGAGCTGCGAAAGGAAGAGCACGGCCTGCTGCTCGCGCCTGATCCGGACGTCGACGGCGACCTGCTCGCCGTGCGTCTACCGCGGCGGTCCAACCCCGTGTTCCCGCAGGGCCGCGGGTACCTGGTGGAACGCGGCGAGCTTCAGCTCGTCCAGGTCGCTGACTAAGTCAGCAGTCCGGACGGGCGTTCGCCCGCGCGGCCTGGCGAGCCTCGAGCGTCTTCTCCGCGACGTCGTTGTCGTTGTGCATCCAGGTGAGGAGCTGAATCTTGTGGGCCCGGTCCGGCAGTTCCCGATACGGGATCAGATGTCCCGCGGAGTCGAAGTAGTCCGTGCCGGGCCGGCCCGGGACGCCGAGCTCTCGCTCGACCTTCATCTGCGAGCCGAGCTTGCCCTCGTCGTACAGCCGCGCCACCGCGGCCGCCTCGGCTGCGTTGTAGGCCTCGTCGAGGCAGCGTTGCTTCGCCTGCTTGTCCTCGCCGCTGCAGCCCGAGGCGACGACGAGGAGAGCAAGGGCCGCCGCGAAGCTAGCCGTGCGGGACAGCCGGGAGGACACGATTGTCCCGTGCCTGGTCGACGCGGTCGAACGCTTCACCCGCGACCTTGTCGACGTCCGAGTTCGTGTTCACCCAGATCAGATATTGGCGCATCCTGTCGACGTCCTTCAGGTCGGTGAACGACGCAAGCTTGCCGTCGACCAGTACGTCGCCAGGCGGAGCGCCCGCCGGTCCGAGCACGCCGTTCTCGTAATACCCGGCCGCTACTGCCGCGTGAGTCGTCGAGATCAGGAGCTCCTTCTCGTCGTCGGAGCTCTGCAAGAGCGCGTCGAAGGACGGCTTCGTCGCCTCGTCGATGCCGCTGACGATCAGGTCCGCGCCGGCGCCGGCGATCGGATGGCCTTCCGCAACGACGCCGATCGTCGTCTCCATGAACTTGAAGAAGACCTGGTGCGCAAGGTTGCTCTTGTCGAAGTCGTCCGCGGCGTCGAGGTCGTGCGCGTTCATGACGATCCCGTCGAAGTCGCCTAGCTTCGACGCCCAGGTCAGGTCGGTCGTTCCCGGAACGGCCGGCGTAGTCGTGTTCTGCCTGATCAGCTCCGCCTGGTAGTCGCGCGCGCCGTGCAGGAAGATCTCGTCCGCCTCCGAGCGGTCGGCCATCGCTCGCACGACGTCCGTCAGCTCTCCCTTGTCCAGGATGAGATGAAGGCCGCCGACGCCGTTCACCTCCACCGGGCCGACGAACCCGGCCTTGTAGTCGTCTGCCGGTCCGCCCGGATACGAGCCAGTGGCCGAGAGGAACAGGTCGGGCATGTGGTGGTCGGCGAGGTCGTGCGCGAGCGTGTCCGTCATGGGGTCGAGCGTTCGCCAGTCGCTGTGGATCGTGCGGTCGATGAGCGAGGCAGTCATCCCGTACGCCCGAGCGTCGTCGCCGTTCTGGTAGCACCAGTCGATTCCGGTCCGGTAGAGGCGCGCGAACTCCTCGCCGTCGTCGTCCCACTTCATGTGGTCGTAGAGGATCGCGATCGGGTTGCTGTTCCCCTCCAGCAGGTACGAGATCTGGAATTCCTTCGGAACCGGGTCGGACAGCGCGAGGGCGACGGCGTGCGGGTTGCGCTCGAGCGCGTCGAGGATCAGCCGAGCCTGGTCCGTCGAGAACCCGTCGTTGCCGCCGATCGCGGCACGGCTGACAGGCATCTCCGTGAGCGCGCCCGCGTGGCGCCCGATCTCGGCGATGACGCCGCTGTGGAAAACGTCTCGGAGGAACGTCGCTCCGAACGTGCCCTTGTAGTTGAGGAGCTGCGCGACGCCCCAGCTGTCCTCGTCGAAGGCGATCGTGCGCTCGGCGCCCGGGGCGTACCGCGTGAGCTGCCCGGTGTACGTCGCTACGGACAGCGCCATTCCGAACGTGAGCAAGAAGTCCTTCGCATCGCCGTCCGAGAGCTGGAAACCCGCCTCGTCGTAGCTCCGCATCAAGTCGTCGTCGTAGTAAGGATCGGAGTACGGCGAGCCGGCCTGGTACCAGAGCCGCGGCCACTCCATCGCCTGGATCACACGTGAGACGTGGGCGACGTTCTCGGGGCCGAAGGATCCGATGAAGCCGGCGAAGAACGCGCCGTGACCCTCGTCGTAGACCGCGCCGTTCGCCTTGAGCATCCCGACGAGCTCGCGGAGCTTCTCCGGATCCGTGAAGCGCGAGCGGTACTGCTGACCGAGCCAGCGCCCGGCGAGCTCGGCCTGCCACGGCTCGGCGTAGCGGATGAGCGTGCCGTCCTTGAGCGCGGCCGTGAACTCCGCCATCTGAGCGGCGGTCAGCGGATACCCGGCGGCGAGCTCATCGGCGATCTCGGCCCAGAGGGCACGGCGGTCGAGCTCGACTGCGGATTGCGTGAGGGGCTGGATCAACGCATCGAGCGTGCTGCCGAGCTCGTGGACGCCCTGCGGAACGCCGTCGGCAGGAGGCGCCGTCTCAGGCGTCGGTGCGCCGTGGAGCCGGCCGGCGGTGCTCTTCAGATCGGCGGACACGTCGCGGAGGCGCTTCGCTCCCCGGCGCAAGTCGCCCGGATTGAGGACGATCCGCCCGCCCCCACCACCGGCCGGTCTCACGGCAACACCTTGACGGCCGCGTGCTCCGCCTCGGCGCGGCGGATCGCCGCCTCACGTTCGGCGAGCTGGCGCTCGACCTCGGCAGCGGCGCTCTCGAGTCGGCCGATGTAGCCCTGGAGCTCATGAGCGGCGTTGGCCGCGCGCGAGCCCATCGACCCCATCGTTCCCTTGAATCGATCCGCGGCGGATCCCTCGAACGTCATGCCCTTGGGCAGCCCGGTCACCTCGTCCCCGATCGAACCGAGCTGTCCAGCGACGTTCTTGCAGATGCCCGCGAGCTCGCGCATGCCCTGCGGATCCCCGCGGGGCATGGGCGGGATGATGATGACCGAGCTCATCCCCGAGCCTTCCGGCGCGGGTTACGACCCTGCCTGCAGCAGCGCTTCGTGACGGCGCGAGATCTCCCCGCTCGCCTGCTGGAGTGCAGCCTCCAATCGGCGCAGCGTGGGCGCGAACTCACTCTCCCACGAAGCCCGGAAGCGGTCGGACGCCGGCCCCTTCCACCAGGTGCTGTGGACCTGGCTGCTGATCGAGGAGACCAGGCGGGCAACGTCCTGGCTCTCACGCGTGAAGCTCTGGCCGAGCGATTGCAGCTGTCCCATCTCGGCGCCAATGGTCGACACGATCCCCTCCTCTCCGAGCTGGTTCCCTAACCGGTATCTCGCCGCAGGCATAGGAAACCAAACTCCTTGGAATATGAAACTTGCGTAATGGGGGGTTCGCCCCTGCGCGGTGTCGGTGAAGGAGGGAGTGTGGGGACGGGATTCGATGAGGCGGGTCGTTCGCGCATCCCCCGACCGCCCCTGACACTGGTCGTCGCTCTTGCCGCCGCCGCCGTGTTCGGCCTCGCTCTCCTCGTCGGCTGGCTCACGGCGCCGACGCGCGAGAACCTGCGCGACGTCGAGCGGCGTAACGCAGTTACAGCCCCGCAGCTCGTGCTGCTCGGCTCCGCGGCCCGACTGCCTGCGGCCCCGCCCGCGCGGCGGAGCCGTGCAGTTCACGCCCCGCCGACGCCGAAGGTGATCGTTGGCTCGGGGTAGGGCTCTCGTCGCCTGTGCATGCGCCGCGCTTGCCGTTGCGAGCCTGTCTGCCGTCGGCGGCGCCGGGGCTGCTGCCCGCGGCTGCGATCTCTTCGCTGCCTCGAACGGTCGGGATCGGGCGAGCGGTCGTTCGGGGACGCCCGTGCGAACGCTCGGGCGTCTGATCGCCGGCCTGCGGGCCGGGCAAACGGGCTGCGTCCGCCCCGGGACGCGCTTCGACGAGCATCTCGTCGTCGCCAGCGGCGGCGCTTCCGGCAGCCCTGTTCGCATTCTGGCGTCGGGGTCGTGGCTCAACGGCGTGGCCCTCTTCACCCGCGATGCCCACGACCTAGTCCTCGACGGCCTCCATGTGCAAGGCGACGGGTCCGCGGTCGACGCGATCGTCTCCATCCGCGGCCCAGGGATCACGCTCACTCACGTCGAGGTCAACGGCCCGAACTTCCACGATGCGAACGTCGCCTGTATCAAGCTCGGCGGGAAGGCGGCGGGCGTCACGCTCGAGTGGGTCGTCGTCCATGACTGCACGCGCGCGCGGCGGCGCGGGCTCTACGCCCCCGGGATCTTCGTCGCACACGCGCGCCGGACCCGGATCGTCGACAGCACCGTGTACCACACCATCGGTGACGGGATCGTGCTCGCGCCCGACGCGCGCGGCACCCGGATCTCGCGGACCGTGCTCGACCGGAACTCGAACGGCATCTACATCGCCGGGCGCTCGAGCGGCAATGTGATCTCGAACAACACCATCTCGTTCTCGGGCGGCTACGGCGTGCACGGTGACGGTGGGACCCACAACGTCGTCACGGCCAACTGCATCTACCGCGGATACACGAAGGACATCGCCGGCCGCGGCTTCAGCGCGCACGGGAATCTCCACGTCGGTCCGCGCTACGTGACGCTCGCGCCGTCGTATCAGATGCGGCCGGGACCGTGCGCATCTCGGCACCCGGGAGCGGCTGCGGTTGCCGTTCCCGCGCCCCCGCGTCCGCAGCCCGTAGTGGCGCCGACGCCCAGGCCGCAGCCCAAGCCCAAGCCGCAGCCCAAGCCCAAGCCGCAGCCGAAGCCCAAGCCGAAACCGAAGCCCAAGCCAAAACCCAAGGCGAAGCCGAAGCCCAGGCCGAAGCCGCGCCCCCCGGCGCCCCTCGGCCGCTTCGTCGTCCACTACACCATCAGCGCGCTGCCGCGCCGAGTGCAGATCGTCAGCATGACGTTCACGGGCCTCGCGCCCGGCGCGACCCTGAGACTGAGCTGCCGGCGAGGTTGCAAAGCGTCGGAGCAGCTCGCCGCGGACTCGAACGGGACCGCAACGAGTGCGGTCTTCCTCGGCGTCTCGTTGCGGCGCGGCACCGTCATCGTCGCGCGTGAGCGACGGGGCCGCGCGACGAAGACCGCCACGATCACCGTGACCGGGCTGCCGCGGGGAGTGCGGGTAGCGCACCCATGAGCACCGTCCTGCGTACCGGTCAGACGATTGCGGGCTACCGCGTCGAGGACCTGCTCGCCGGCGGCGGCATGGGCGTCGTCTATCGCGCGACGCAGCTGTCGCTCCAACGCACCGTCGCCCTCAAGGTCCTCGCGCCGCACCTGTCTGCCGACCTCGAGTTCCGCGAGCGCTTCCGCCGCGAGGCCGCGCTGCAGGCGCGGCTCGAGCACCCGCACATCGTCACGGTGTACGAGGCGGGGGAGAGCGAGGAGGGTCTCTTCCTGGCGTTGAAATACGTCGAGGGAACCGACCTTCGCCGACTGATCGAATCGGGCGAGCTCTCGCCTACGCGGGCGCTCGACCTGCTCGAGCAGGTTGCGTCCGCGCTCGACGCGGCGCACGAGCTCGGCCTTGTCCATCGCGACGTCAAGCCTCAGAACGTCCTTGTCGGCGGTCGCGACCGCGCCTACCTCGCCGACTTCGGATTGACGAAGTCGGAGGACCTCCGCGAGCTGACGAAGGCCGGCACGTACGTCGGCTCGCTCGACTATGTCTCCCCGGAGCAGGTTCGCGGCGAACCGGTGACGGAGGCGAGCGACCGTTACGCCTTGGCGGGCGTTCTGTACGAGTGTCTCGCGGGCGAGGTCCCGTACCCCCGCGATACTGAGGCGGCGGTGCTGTACGCGCATGTCTCCGAGCCGGCGCCCCGGCTCTCGGAGCACAGGCCGGAGCTGCCGGCCGAGCTGGATGCGGTAGTCGCACGTGGATTGGCGAAGCAACCCTCGGAGCGTTATCCCACCGCCACCGAGCTCGTGAGCGCCGCGCAGGCGGCGTTCGACCTGCATCCCATCGGCCCGCCGCTCGCGGATCGTGGCGAGCAGCCGCCGACGAGCAGTCGGCGGCCGTTCAGCGAGACCGTCGTCGACCCCGGCGTGCTGCGGCGTGCCCCGGTGATCGTCGCCGACGAGAGGCGGGCGCTCCCGGCGCGCTGGGTCCTCGCGGCGGGCGCTCTTCTGTGCGCGGGCCTCGCCACGGCGGGATTTCTCCTCGGGCACTCGTGGACGCACGTTCGGCATTCCCCCGTCGGGGTCGCCGTCGCCGGTCCGCTTCAGCTTTCGTTTCCCACCGGGGACTGGCGGCCGACGCGTGTTCCTCGCGGCACCGAGCAGCGGAACCCGGTCGCGCTCGAGTCGCGAGGAGCCGCCGGAGCGGTCGTCGCAGGGATGACGCCGAACGTGTCAGCGAAGACGCTGTTGCCGGCGGGATCGCGACCGCCCGGGAAGCGCTCGCTGGTCAGGCTCGGCCGCTACGACGCAGTGCGCTATTCCAATCGCCGCCCGGCGAGGAACGTCGACCTCTACGCCGTGCCCGTCGGAACCGGGGCGGCGACGATCGTCTGCCGCGGGAAGCTCATCGCGCTCGACCGCTGCGAGAGCGTCGCGTCGACGCTCTTCCTGCGCGGCGTCACTCCGGGAACGATCGGGGCGGATCCACGGTACGCCGCGGCAATGCGGACGCTCTTCCGCCGCGTCGATGCGGCGCGCTCGGCCGAGCGCAAGGCGCTTGCGAATGCGAAGAAGCCCGGCGAGCGCGCCGGACACGCAGAGGTGCTCGCCTCCGCGTTTGCCACGGCCGCGGTCCAGCTCGGCGGCATACCGGCCGGCGCCCGCGAGCGGCCAATTCAGATGAGGCTTCAGCGGGCACTCGCTCGCGCAAGGAACGGCTATGTCTCCCTCGCATCCGCGCTCCGCGGTCGAGATCACGGTGCGTACGTCGCCGCTGCAAAACGCATTCGGAAGGCGGAGCGCCAGGCAGACGCGGCGCTGCGGTCGCTCCGTGGCCTCGGCTACCGCCTCCGAAGGTGATCGCCGAGCTGCACTAGGCTGCCTGCGCTTATCCGCCACCTGATCGTGATCTCCGCGGCGCTCGCTCTCGCGGGGCCGCCGCCGCCGAACGCACCTGTGCCGCGGGCGCCGCAGCAGCTCGCGGCGGCGCTCGTCAAGACGACGTCTTCCCTCCACGACGCGATCGGCCGCTGGCGTCGTGCCGGCGGGCGGCCTCCCGACGATGTCGTCCTCTACGCGCTGTACCAGCAACGCCTGTATCGCCTGCTCGCGCGCGACGAACGGCTCGCGCGCGTCACGCTGGCGCGGCTGCCGCGCGACGTCGCGGCTGTCGGCCGCGACCTCGTGATCGCGCAGCGGGAGCTCTACCGGCTGACGCCGGGTATCCCGACACACACGATCAAGGTCGGCACACCTCCGCCCGCGCGGCTGCTGCTGGCGCACTACCGGGAGGCGCAGCGGCGCTTCCGGGTGTCCTGGAACGTCCTCGCCGCCGTGAACTTCGTCGAGTCGAAGTTCGGAAAGCTGCGCAGTGCGAGCGCGGCGGGCGCGCAGGGCCCGATGCAGTTCATGCCGGCGACATGGCGACGATACGGCCTGGGAGGGAACGTCCACGATCCGCACGACGCGATCCTCGGTGCCGCGAACTATCTGCACGCCTCGGGCGCGCCGCGCGATCTCCGACGAGCCCTGTATGCGTACAACCCGTCGACCGCTTACGTCGACGCCGTCCTCCGCTACGCCCGCCGGATTGGCTCGAGCGGACCTCTCTTCTACGCGCTCTACAACTGGCAGGTCTTCGTGAAGACGCCGCAGGGAGATCGGCGAGTCACCGGCCCCGGTGTGCCCTGAGGTCAGTCAGTCCTCTTTGTCCAGATCGAGAGCGCTCCGACCGGCTCGAAGCCGAGCTTCAGATACATGCTTTCGCCCTCCTTGCTCGGGGCGAGGACGGCTGGGAGGCCCGTCTCCGGCAGCATGGCCGCACGAGTCAATGCGGTCGCGTATCCGCGTCGCCGTGCGGACGCGACGGTTGTGACGCCGAAGACGCCGACGGCGGCGTCCGTCCGGTACGCCATCGCCGCGGCGACCGCCTTGCCGTCCACGCGTCCGAGGAAGAGCGCCATCGCGGGATCGTCGAGGATGCCCGCCGGATGCATCTTCCCGGGCTCGACGGTCGCGTCTTCGTTCTCGAACCCGCGGACGCTGACTTGCTCGAACTCCGCGACGCCGTCCGCGTCGGCCACTCGCACCAGCTCCAGGTCGGGCGGATCCGTTGCCGCCAGCGGCCCCGGACGCCGGAAGAACCACGGCTCTTCTCTGAAGATCGTGTACCCGCGCGATGCGAGGTCGAGCGTTTGCCAGTTGTCGCAAATGCTCCCCGGGGCCTCGGCAACGCTCTCGATCGGCGCTTCCCGCCGGAGCGTGATCGCCGCGAAGTAGATGAAGTAGGGCGAGGCGAGCGCCCGCCAGACGTCGTCGTCCCTCTCCCAGGGGACGCCGAGCGCCGTGAGCCACGAGGCGTGCCAGCGCGCGACGGCGTCGGCGCAGAGCGCAACGCGGTCGCTCACGTGGAACCCCCTCCTCGCCGGCCGAGCAGGCCGCGGCTCTCGACGAGAGCGAGCGTTGCGCGAGCCGCGTGCTCGGCTGCGACGTCGACGGCGTCATCGACGTCGCCGAAGTCGCCGTCGAGAAGCAGCATCGCGTGACCGTGAGCGGTCGCTTCGACCGCGATCGCGAGGTTCTTCGATGCGGCTTTCCCCCCGTCGAAAGCGCCGACACAGTCCATGAACACAGCGTCGAGCGGCCGCTTCGCCGCCTCGATCTCTGGATGGCGGCTCTTCTCGAGGCCTGCGTCGAAGAGCACCTCGAAGAGCGGGCGCCGCGTTCCGGCGAAGCGCACGTAGGCGCGGGCGACCGCCGCCAGGCGGTCGGCGGGCTTTCGGAACCGGTCGACCTCCCGCAGTAGCTCCGCGTAGAAGACCTCGGACGCGTGCACCGTCACCGCCGCGAGTAGCTCGTCGCGGTCCGCGAAGTGGGCATAAGGGGCGCTGACCGTGACACCAAGCCGGCGGCTCGCTTCCGCGAGCGAGAAGTTCCGGACGCCCTGCTCGCCGATGAGCTCGACGGCCGTGTCGACGAGGGCGGCCCTCAGATCGCCGTGGTGGTAGCGACGGCGCTTGGCGTTTCGCGCCATTGCTACGAAATCCGGTAGGAGACGCCGGTCAGTTCCTCGGAGATCTCCCACAGCCGCCGCCGCGCCGCCACGTCATGGGACGCGCTGGACGATTCGACTCGCTCCGGGGATCCCGTGAACTCGAACACGCCGCCGGGGCCGTAGTAGTCCCCTCCTTTCGCCGTCGGGTCAACGGCCGCCCGGAGGGTTGGCAGCGCGCCGCGCTCGGCGCTCTGGACGAGCCAGAAGTTGAGGAAGCGCAGGCGAGGGCTGATCAACGTGTTCTCGACCCTCGAGCTCGACTTCCACAACGAGGTGCGGGCGTTGCCCGGATGGGCCGCGAGCGCGATGGTGTCCCTGCCCGTCGCCTCGAGACGGTCGCTCAGCTCGTAGGTGAAGAGGAGGTTCGCGAGCTTCGACTGCTCGTAGGCGGACGAGGCGTTGTAGCTCGACCCGGACTGTCGGTCGTCGAAGCGAATGACGCCGCGCTTGTGGGCGATGCTGCTGACGGTGACGATTCGCGAGCCGCCCGTTTCGAGCAGCCGATCGAGCAGCAGCCCGGTAAGGGCGAAGTGACCGAGGTGATTCGTGGCGAGGGTGAGCTCGAACCCGTCGGCGGTCCGTTGGTACGGAACCTGCATCACGCCCGCGTTGTTGATCAGCACGTCGAGGCGGGGAGACGCTGAGCGGATCGCAGCGGCGGCCTCGCGCACGGACGCAAGGGACGCGAGGTCGAGCCCCACCACGGGCACGTTCGCGTCGGTGACGTCGGCACGGATCTCGTCCGCTGCACGCTTGCCTTTGACGACATCGCGGCACGCCAGCATGACCGTCGCACCACGCGTGGCCAGGACCTTGGCGGCCTCGAAGCCGATGCCGGCGTTCGCGCCGGTGACGACGACCGTGCGCCCCGACTGATCGGGAACATCTGCGGCGGTCCAGTTGGAGTCGCGGCTCATGACAATCTGATTTGCTTTCAGAATCTGAGGAACGTTAAGATACGTCTTCGTCGTGCTCGACGTCAACCGAGGCGCCGAATCCGTCGAGCGCGGCGGCGACAAGCCCCGGCAGCGTCTGGAGGTTGTAACCGCCTTCGAGGACTGCCGCGACGTCGGGCGCGAGGCCTGCGCAGCGCGCCGCGAGCTCCCGGAACCCCGCGACGGTCACGCGCATCTCGGCCAGCGGGTCGTCCTCGTGTGCATCGAACCCTGCGGAGACAAGCACGAGATCGGGCGCGAACGCCTCGACGGCGGGTGTCACGACGCGATCGAAGGCGTGGAAGTACTGCTCGTCGCCGGCGCCCGCGCCGAGCGGGATGTTGATGGTCGTTCGCGCCTGGTCGGTCGGGCCGCCGCTTCCGGGATAGAACGGCCACTGGTGCACGGAGATGAAGAGCACCGAGTCGTCCTCGAAGAACACCTCCTCGGTGCCATTGCCGTGATGGACGTCGAAGTCGATGATCGTCACCCGTTCGGCTCCTGCCGCCTGGGCGGCGCGGGCCGCGATCGCGACGTTGTTGAAGATGCAGAAGCCCATGGCGCGCCCAGCAAGCGCGTGATGTCCGGGCGGACGCACGACCGCGAAGGCTCCCACCAGCGCGGCGTCGATGGCGGTGCCGGCGGCGAGGAGCGCCGCCTCGGCGGTCGTCGCGCTCGCGGGTGTGTCGCCGTCGAGCCACGTCTGGTTCTCGATCGCCAGGATGCGGTCGACGTGCTCGCGCGTGTGACAGCGCAGCACCTCTTCGAGCGTCGCGGCGCGACCCTCTCGCCAGGTCGGAAGCGTCTCCAGCAGCACCTCGAGCCGCCGCGGGGAGTCGGGATGGTTCCCGGTCGGGTGAAGGTGCGCGAGCGCCGGGTGACTCAGGACGTCGATGGCGAACGGTCCGCCATAGCGGCGACACGGTCGGCTACGGCATTCATCCCGAGCCCACGCAAGAAGGACGACGCCTCCGCCCACTGCGGGACCTGGTCGTCGACGGACGGCACCGGAGCGGAGGGATCCAGTGTCGCCATCTGCCGGTACATGCGGAGCTCGTCCGCCTGCGCTGCGAAGCGTCCCTCCTCGAGCATCGCCTCCAGTGTCCCGTACTGGGCGAGCAGGTTTGCCGCGGTCTTCGGGCCGACGCCGCGTGCACCGGGAAGCTTGTCGGACGGATCGCCGCGGAGAGCGATGAAGTCCGGCACTTGCTCGGGCTCGACGCCGTAGCGCTCGCGCACCTCCGCCGGGCCGATGCGGGCGAGCTCGCTCACGCCGCGCGTCGGCTGGAGGATCGTCGTCCGCTCGCTCGCGAGCTGGAACGAGTCGCGGTCGGATGTCACCACGACCGCGCTCCCACCGCGATCTTCCTCGGCCTGGACGGCCGCGGCGAGGAAGTCGTCCGCTTCATACCCGGCGCCCTTTGCCGCCACGAATCCGAATGACTCGACGAGCTGCGGCAACAGCGCGAGCTGCTCGAGCAGCGCGTCGTCGAACACGCGCCCGGCCTGGTACCCCGGGAAGAGCTCGTGCCGGTACGTCGGCACCTCCAGCGTGTCCCAGCCGACGACGACGGCGCGCGGCTGCTCGGACTCCCAGAGCCGCATGAGGAAGTTCGAGAGCCCGACGATCATGTTTCTCGGACGCCCCTCGGCCCGTCGGATCGTCTTCGGCAGGGCGTGGTATGCCCGGTGCGCTAGCGAGTCTCCGTCGATGACGAGCAGCGGCCTGGTCACAGGCCCTCGCGCAGACGTTCGATCTCGGCTATCAGCCGCCCGGTCGCCTCGCGTGCGGCCCGGCCCCGCTCCCTGTCGCGCAGGTCGTCGACCAGGATCGGGCTGCCGTAGCGAACGCGGAGCGGACCGAGCCTCGTCAGCCGGTCGGTGCCGGCGATCGCGGCGGGGACGAGCGGCACGCCTGCGTCGAGGGCGATCCGCGCCGCGCCGGTGTGGGCAGCTTGCTGGTGCCTCTTCGCGAGCCCCTTCCGCTCGCGGGTCCCGTGCGGGAACATCGCGACGACATTCCCTTCGCGGGCAAGCTGAACCGCCGTCAGCATCGCCTCACGGTCACGCTCTCCGCGCCGCACCTTGAACCCGCCTCCAGCGGTGATCACGATGCTGAGCGGCCACCAGAAGAGCTCGGACTTCGCCATGAACCGGAGATAGCGCTTGGGCCACAGCGGCATTCCGAGGGGCCACGGATCGAAATTGGAGAAGTGGTTCGCGGCGAGCACGTACCCGCCTTCGGCGGGGAGATTCTCGTGGCCCTCGGCACGCAGGCGAAACAGGCCGTGCAGGACCGGCCAGGAAATGACGCCTACGAGGAGGTAGAAGGGGCTCGGCCGCACAGGGCCAAGTATCTCCGGCCGGCAGGGTCGGCCGCGAAGAGGTCGCTATGGTGTTTTCGTGGCCAAGACACTTGTCATTGCCGAAAAGCCTTCCGTCGGAGGCGATCTCGCGGGCGCGCTGGATGGTCCTTTCCAGCGGCGCAAGCTCGAGGACATCAGGCCGAAGCGAGGTCGGAAGAAGGCCGACGCCGAGACGAACGAGGAAATCGTCGAGAAGGCGAAGTCGACCTCGAAGTCGCGGACGCGCGACGAGCCCGTCTTCCTCGAATCCGACGACTACGTCATTACCTGGGCCGTCGGCCACCTCGTCCAGCTCGCCGAGCCGGAGGAGTACGACGAGCGGTGGAAGCGCTGGCGAATGGCCGATCTCCCGATCGTCCCGCCGAACGGCTTCAAGCTCGTCCCCCGGGATGCGAAATCGAAGAAGCAGCTGAAGCTGATCGAGACGCTCCTGAAGCGCGATGACGTCGACAAGATCATCAACGCGTGCGACGCGGGCCGCGAAGGCGAGCTGATCTTCGCGTACGTCTACGAGTCCGTCTTCGGCGAGTCGGCGACCAGCGGCCAGGCGCCGAAACCCGTCGAGCGGCTCTGGATCTCGTCGATGACGAAGGCGGCGATCCGGGAAGGCTTCGATAGGCTCCGCCCCGGCTCCCAGATGCAGCATCTCGAGGATGCCGCGCGGTCCCGGTCGGAGGCCGACTGGCTCGTCGGGATGAACGCGACCCGCGCCGCGACGATCCGCGGCCGCGCCTGGGTGGGCGGAGTGGTCTCGCTCGGTCGCGTCCAGACGCCGACGCTCGCGATGATCGTGAAGCGCGAACGCGAGATCCAGGCGTTCGTGCCCGAGCCCTACCGGCTGGTGCACGGGGCGTTCCAGCCTCCGTATCAGGGTCTCTGGTTCGAGGGCGACGAGACGCGCATCTTCGGAGACCTCGAGCGCGCTGACCGCATCGTCGCCAAGGTCTCGGGCCAGGACGGCACGATCGAGAAGGTCGAGCGCAAGGAGCAGTCGGAGCGCGCGCCGCTCCTCTACGACCTCACGTCGCTGCAGCGCGACGCCAACCGCCGCTACGGGTTCTCCGCGCGCCGGACCCTCCAGGCAGCGCAGTCGCTCTACGAGGCGAAGAAGGCGATCACGTATCCCCGGACTTCTTCGCGCTACCTCTCCGGTGACATGGTCCCGCAACTGAAGCCGACCGCGGCGACGCTGCAGCCGATCGCCGAATACCGCGACGCCGCTGGCTACGTCCTCGGGCTCGAGCAGCTGCCGCTGCAGCGCGTGGTCAACGACGCAAAGGTCGACGACCACCACGCGATCATCCCGACCGACATCGACCACGAGATGGAGAACCTGACTCCAGACGAGCGCCGCGTCTTCGATCTCGTCGCGCGCCGGTTCCTCGCCGTCTTCCACCCGCCGGCGCGCTATGCACGGACGACGGTGATCACGAACGTGGAGGAGGAACGGTTCCGCACGCGCGGCAAGGTCACGCTGGAAGCGGGATGGCGCGCCGTCTACGGCGTCGAGCCGGACCAGGAGCGCCAGAGCGAAGACGAGAAGGAGGGCGGCGAGATCCCGGTGCTGCAGGAAGGGCAGACGGTCCGGTGCATCGCCGCCGAGATCGAGGAGAAGATGACGAGGCCACCGCCCCGCTATACCGAGGCGACGCTCCTCTCGGCAATGGAAACCGCCGGGAAGCTCATCGATGACGAGGAGCTTCGCGAGGCGATGAAGGAGTCGGGGCTCGGCACGCCCGCCACGCGCGCCGAGACGATCGAGACCCTCATCCGCCGCGAGTACATCGAGCGGGTCGGCAAGGACCTCCAGGCGACGCCGAAGGGCATTCAGGTCGTGACGATGCTCGAGGAGCACAAGCTGACCTCTCCCGAGCTCACAGGTGACTGGGAGCACAAGCTGTCGGATATCGAGCACGGCCGCGGCGACCGGAGCGCCTTCATGAAGGGCATCGCGGACTTCGCCAAGGAGACCGTCGACCAGATCGCCGCCCTCGACAAGGAGAAGCTGCGTCCCGAGCGGGTGGAGCTCGGGCTCTGCCCGCGCTGCGGAGCCAAGACCGGCGAGATCATCCGCGAGAACTCGAAGGCCTACGGCTGCACGAGCTGGAAGAGCCGCGAGGAGGTCGGCTGCGGCTTCGTGATCTGGAAGCGCGTCGCCGGCCGGACGCTGACTCCGGAGATCGCCCGTCAGCTGATCGAGGAACGTCGGACGCGGGAGGTACTCTCCGGTTTCCGGTCGCGGAACGGCAAACCTTTTCGTGCCCGGCTCGTCTTGAACGACGAGGACAAGATCGAGTTCGAGTTCCTGGTACGCGCGCAATCCAAAGAGCCGGCGGCGACGGAATAACAAAGGGCACGGTCTCGTTACTGCCGCTTGACGTCTCCTGAAGCGGTTCTCCCTGGAAAGAAAAGGGAATGAGCCTTACAGTTCGAAGTTGGCCGCGAAGCACAAAGTAGGACGCGAAAGGGACATTTGACACAGAATCAGCTTCACGAACTGCTTGATTCGGATCAGGCCAAGGCTCTCGTCGAGGGTGCTGAGGAGCGGGGCTATCTCGAGGCTGCCGAGCTCGAGATCTTCTCCATCGAGCACGACCTGAACGAGGCCGAGGTCGAGGAGCTGACGCGCGAGCTCGAGCGGATCGGGCTCGAGGTTCGCCAGCCTCTCGCCGAGGCCGAGAAGGAGAAGGAAGAGAAGGTCGTCGAGCCCGTCGAGCCGCAGGTTCTCTCGGGGTCCGCCGACAGCCTCCAGCTCTTCCTGGCGGACGTCGGCCGCCACAAGCTGCTCACCGCTGCCGAGGAGGTCACGCTCGCGAAGGCGATCGAGCGCGGCGACCCCACGGCGAAGCGGCGCATGATCGAGTCGAACCTGCGACTGGTCGTCTCGATCGCCAAGGGCTACCGCGGGCTCGGCGTCCCGTTCCTGGATCTCATCCAGGAGGGCACGCTCGGCCTCAACCGTGCGGTCGAGAAGTTCGACTGGCGACGCGGTTACAAGTTCTCGACGTACGCGACGTGGTGGATCCGCCAGTCGGTGCAGCGCGCCGTGGCGAACCACGCGCGGACGATCCGCGTGCCTGTCCACGTCGTCGAGCGGCAGCAGAAGCTGTCGCGTGCGGCCCGCCGGCTGGAGGTCGAGCTGGGCCGCGAGGCGACGAAGGACGAGCTTGCCGAGGCGACGGGCCTTCCGATCCAGCATGTCGACGAGGCACTCGGCGCCGCGCAGGCGTCCGTGTCGCTGAACCAGACAGTGGGTGCGGACGACGAGGGTGAGCTCGGCGACCTGTTCGCCGACCGGGAAGCCGCGGACCCGTTCGACGAGGCGGAGGAGTCGTTGCGACGCCAGGGCGTCCGGCGTGCTCTCGACGCCCTCCCGGAACGGGAGCGCCGGATTCTCGAGCTTCGCTTCGGCTTCGAGGGCGAGCCCTGGACGCTCGAGGCGATCGGGCACGAGCTCGACCTGACTCGCGAGCGCGTGAGGCAGCTCGAGGGCCAGGCACTCGCCCGGCTGTCGGCGCTCCGAGATCTGATCTCGCTCGCCGCTTAACCGGCGGTTGCAGCGCGGATCACGCTGAGGGCGGCCCGAGGGCCGCCCTCAATCGTTCCAAGGTCCGCCGCCGACCCGAAGAGCCCGACGCTGATGGCAAAGCCGACGGGAAGGTGCGCAGATCCCTGACGCCCTGCGATAACCCGCACGAAACGGTGTCGCAATCGCAGCGTGTCCGTGACGGCACAGCCGGCGGGTGTCCCCTCCGGACAGGAGGGGCACGTCCAGTCCGGACGGCGACGGAGGCGTTGCCGCCCATGTCCCCGGTAAGCGGTGCGGGTCTGACCCTCCGACGTGGCTCCTCGGCACATGATTTCAGCGTCGAAAGCGTCACTCTTTCTCCACAGGCATGGAGCGGCGCCGGTTGGAGGCGCGTGCTGGGGTCAGGAAGTGCAGTGCACGCGGCAGCAGCTCGAGCGGATCGAGGGTCGGTCGCCGTCAGCCACGCGCTTAGATCTCGGTGAGCGCGGCAATCAGCCGATCGACGTCGTCTTCGTGGTTGTAGAAGTGAATCGCCAGGCGGAGATTGCCGTCTCGCACGGCGCAGACGATCCGGCGTTCCCTGAGCGCGCCGACAACCTTGGAGGCATCGTGATCGCGAAGGGGAACCGAGACGATCGAGCTCTGATTCGCCGCGGGCAACGGGACGGGCGGCCACCCCGCATCGTTGAGAGCCGAGCGGAGAAGCGTCGCGAGCTCGGCGTTCCTGCGGTGGATCGCGTCCAACCCGAATTCCTCGAACGCCGAGAGCGCTGCTTCGTTTCCCACCGCCGCCAGCCAGCTGATCGAGTTGTCGAAGCGCGATGCCGTCGAGGACAACTCCATCGCCGGGCCAAAGAAGCTCTCGAGCGGAACGGCCGCGGCCTTCCAGCCGGCATTGATCGGGATGAACTCGTCCCGCACCCTCGGGGAGAGGTAGCAGTAGCCGAGCCCGCGTCCGGCATGCATGAGGAACTTGTGGTCGGGGCCGAGCTGGTCGCGTAGCGGTACGGCTCCCAACATCTGCGAGGCATCGACGAAGACGATTGCTTCGACCTCTCGAGCAAGGCCGGCTATGCCGGTGATATCCGATCGATGGCCCGTGGCGCTTTGAACACCGCTGAAGGCGACGAGTCGCCGGGCGTCGACGTGCTTGGCGATTTCTTCGGGCTCCAGGCCGCCGTTGCGGAAGGGGCCTGGCGAAGCTGCGCGGCCACCAAGCCCGCCGCCGCCGACACAGAAGCGATCAACGCAACATTCCCCCGCTCCGTGCCGATGAGGGGCAGCCACCGACGACCGGGCATTCTCGGCGGCGGCTTCTCCGCGCACGTAGTCGAAGCCGTTAGTCACCCATTCGTTCAGGAAGGCCTCGTACGCCTCCGCCACCGCCCAGATTGTCGATCCAACGGCCGCGGTGTTGAAGTACACCGACTCCTCGGTCGCGGGGTAGAGAAGGCGCGCATCTCGTACGTCTCTCGTGCGCGCCGGGACCGCATCGGTGGTCACAGGCCGATGCTATTCCCGGTCGAGACACGCCCGAGTCGGGCCAACCAGCTTGCGTAGCCCCGATCCGTCGGTTGGGTACCGTCTTGCAACGTGGTCATCGTCGTCGTCTTGCTGATCGTCGTCCTCGCATTGCTGCTGGCGGGATCGCTGATCGGGCTCGCGTTCTCGCTCCTCTGGCTTGCGCTCACCGGGCTCGTCGTCGGCGCGCTGGGGCGGCTCGTCCTCCCGGGCCGACAAGACGTCAGTCTGCTCGCAACAGCGCTCATCGGGATCGCGGCAAGCCTTCTGGGCGGGATCCTCGCCGAGGTGTTCGACGTCGGCTGGATCATCCAGTTCCTGGTGGCGGTCGCCCTCGCTGCAGTCGGGATCACGCTGTTCGCGTCGCCGGAGTTCCGCCGGCGATTCACTTGACCATCCGCTGCGGGAGCGGCGGTCGGGGCGAACAATTTAGTGCCGATTGCGTCTAAATCTTGAGTCGGGGTTAACGTTCTGTTCATACTTGCTCGTCCGCCTTGGAGGGGCGGGACGACGAAAGGAGCTTGGGTGAGGGGGCATATGAGAAGGCTCGCCCTGCCTCTCGCGGCGTTGGTGGTGCTGGTCGTTGCGAGTACGGCGGGTGGAGCCTCAAAGGGAGGCACGCTCGTCTTTGCGGGCGCGTCGGATCCGACCTACCTGGATCCGGCGCTCGTCTCTGACGGCGAATCGTTCCGCGTCACGGAGCAGATGTTCGAAGGGCTCGTGAAGCTGAAGCCGGGAACGACGAAGATCGTCCCGGCGCTGGCCACGAAGTGGAAGCTCTCGGGTGGCGGAAAGGTGTGGACGTTCACGCTTCGCAAAGGCGTGAAGTTCCACGACGGCACACCGTGGAATTCCGCGGCAGCCTGTTACAACTTCAACCGCTGGTACAACTGGACGGGGCCGTTCCAGGATCCGTCGGCCACGTTCTACTATCAGGCGACGTACGGCGGATTCAAGAAGAACGAGGTCGCGAACCTGTCGCCGCCGCTTTTCCGTAGCTGCAAGACGGTCGGCAAGTACAAGGTCATCATCCGCTTGAACAAGCCGTCCGGCGTGTTCTTCCCGTCGCTCGTGATCCAGTCGTTCGCAATGCAGAGCCCGACGGCGATGAAGAAGTACGGCGCCGACCAGGCGACGCTGCAGGGCGGAGCGTTCCGCGCGACCGGGTCGTACGCGTTCCAGCACCCGACGGGCACCGGGCCGTTCAAGTTCTCGTCGTGGACGATCGGCCAGAAGGTCGAGCTGGTCAAGTACAACGGCTACTGGGGAAGGAAGGCGAAGCTCGACCGGCTCATCATCCGGCCGATCTCAGACAACGAGGCGCGCTTCCAGGCCCTGAAGACGGGCGAGATCAACGCATTCGACCTCGCTCCGCCGCAGGACATCGCCAGCCTCTCTGGTGACCGCCGGCTCAAGGCAGTGAAGCGGCCGGCCTTCAACGTCGCGTACGTGACGATCCACCAGGGTCCGGGCTCGCCGATGAACGACATCAAGGTCCGCCAGGCTGTCGCCTACGGGCTGAATCGGGCTGCCGTGGTGAGGAACTTCTACTACGGCACCGGCAAGGTGGCGAACGAGTTCATGCCGCCGAGCCTGTTCGGCTACTCGACCAAGGTGCCGAAGTACGCGTACAACCCGACGAAAGCGAAGCAGTTGCTCAATTCGTCGAGTTGCCACGTTCCGTGCAAGGTCGAGTTCTGGTACCCGACGGAAGTCTCGCGGCCGTACATGCCGGACCCCGCGCGGAACTTCCAGGCGTTCGCAGCGAGCCTCGAAGCCTCCGGCTTCAACGTCGTCGCCCACAGCGCACCGTGGCGGCCGACATACGTGCCGAAGGTGAACGAAGGGTCGGCCGGTGACCTGAACCTGATCGGCTGGACGGGCGACTACGGAGATCCGGACAACTTCCTCGGAACGTTCTTCCGGAACTTCAACCCGCAGTTCGGGTTCAACAACTCGGCGATCACGGGGATCCTGAATCGCGCGTTGAACCAGCCGAACTTCAAGAAGCGCGTCGCGCTGTACAAGGCGGCGAACATCCTGATCATGAAGTACCTGCCCGGCGTGCCTTACGCACACGCGACGCCGGCGCTGGGGGCAGAAAGGCGAGTCACGAGACTGATCGCCACACCCGTTGGTGGCGTTTGGTTCCAGTTCGCGAACATCGCCGGAGGTCAGTAGTCACATAAACGAGCAGCCGGCGGACGACTGAATGCTTCGGTACGTCGTCCGCCGGTTGCTGCTGCTCTTGCCGATCCTGCTCGGCGTCTCAATCCTGATCTTCTTCTGGGTGCACGCTCTGCCGGGCAATCCGGCCTCGGCGCTCCTCGGCGAGCGGGCGACCCCTGAGCTCGTCAAGCAGTACAAGGAGCGATACGGGCTCGACCGCCCGCTGCCGGTGCAGTACTGGGACTACCTGAAGGTGACCGCGAAAGGGGACCTGGGAACCAGCATCACCACCAGGCGGACTGTCGTGTCGGAGATCAAGCGCCGCTTTCCGGCGACGATCGAGCTCGCGATCGCCGCGATGATCTTCGCGGTGGGTGTCGGGTTACCGCTCGGCTTCTTCGCGGCCAAGCATTACGGCGGCGTCGGCGACCACCTGAGCCTCGTCGGCTCGCTGATCGGCATTTCGATCCCGATCTTCTTCCTTGCCATCATTCTCAAGTACCTCTTCGCGGTGAAGTGGCCGATCTTGCCGAGCGTCGGCCGCCAGGACATCCTCCTTAACCCGGAGCACCCGACCGGCTTCTACGTTCTGGACGGTCTCATCACGCGTGACTGGACCGCGATGTGGGACGCGATCAAGCACCTGATCCTGCCGGCGATCGCGCTCGGCTCGATCCCGCTCGCGATCATCATGCGCATCACGCGCGCCTCGACGCTCGACGTCCAGAACGAGGACTACGTGCGCACGGCGCGGGCCAAGGGCCTCGCACCGCATACCGTCGACCGGCGCCATGTCCTGCGGAACGCGCTGCTTCCGGTCGCGACGATCATCGGTCTGCAGACCGGCTTGCTGCTGTCCGGCGCTGTGCTCACGGAGACTGTGTTCGCCTTTCCCGGCATGGGTTCGTGGCTACGTGACGCGATCTTCAATAGCGACTATCCCGCGCTGCAGGGAGGGATCCTCTTCCTCGCGGTCGTCTTTGTTCTCGTCAACCTGATCGTCGACATCTCGTACGCGATCATCAATCCGAAGATCCGGTACAGCTGATGTCTGTAGCCGAAATCGAAGCCCACGAGCTCGGCGTCGAAGCGCCGTCCGGGCTCTGGCACGAAGCCTGGTACCGGCTCATCCGGAACCCAGGAGCCGTCATCGGAGGGCTCTTCGTCTCGGTGTTCGTCACCGTCGCGATCTTCGCGCCTTTGATCGCGCCGTACGACCCTAAGGAGCAGAACCTCGACCTGCTCAAGAACGGCGAGCCCGTAGGGCCCTCGGCGGGACACTGGTTCGGTATCGACCTGCTCGGGAGAGACGAGTTCTCGCGCATCGTCTACGGCGCGCGTTACTCGCTTTTGATCGGCGTGGTCTCGGTCACGATCGGGCTGTCGATCGGGCTGGTGCTCGGTGCAACGGCGG